>CAYFQN010000063.1:0-15269 GCA_964345285.1 uncultured Rhodothermales bacterium
GCGTCTTCGACTACGCGCCCGTCCAGCAGGGCTTCAACGGCGCGTTCTACTTCGCCCGCCTCAGCCTGGCGCTTTGAGACGTGAGGGCGTGAAGCGTGGGGAGTGGGCGCGGTTCACGTTTTACGCTTCACGTTCTACGCGTTACGCCTCAGCCTCTTCCGCCGCGTCAGCCGTGACGTCCGGCACCTCGGGCGTCGCCATGCCGAACCACACGCTGATGCCGTACAGCACCGCCCCCACGGCCACAATGCCGAGCCCGACGAGCGATTCGGTCGGCTTGTCGATGAAGACGTACACCAGGATCCACGTGTTGAGCAGCAGGAAGATGGCGGGCGTCACGGGATAGCCCCACGTGCGGTACGGGCGCGGCAGGTCCGGCTCGCGGACGCGCAGCACGAACACGCCGGCCACCGCCAACGACGTGATGAGCGTGAGCGTGAAGCCCGCGTAGATAAGCACCTGCTCGAACGTCGACGTGTAGATGAAAAGGAGCGCAACCGTCGCCTGAAAGAGGACCGAGACGACGGGAATCTCCCGCTCGCTCGTGAGGGCCAGCCAGCGGAGCGCAGGCAGGTCCTCGCCCATCGCCTGCGTGATGCGCGGGCCGAGGAACACCATCGCGCTCACCGTCGAGATGAGCAGCACGGCGATCAGCAGCGACATGATCTGCCCGCCCACCTCGCCAAAGACGGCCAGCCCGGAGACGTAGCCGACCTCCACGCGGCCCGCCAGCTCGCCCATGGGCACCGTGTACAGGAAGACGAAGTTGAGCAGCACGTACAGCACCATCACGAGCAGCGTGCCGAGCAAGAGTGACCGCGGCAGGTTCTTGTTCGGATTCTTGATCTCACCCACGATGTAGATCGCCGCGTTCCAGCCCGTGTACGCGTACGAGACGAACACGAGCGATACGGCAAAGCCCGGCGTGATCATCTGACTCAGTCCTTCCCACGTTGGCATGGTCGAGATGGACTGCGGCGCGTCGACGCCTGCGGCGGCCGCGATGAAGAGCACGATGAGCAGCACCTTGAGCCCGGTGAACAGGTTCTGAAATTGACTGCCCAGCGTCACGCTCGTCCCGTGAATGATGCTGCTCACAATGACGATCCCGGCCGCGAGGTGCTGGGCCGAGAGCGACGGAAAGACGGCCGTCGTGTACTCGCCGAACGCAATGGCGGCCAGCGCGATGGGCCCCGCGAACCCGAGCGTCGCCGAGATCCATCCGGCCAGAAAACCCAGCGATGGATGGTAGATCCGCGAGAGCAGGTGGTACTCGCCACCGGATCGCGGGAGGGCCGCGCCGAGCTCGCCGTAGACCAGCGCGCCGCAGAGGGCCAGCCCGCCGCCCACCACCCACAGCATGAGCAGCGCAAACACCGAGTCGATGTACGCGATCTGAAAGCCGAGGCTCGTGAAGATGCCCGTGCCAATCATGTTGGCCACAACCAGCGAGGCAGCCGTGATGAAGCCGACGCGGTTGGGCGCGTCCTGTGCAGTAGTAGCCATAAAACAGATGGAGGTGCGGAGTCAATAAGGGGCCGCCGCGGGCACCGATGTTGATGCCACACAGCCGATCAAAAGGATAAGCGTCAACACGCGGCTCTGCCACTAACACGGTTGGTTGCATCTGGATTTCTTTGCTACATTGCGGTTTGCAGCATCCTGTCCGCGCTTCTCACCATCCAACCGGTTGCTCTATGCTATCCCTGCCCCGCATCGCGCCCTGGCTCGGAGCCTTGCTGCTCCTGCTCGTCCCCCCCACCCTCGCCCAAGACGCGGCCCCACCCGAGACCACGGCGCACCTCCAGCCGATCGATATCTTCGACCTAGAGTACGCGTCGGATCCGCAGATCGCGCCCGATGGCAGCCGCATCGTGTACACGCGGCAGTCGATGGACATCATGGACGACCAGCGAAATGCGTCGCTCTGGATTGTGAACGCGGACGGCTCCGGCCACCGCCCACTCACGGAGCCTGGGCAGAATGCGTCGGGGGCGCGGTGGTCGCCGAGCGGCGATCGGATCGCATATGTCTCCAGCACGGACGAAGGTGCCGAGATCTTCGTGCGCTGGATGGACACAGGGCAAACGGCGAAGCTCACACAGCTCACGGAGTCCCCCGGTGGCCTCGCCTGGTCGCCCGACGGCACGCACCTGGCCTTCTCGATGATGGTCAAGGCCGATCCTGCGCCATTCGCGTCGATGCCCGCCCAGCCCGATGGCGCCGAATGGGCCCCGGCGCCGGATGTCATCGACCAAGTCATCTACCGGTCGGACGGTAGCGGCTACCTCGATGAAGGCTACACGCACCTCTTCGTGCTCCCCGCCGACGGAAGTGCCCCGCGCCAGATTACGCACGGCGATTACAACCATGGCGGCCCGCCCGTGTGGACGCCGGACGGCTCGGCGCTCCTCTTCTCGGCCAACCGGCACGACGACGGGCCGCTCAACCCCCTCAACACGGAGATCTACCGCGTCGACCTGGACACGCGCGGCATCACGACGCTAACCGACCGTGAAGGGCCCGATGGCAGCCTCGCTCTCTCCCCCAGCGGCGACCGCGTCGCGTATACCGGATTCGACGACCGGGAGCAGGGCTACCAGATCACCCGCCTCTACGTGATGAACACTGACGGCAGCAACGCCCGCGTCATCACGCCCGATTTCGGGCGGGACGTGCAGAACCCCACCTGGCACGCCGACGGCCAGCGGATCATCTTCCAGTACGATGATGAGGGCACGACCAAGATCGGCTCGGTCACCCTCGACGGGCAGCGCGAAGAGCTCGCCACACAGGTCGGCGGCACCACAATCGGGCGGCCGTACACGAGCGGCTCGTTCTCGCTGGCAAGCGACGGGCGATTCGCCTTCACGCACAGCACGCCGCAGCGCCCCGCCGACGTCGCCATCGGGCAAGCCGGGCAGGCATCGCAGGTGCTCACCGCGCTGAATGAGGATCTGCTCGGCCACAAGACGCTCGGCGCCGTGGAGGAGTTCACCTACACGTCCTCGCACGACGGCCGCCCCATCGAGGGCTGGATCGTGACGCCGCCGGACTTCGATCCGGACGAGGACTATCCGCTGCTGCTGGAGATCCACGGTGGGCCGTTCGCCGCGTACGGGCCGTACTTCTCCTCGGAGGTGCAGCTGTACGCCGCGGCGGGCTACGTCGTCCTCTACACCAACCCGCGCGGTTCGACGAGCTACGGGCAGGACTTTGGCAACGCCATCCACCACGCCTACCCGAGCTACGACTACGACGACCTGATGGCGGGCGTGGATGCCGTGATCGACCGCGGCTTCATCGACACGGACCGGCTGTACGTGACGGGTGGCAGCGGCGGCGGCGTGCTCACCGCCTGGATCGTGGGCCAGACGGACCGGTTCCGCGCGGCGGTCTCAGCGAAGCCAGTCATCAACTGGTACAGCTGGGCGCTGACGGCCGACATGTACCCGTACGGCATCAAGTACTGGTTCCCGGGCCCACCGTGGGAGCACACCGAGCATTACATGGAGCGCTCGCCCATTTCGCTCGTTGGCAATGTAACCACGCCCACGATGCTGCTCACCGGCACGGAGGATTACCGCACGCCCATGTCGGACAGCGAGCAGTACTACCAGGCCCTCCAGTATCGCGGCGTAGAGACGGCGCTGGTGCGCATCCCCGGCGCCTCACACGGCATCGCGGCGCGGCCGAGCCAACTCATTGCCAAGGTCAACTACATCCTCGCCTGGTTCGATCGCTTTGGCGGCCCAACGCCGTGACTCCCCCCACCGGTTTTCCCTTCACGAGTCGTAGCCTCTGCCCATGCGCCACCGCGAATCGCTCTCCGGGGTCGACACGGCGTGGCTCCGTATGGACCACCCGACAAACCTGATGACCATTACGGCCGTCCTCGTGCTGGACGACCCGATCGACTACGCCACGATGGCGTCGATCATCGACGAGCGACTGCTGTGCTTCCGGCGGTTCAAGCAACGCGTGATGCGCCTGGAGGACGACCCGTACTGGGAGATGGACCCATACTTCGAGGTCGAGCAGCACCTCCACCGCTCCGCCCTCCCGGCCCCCGCCGCGCAAGCGGAACTGCAGGAGCAGGTGAGTGATCTCATGAGCATCCCGCTCGACTTCTCGAAGCCGCCGTGGCAGATGCACCTCATCGAGGACTACCAGGGCGGCAGCGCGCTCATCGTGCGGCTCCATCACTGCATCGCCGATGGCATCGCGCTCGTACAGGTGCTCCTCTCGTTGACGGACGAGTTCTTCAGCGAATCGCGCCATCAGCCGCAGCCAGCCGACGCGTCGGCGTGGGACCTCGTCCCGAGCGTCTTCCGCCCTACGCTCAACGCAGTGACGTCGACGGCAGAAGGCGTCATCAAGGCAACCAATGCATTGGCGCGCGAGGGGCTTACGATGGTGCTGCGCCCGAAGCACCTGCTGAAGCGCGTGAAGCAAGGGATGAGCGTGAGCGCAGCCCTGACCAAGTTTGCCCTCCTCCAGCCTGACTCACGAACGCTGTTCAAAGGCGACCTTGGCGTACGCCAGCGAGCGGCGTGGTCGGCCCCCGTGCCGCTGGAGGACGTGAAGGCGATCGGCCACGCGCTGGATGCCAAGGTGAATGACGTGCTGCTCGGGGCCGTAGCGGGTGCCCTCCGCCACTACCTCGCCTCTCGCGGTGAGCCCACCGACGGGATCGCTGTGCGCGGGTTGATCCCCGTCAACCTGCGCCCGCAACGCAGCGCGCTGACGCTGGGCAACCGCTTTGGACTCGTATTTTTGACGCTACCCGTAGGGCAGCCGGGGCCGCAAGAGCGTGTGCTCACCGTCAAGCGGCGCATGGACGCGGTCAAGTCGTCGTCCGAGGCGGTGGCGGCTTTAGGCATCCTTCGAGCGCTTGGCGCCGTCCCGCTTGAGGTGGAGGACCAGGTGGTGAAGCTGCTCAGTAGCAAGGCAAGCGCCGTGATGACAAACGTGCCCGGCCCCCGCGAAAAGCTGCACATAGCGGGCCGCGGATTGCAGCACGTGATGCCGTGGGTGCCGCGCGCCGGCAAAATCGGCATGGGCGTGAGCGTGTTCAGCTACGCCGGTGAAGTGCGCCTCGGCATCGCGACCGACGCCGGCCTCGTCCCTGATCCCGAGACGATCTTAGATGGTTACGTGGACGAGTTTAAGCACCTCCGCGCTGATGTAGCGTAACGCGGCGGGGCCCAGCCCGTCGCCTGCGGCCGTTGTGCTTGCTAGGCGCCGCCTGCATCGTCGCTCTCATCGAGTTGCGCAGCCAGCCGGTCGGCCTTCTGGGCGAGGTCGTTCACCTGAGCGCGCAACGTATCGATGGAGGAGCGCGTCGGGAGGCCCGCACGGCTCAGCGCAGAATCCACGCCCTCCCGCACGCGGCGGACACCCTGCTCGTCGAGCGCTTCCGTCGTCGCCTCAGCGACCTGTTCGGTTTCTTCCTCGGCCGCCTTCAACGCGCTGCTGGCCGCATCGTGCTGGGTCTTTTCCCAGTTCTTGCCTTCCTGCACGAGTGCACGAAACAGCTTCGCCCCCTGGTCCTCGACGACCGACAGGACACCAAGGCCCGCCAGCCACACGTCGCGGGCACCCGATGTGAGATCGGTGGGCAGGTCGAACCAGCTGCTGGAGTCGTTCGACGTTGTCTTCTGTGAGGGCTTGTTGGAACGCGGGGGTTTCTTCTTACCGCGTGTAATGTTGATGCTGGGCTTGTTTGAGTTGTTAGTCGCGTCAGCCATATTCACCTCAGATCGTTGATTCACGAGTGCGGTGTACCATACGGACCGGAGCCTCAGATCGTTACGCGTACGTCTTCTCGACCTGTGCAGCCACGGTGTTCATCCCGCGAAACACGCCAATGTTCGACATGATCTTGATCGTCGAGCCTTCAATGCTGTAATCGGGCGATGAGAGCGCTTGGACGACGCCCATCTCGCCTTTGTCCATCTTGACCCACACGTCGTATGGCGCGGTGGCACGCGCCAGCGCCTGGCCGCTATCAAACGGATCGTTGCGCATCTCGTCGGACGGTGCGTCGTCGATCCACAGGTCGACATCCACCACCTGGCCGTCGTCAAAGGTGTAAGCGGCCGAGATGTCTTCGCCATCGGGCGTGTCCAGGCAGCGCAGGATGATGGTGTTGGAGAACGATCCGGCGGTTCGTTGGAAGTCGGAATCGGTGTTCAAGGCATCTACAAATCGTTCCACGAAGGCGGGCGTCCAGTAGCGCGGAGCGTCGCTCATAGCACAGAGTTGCCGGTGAAGGAGAAGAGTGGCGTCGTGTCCGAAGACGATGGACGGCCCGTCCAGTTCCACACGACGTTGCCTGGCCTCGGCTCACTGCCCTAACGTACATCCCGCCGCACGCGATCTAACCCGTCGTGTTGTACCCGGGCCGATCTTAATCAGCGGGCCGGCTGCCGCTGTTTGTAGAGCCATGCCCCGAAGGCTCCGTAGAGGGCATAGTTGACCAGCATCAACGTATCGTTGACGAGCCCGAGCTCCGGCTGAATGACCACGAAGAGCACGACGTTGCCCGCGTACAGAAAAGCGCCGTACAGTACCCCCGCCACAATGGCGTAGGGCCGGACCATGCGGTGAATGATGAGGCCCAACACAAAGGTGGTGGCCAGCGAGAGCAGGAAATGAAGGAGCATGGCCGCCGAAACCAACGTGGCCGATGGAGGCACGTCCCCCACGTTCAACGCGGTTTGCAACGTGAAAGTAGCCGGCCCCAGCGCCGTAGCGGCTCCCAGTGACCCGGTGATAAACTCGAGGAGCAAGAACAGCACCCCGGCTGCGAGGCCTGCCTCAACAACGGCTCGAAAGCTGATGCGGGCCCCCCCGAGGGTTTGGTGGCTCGTCTTCGACGATGTGCGCGCCATGGCACCCTGCTTTTTTGAAGAAACGGTGTAGAGCAGACAACCTGAGGCCCAGCAGGATGTTGCATGTGGCCTGCCCGAGTTACGACAATGAAACAGTCGCTCAACCCTACGCCAACGCTTCAGGAAGCCGGGCCTTCTTGACGCCTGCGGTCTCTGCTGAAGGGTCGGCATCGTCGAGGGCGTCCTTCACGCGCTGAGTGGGCAACTCTGCGCTGGGCAGCTGGATGTCGGGCGCGTCGGGCTTGAAGTTGAGCATGACGTCCAACACCCCCTCCTGCGTATCTTCCTGCATGATAAGGTGGCGCAGCTTGGAGGCGTTGCGGAAGCCTTTGAAGTAACCACTATACTGCCGGCGCATCTCCAGCACCCCCTTGCGCTCACCAAGCCACTCGCACTTGAGGGCCAGATGCTCGGCGACGACCTTCACGCGCTCCTCCCATGAGGGCGGAGGCGGCACCTCGCCGGTCTCGCGGTAGATTTTGGCCTGCTGGAAGATCCACGGGTTACCGATGGCCCCGCGGCCAATCATCACGCCGTCGACGCCCGTCTCATCGAACATGGCCTCGATCTTTTCGGGGTCCAGCGCATCGCCGTTGCCGATGAGCGGGATGTCGCGCACCCCCTCTGCCTTGAGACGGCGGAGCCACGGCCAGCGGGCCTCGCCCTTGTACATCTGGCAGCGCGTGCGGGCGTGCACAGCCAGCGCGGCGATCCCTACGTCTTCGAGCATCCGCGCCACGTCCACGATCTGGATAGAGTCGTCGTCCCAACCAAGACGCGTTTTGACAGTCACGGGCCGGTTGGCCTGCTCGATCACCGTGCGCGTGATCTCTTCCATCTTCGGCAGGTTGCGGAGGATGCCGGCCCCCGCTTCTTTCTTCACCACCTTCCGCACCGGGCAGCCAAAGTTAATGTCGATCACGTCCGGCGCTTCGGCATCGACAATCGGCACGGCGCGGCGCACTTCATCGATGTCTCCCCCCCACACCTGGATGCCGATGGGTCGCTCGTCGGCAAAGATCTCCAGCTTCTGGTGTGAACTATCTACGTCGCGCAGCAGTCCGGCCGATGACACAAACTCGGTGTACAGCATGTCCGCGCCGTACCGCTTGCACAGGATGCGAAACGGCGGGTCGCTCACGTCTTCCATGGGCGCGAGCAGGAGCGGGCGGTCGCCGAGGTCGATGGAACCGATGCGCATGCGGGTGGGACAGTGGTTGACGGGCTACAAGTCGAGATAGATTTTTCGCACGCTGTCTTGCGTCGCTCTGTTCCTCTCCGGGCCAGGTGCAACCCTGTCGAGGGTGAACCGGTCTTGTATCAATGGCGCCCCCTCATCCGTAGTGCTTGTGAGGACTGGCCTCCCGATTTCCCTTACTCACCCACGCACAGAACCATGGATACTCTATTCCATCGCTCGCGCTCGCTCCTTGGTGTCGGCCTGCTCGTTGTCGCCTCGTTGTTGCTTGTGGGATGCGGCGGCCCGAACCTGTTTGAGCGCATGAGCGCGCCCTACTGGGGCATCTGCGGCACCCTCATCATCGTGCTCGACATCGTGGCACTCGTCGACCTGCTGGGCGACGACCGGCGCGAGTTTGGCGGCAAACTTCTCTGGACACTGCTCATTGTCTTCTTCCCGATCGGCGGCCTGATTCTGTACTACCTGTTCGGTCGTGACTAACCGACGAAGACACACGTCGATCATCCGCCAACTGCCCTCAGAGCGACTACCTGCTTCGCGCCGCGGGCGTCCAGGGCCAGCACGTAAACCGGAGCAGATGGGCCTGGCGTGGTTGCCACCTGGCTGGTCGGGCTGCCAGCCCGAACCGTGCCGAGCGGGGCTGCGTCGAACGGAACGGGGTAGTGCCGACTGCTCGTGCCCATGGTGTCGGGCACGGGCGGACGGCGTTCCTCCAGTTCACGAGCTTGCTCTTCCAGCCGTTCGGCCTGCCGCCGAAGGGCGTCGGCCTGCTCACGAAGTCGCTCCGGTTGATGTTGCAGCAACTTTTCTCGCAGTGTGTCTGCCTGCTGAATCTGGCGCTCCACCCACCGTTGCGAGAAGCCATCCGGTCGGAGACTGTCCCGCAGCGCCTCGTCTAGGCGCTGACTCCAGCGGAACGCGCGCCTCGCCTCGTCTCGATGAAGTTGTACTTGGCGCTGGACTTGTCGCTCCAGGCTATCCAGGCGGGCCTGCCCTAGACTGTCGGGCGCCAACCCGCGTGGCAATACGAGGCGGAGGGAATCCGTCCGAGCACGGAAGGCATCGAGGTCCAGCGTATCCCGTTCCATGAAGAACACAGCGGGCGGGGGCGCCGGGATACGTAGCGAGTCGAGTGCACCGAGCGTACCGAGATCGACGTCCGGCACCGCGATCTCGGGAAAGACGAAGGCCAGCGTGTCTGACGGTACCCGGCGCGGCCACCAGGGACGCGGCGATCTTGGAAGGGTGTCAGCTTCTCCAAACCAGCGCCATAGGCGCGGCGCAAGGGCCCGCCGGCCACCCTCCAGCGTATCCAGCTCGCTCGGCAGCACCACATGCCCCGGGTCTGACCACACCGTGACATGCCCGGTGGAGTCGACCAGCACGTGGCGTTTCCAGATGCCTCGCCCATTGTCGTCCGTCTCGTGCTCGGCTATGAATATGTCCCCCGACTCGCGCGCGGTGTCCTCGTCAAGAGAGTCTGCACGGGGCGAGGAGGGGGCCTGCACCGTGGCGGGCGTCATCTCCGGGTCCGTGTCCATTGGCCGCTGCGAGGCGCACGCAGCGATGCCCAACGTGCCGGCGAGCAGCACTACCCCGACGACCCCAAGTGGCGGCCGGTAGCGGCGCGGAGGCTGTTCTGGCGACGTGCCAATGAGTCGGCGGATGCGAGGCAGGAGGGCGCCTCCGGCAGCTCCCAACCCTCCGGCTGGTATCACCTGCCGCCGGCTGGCGAGCGTCGTCAATGCCTGAGCGTACATCACGCGGTCCTGGCACAGCGCCACGGCCAGGTCATCGCAGCAGTGCTCGCGCTCGAGGCGGACCTGCTTCGAGACCCACCAGACGGCGGGATGATAGAACAGCAGCGTCTCAACCAGTGCTTGCAGCCAGCCCACGAGGACGTCGTGCCGGCGAACATGGCTCAGCTCGTGGGCGATGAGCGCCTCAATCTGCCGTGGCGGCAGCCCTGTGAGGATACCGGCAGGTAGCAGCACCACGGGCCGCACCCACCCCACTACCATGGGTACGTCGATGAACGTGGACTGCCGCACGCGTACAGGCCACGTGACCTCCAACCGATTTGCCAAGCGATCCGCGCAGCGCTGCCAGCGCCCGTCGACGGCCTCCGACCGGGTGGTCCGCAACTGGACCGTGAGCATCCATCCGCCGAGTAGCCGGATAGCCAGCACGCTCACGCCGAGCATCCATGCCACTGCCACGCCAGGCAGCATCGCCGTGAATCCTGCGCGAGCGGCCGTCAACCACGCGACGTCCGACTTAGCCGACGGGGTAGCCTCCGGGAATGGCATCGCCGACCCGGGAAGCCCGCGTCCGGATGCGTCGGCGCTCACAACAGCTTCCGCTGGGGCCGCCGGCAGCGCAACCCACGTACCGATTGGAGCCAGTGCTAACGCCGCAAGCGTGATCAAGCTGAGCGCGTATCGCAGACGTGCGTGCTCGTTGCGGAGCAGCGACAATGCCCCAGCCAGTAGCCCAGCCAGCAACGCGCCCTGCCACACGGTATGCACCACTACCCACCCGATATGCTCTGTCGTTGGGTGAGCAAGCCACCACTCCAATCCATCAAGCGTCATTCCCAAAGACATCGTCATTGGTCTGTGCGTCTAAGTTGTCAAGAAGGGTACGGATGGCATCCAGCTCTTCATCGGACACGTTGCTGCCGCCAAGGGCTTGCATGACGAGTTGCTGCGCAGAGCCTCCGAATGCGCGCTCCATCAAGTCATTGACAAGGCGCCGTTGCGTCATGGGTTCGGAGACATTCGCGGTGTACACGTGAGCGCGTTGTGATTCGTCGCGG
Source organism: uncultured Rhodothermales bacterium (assembly GCA_964345285.1). Taxonomy (GTDB): domain Bacteria; phylum Bacteroidota; class Rhodothermia; order Rhodothermales; family Salinibacteraceae; genus JAAAPH01. The sequence continues at coordinate 10,916 of CAYFQN010000063.1, forward strand.
GTCACGAGTTCTTTCGCTAACATGATCTGAAGCAACTTGAGAACGGTGGTATAGCCAATGGGCTCGTCCCGATCGAGCCGATCTTGTACGTCGCGCACGGTCGACGCACCATGCGTCCACAGCACCCGAAGGATCGACAGTTCAGCGTCGGTAGGCATGGGCGGGTCGGTCGGCGGCATGACATCGGAGAATGGTTCAATGTACGACACGCTTCGTATTATAATACGAAATATATCGTACTTTCAAGTCGTTGGCGAGATATTTCAGCTCGCGGAGCGCATCGGGAGAACGGCACGTCGTGGAGATTATTGTCTGCAGGCCCCACCATGCTCCACGTCGGTCATCGCACGATGGGGACGGCGAACTGTCCGCGGCGCGGATTCATGTCAATCTTCCCGTCGGTTGTGCGCTGTCTTTCCTCTTCGTAGATTTAGCATACATGACTTCGCCGTCGCAGCCTCCCACCAACGCTAGCGAACCGATGGAAACGGTCGTCCACGTTAAGCTTACCCTCGACTCCAGCGCCAAGCTAACCCCCCTGGAGCTGTTGGAAGATTTCGCCGACGCGTCCCGCAATTGGCAGTACCTCGAGGACGAGTCGGTTCATTACGCTGAAGTCAAGCATCGCCCGGCCTGTATCCTTCGGCACCGGCACAGCGGGACTACACGGTATGTCGACTTTGGCTTTGCCGCCGCAAACCCCTCCGATGCGAATGACATCGAACTCGTCATTCTGGACACGCCGTCCGCCCAGGAAGCACTGACATTGGAGGAGCGCAACAAGGCCGTTGATGGATTCATCCAGCATATGAAGCAATACCTCGGCGGGCGCCCCGGTCATGCCTCACTGCGCGTGGAGAAAGACGACGTCGACCCGGCATCTCCCTCCGTGAAACCCCGTGCGTGACGCCGGGCCGACTACTCATGCCTTTCTGGTTCAAGCTCGCTCTCGTCGCCGGCGGGGGAGCGCTGGGTGTGCTCTTTCGATACGCGGTATCCGGCCTGGCTCTGCGGCTGGCTGGCACCGGCTTTCCCTGGGGCACGCTCTGCGCTAACTTAGTGGGCTGCTTCCTGATCGGGCTCCTGTGGGTCCTGGCCGAGCGCGCTGCCCTCTCTCCACAGGCTGGCCTGTTTCTGCTGACGGGATTGCTCGGGGCGTTTACGACGTTCTCGACGTACAGCTTGGAGAGTATCATTTTGCTTCGCAATGGCGAGGTGCTGCGTGGCTTCCTGAACATCGCGGTAAGTAATGGGCTTGGCCTCGTCGCCGTCCTCGCCGGGTTCGCCTGCGCACAATGGACTCGTCCGGTGTTCCCACTAACAGCGGCTCTGTGAGCAACGGTAGAAGTGCAGCGCTGTTGCCGGCTACGCCGTCCTGAACGTGTCGAGACAAGCCGGGAAACCGCTCGCCTCGGTGAGATTAGGCAAGGTAGGAGGACCTTACGCATGTGGTTAGTTGCGAATTGAGGGCTTCGCCTGCCCAGCGCTTTCGCACGGCGGCATGAGGCTCCCCCCGCATTCATGCACAGGGACCCCCCGCCGGATCAGAGCGTCGCGCCAATCCCCACGCTCAGTGCAAAACGCGGGCGACTGTTTGCCCGGTTGCTCACGTCGAGCAACACAGGAGTGATAACGACCGGTATCGTAGATAACGGCGCAATGGAGATGCCCACGGTCAGATCCTGGCCGTTCCACGTGGCGAGGGTGCTCAGGGTGGGATGCACCCGAAGGGCCACGCTTCCGAATGGGCTGGCGACGTTCTTCCCCCGCCGCACCCGACGTACCGTGTTGAATCGGCCGTCGCCGATGCCCACCGTCACGGTGACTTGTTGCATCCAGGGTCGGGTGGGATTGCGTTTTAGCAGATGGCCACTCACCACGCCATATGCGCTAGTGCCGCCGTCGGTCACGCCCATGATGAAGAGGTTTTCGATCCCTCCAGCAACGGCCCACGCTCCAATCCGCCGGTGCACCTTTATGCTGAGCGTCTGGTCCTCAAACGTATCGCCGACGAGGTCGACGACCGCCAGTGTCAACTCCATGCCGGCCGCGGCCTGTGCATCGCCCAGCCCAATGCCGGTGAAGATAATGCCATCGACAAAGTCCCGATCGTAGCGGAGTCCGCTCTGCGCGCCTGCAGCAGCGAACACGTCCCGCCAGTCGGCCCCGAAGCCGGTTGGGATGCCGAAGGCCACGGCCGGAGCAGCGGTGGCGCGTTCCCCTTCGGCGAAGATCCCACCCGCGGCGTCGCTCGTTGCTGCGCCATTGCCAAAGTCGCCTCCCTGGGGCGTAGGCAACGCGGTAGACCACGGCTGGGCGTGGGCCGTCCACCCGCACGCTGTTAACAGGAGAAGCATGAGTACGCAGTAGAATCTCATCGTGGGCAGTGGGTAGTCCGGCAGGGCACATGATAATCGTACGGCACTGGTCGTGCCCGACCCACCCGCTATTCGATCATGCGCTGTGCGCCTCGGGTGGTGTCGGAGGGTGCGCCGGAACGCGTAGCCAGCCTTGCTCGCCGGGCGCGCGGCTAAACTACACTTCATGCGCCTCGGTGCTTAAATTGGTAGGCACCTGCACCCATCCGCTCTTTACTCAGCACATGACATCTCTTTCCTCGGGCACGGTGATCGTTGGCGGTGGCATTGCGGGCATCACCGCTGCCCTCGAACTCCTAGAGCATGGACAACGTGTCTGCCTGCTTGATCGCGATAGCGCTGACCAGTTTGGCGGACTTGCCCGATGGTCATTTGGGGGCATCTTTTTCGTTGACACGCCCCAACAGCGGTTTGTAGGCGCGAACGATTCGCCCGAGTTGGCGCTCCAGGATTGGACGGCGTTTGCCGAGTTTGGATCGGATGATACCTGGCCACGCCGCTGGGCCGAGCAGTATGTTCACCGTTGCACACCAGCCGTATACCGCTGGCTCCGTGATCATGGCGTCCAGTTTTTCCCTGTCGTTCACTGGGTAGAACGCGGGCTGCATCATCCCGGCAACTCGGTCCCGCGCTTCCACATGGTATGGGGCACGGGAAAAGCGCTGACAGAAACGCTGATCGGTCGGCTGCGCTCTCACCCAAACGCCGGGCGGCTTGACCTGCGCTTCGGCCATCACGTCGACGCGCTCACGACACAGAATGGCCGCGTTGTGGGCGTCCGTGGGACCAAGACGTCAACGGGCGAGGCGTTTGCCGTCCGGGCTGAGCAAACCATCGTGGCGGCGGGCGGCATCTGCGGCAATATCGAACGGCTCAAGCAGCACTGGCATCCGGACTTGGGCTCACCGCCCGAGACCGTGCTGAACGGGTCGCACCGGTTTGCCGATGGCACCCTGCATGATGCCACCGAAGCCGTCGGTGGGAACGTGACCCATATGGACAAGCACTGGTTGTATGCGGCTGGTGTTCACCATCCCACGCCCGAGGGCCGGCCGTACGAGGCACTCAGCGTCGTGCCGCCCAAGTCCGCCCTGTGGGTCAACTACCGAGGCGAGCGGATCGGGCCGATGCCGCTCGTCACGGGTTACGACACCCGCTTTCTCGTTGAACAGATTTGCCGGCAAGAAAAGGCCTACTCGTGGCAGGTGCTTAACTGGGCCATCGCAAAGAAAGAGCTGGCCATCTCCGGCTCCGAATTCAATGCCGCCATCCGCAACCGCAAGCCGATTGCGTTCCTGAAACGCCTGCTGCTAGGTAGCGACGATATGGTCCGAACGCTCGTCGACACCTGCCCAGACATCATCGCAGCCGATACCCTCGATGCCCTTGTCGACAAGATGAACGCGCTCACAGGGGCGGAGGATGTGGACGGCGCTGTGCTCCGCGATGCGATAACCCGTTACGACCAGCAGATCAACCGGGACTCGACGTTTTACAACGACGAACAGCTCCGCCGCATCGCGCACCTACGGCAGTACCGCGGCGATCGGGTGCGCACCTGCAAGTTCCAGCCGATCCTTGATCGATCGGCCGGGCCGCTCATCGCCATCCGCGCGTTCATCCTCTCGCGCAAGACACTCGGTGGGATTCAAACCGACCTCGAGGGCCGCGTGCTTACCCCACCAACCCCGACTGGGCCGCACGATCGCATTCCAGGCTTGTACGCGATTGGTGAAGCCGCCGGCTTCGGAGGCGGGGGCATTCACGGCCTCCGCTCGCTCGAAGGCACCTTTCTCGGGGGCTGTATCCTCACCGGCCGCCTCGCCGCCCAATCCATCGCGGAGGGCGGATGAGCATTGGGGAGTGGGAGCTTGTACGCGCGAAGCGCACGCCCCCACCCGACGACAACCCTTCCAACCTTCAACGTCCCAACCTTCAACCCACAACCTTCAACCCACAACCTTCAACCCACAACC
>CAYFQN010000064.1:0-8812 GCA_964345285.1 uncultured Rhodothermales bacterium
GACGATGCCCGTTGACGAACCCGTTGCTGGGGGCTAGTTTTGGTACGCGCTTTCCTCTCCACCGACTGCCCCCTCCATGAGCAACGAGAACGGCCAGGCTATGCCTCAGCAGCAAGACCTCTTCGATGATCTCGATCAGCGACGCGAAGAGGCTGCCTTGGGCGGCGGGCAAGCCCGCATCGAACGGCAGCACGAAAAAGACAAATTAACCGCTCGTGAGCGCCTCGACGTGCTCCTCGACGATGGCTCGTTCGAAGAACTCGGCACGTTCGTTCGCCACCAGGTCTCCGACTTCGGCCTCAGCGACAACCGCCCATACGGCGACGGCGTGGTAACGGGCTACGGCACCATCAACGGGCGGCTCGTGTACGTCTTCAGCCAGGACTTTACCGTGTTTGGCGGCTCGCTGGGCCGGGCGCACGCCGACAAGATCGTGCAGATCATGGAGCTGGCCATGCAGAACGGGGCGCCCGTCATCGGCCTGAACGACTCGGGGGGCGCGCGCATCCAGGAAGGCGTCGTCTCGCTCGGCGGCTACGCGGATATCTTCAAGCTGAACACGGATGCGTCGGGCGTGGTGCCGCAGATCTCGGCCGTGATGGGCCCCTGTGCGGGGGGCGCCGTCTACAGCCCCGCCATTACCGATTTCACGCTGATGGTGGAGGGCACAAGCTACATGTTCGTGACGGGCCCGAACGTCGTCAAAACGGTGACACAAGAAGACGTAACGAGCGAAGAGCTAGGGGGCGCCTCCACGCACGCTTCGAAGAGCGGCGTGGCGCACGTCACCTGCGCGAACGACGTCGACTGCCTGCTGCGCCTCCGCGAGCTGGTGGGCTACTTGCCGGCCAACTGCGAGGAGCAGCCGCCGCGCGCCAGCGACAACCGCACCAGCTCGTTCGACCCCGAGGAGCTCAACACGCTCGTACCCCCCGCCCCCAACAAGCCGTACGACATGGGCGAGGTCATCCGGCGCATTTCGGACGATGGCGACTTCTTCGAGATCCACGCTGATTACGCGCAGAACCTGATCGTCGGCTTCACTCGGCTTGATGGGCACCCGGTGGGCGTTGTGGCCAACCAGCCGGCCGTGCTGGCGGGCGTGCTCGACATCGACGCGTCCATCAAGGGGGCACGCTTCGTCCGCTTTTGCGACGCGTTCAACATCCCGCTGCTCGTCTTTGAGGACGTGCCTGGCTTCCTCCCCGGCACCGACCAGGAGTGGAGCGGCATCATCAAGCACGGCGCGAAGCTGCTCTATGCGCTCTGCGAAGCCACCGTGCCTAAAGTCACCGTCATCACGCGCAAGGCCTACGGCGGGGCGTACGACGTGATGAACTCGAAGCACATCGGCGGCGACCTCAACTTCGCGTGGCCCACCGCCGAGATCGCGGTAATGGGACCGAAGGGCGCCGTGGAGATTATCTACCGCCGGCAGATCCAGCAGGCCGACGATCCCGAAGCGAAGAAAGACGCCTTCATCGAGCAGTACCGCGCGAAGTTCGCCAACCCATATGTCGCGGCCGAGTACGGATATGTGGACGATGTAATTAAGCCCAGCGAAACGCGGAAGCGCCTCATCCGCGGGTTCGATATGCTCCGCAACAAGGTGGTGAACAACCCGCCCAAAAAGCATGGCAACATTCCACTCTAGCCTTCCTCTCCAACCTCTTTCGGAGCACCGGGTGGCACCATTTCAAGAGCAGCGAGGGGCATCGTGGGGCCTTTTACGATGTCATGAAGCGGAACGACATGGCGAAACCCCAGCTCGGAGGATGGGTATGAGAGCCCTCAGGTAGCACGGGGCTGGGCCGTTGCATTTCGCCCACTGTGATGCATACGCCCCGATTCGTAGTCTCGGTCACAGATCTCCGCGCGCGGAGAGAGGTGCATATGAAGCGAGAGCTACTCCTTGGCAGTGCCCTGGCTAGCGTCGTGCTCGCGGCCTTCCTGCAGGGCCCCCCCCTTCGCCCCGACGAGGCGAATACTACGCCCACCGAACTCTTCGGGGGAACGATCCGGCCCGTCCTTCACGCCAATCCGCCGGCTCCCGAAACCGACTCGCTGTCCGAGTCCGAGTCGCTTCGCCGGATGAGCCAGCTCTTTCGGCTCCAATCCGATATCATCGACGCCCAGGCGGGCGGCCAACACACCCACGCCAACCAGTTGCTGGACGACGCGCTGACGCGGCTCGACGCGCTGGTGCGGCACCCGGGCATCGCCCAACGCCCTCGCTTCCGCGCGCTCTACCATTCGCTCACGGCCGAATACGAAGCGACATATGGCGTGCCGGATACGCTGGAGCTACCGCGCGGAGAGATCTATGAGATCCGCCGTGACCTTTTCGCCGCCATCAACGACGGAACCACATCGGTCCTGCTGGAGGATGTGGACACAGAGGAGCTCGGCCCGACCGACACGGCCGTACCGATGACGGTGAACGAGAAGGTGAAGGCCACCATGGCGACTTTGCTAGAGCATCCGCACCGCCACTTGTATCCGTGGCTGCGGCGCAGCGCGACGTACTTTCCAATGATCGAGCACGTCTTCGCCGAGGAGGGCCTCCCGGACGAACTTAAGTACCTTGCCTTAGTGGAGAGTGGTCTCAATCCGCATGCCCACAGCCGAGCCCGCGCCGCCGGCCTGTGGCAATTCGTATCTTCCACCGGACGGCACTACGGGCTGAGCGTTAACCCTTGGGTGGATGAACGACTCGACCCAGAGAAGTCGACCCGAGCGGCTGCCCGTCACCTGCGCGACCTGTACGAAATGTTCGGCGATTGGCAGCTGGCCCTGGCCGGATACAACTGCAACCCGCTCGTCATCCGCCGGGCGGTGCACAAGGCACGCCGCGAGCTAGACCGCGAGCCGACGTTCTGGGATATCTATGAAGATATTCCCGAGGAGACGCGCAACTACGTGCCGACGTACATCGCCGCAGCGCTCATCGTCTCCAACCCGGCCGCGTTCGACATAAAGCGCGTGGATCCCGGCCCGCGCTACACGTTCGACTATGTGCCTGTGAAGGGGGTGCCCACCCTCTCTACCGTTGCCAAACTGGCTGGCGTCGATGTGGCCTCGCTACAGGCCCTAAATCCCGAACTCCGGCGCGACCGGCTGCCCCCCTCGAAGGAGCCGTACTACATCCGCTTGCCGTACGGTACCTACTCGACGTTCCTGCAGAACTACGAGTCGCTGCCCGAGCGACAAAAGGCCAAGACCCTTACGCACGAGGTCCGGCCCGGTGAAACTGTGGGCCGTATCGCGCAGCGGTACGGGGTAGACTGGCGGGCCATCCTCAATGCCAACGGGAAAGCGACGGGCAACCTGGAGGTTGGCGAGCAGCTCACCATCCCGCCCATCAGCTTTAGCGGCAACCAAGAATTAGTAGCTGCAGCCAAGGGGAATCCCATTCAGGTGCGGTACGGATCGCGCTTCACGCGGCCCATCACCTCACCGGAGCTCGCGCTCGCTCAGCCCTCGACCGCTGACGAGTAACCCTCTCCTCAAGGTGCGAGAAGCGCACGCTTCATTGTCCGGGCGCCCCCAATACAGACGAGGCAGCCTCCCCGTTCGGGAGGCTGCCTCGTTTGCCTTGTACGCTCGTGTAGTTCGGGGCTCTATCCCGTGACGGCTTTGCGCTTGAGAGCCGACAGCCACCGCGTGATGTCGATTTCCTTCGGGCACGCCTGGTTGCAGTTGAAGATGGTGTAGCACTTCCAAAGGCCGTCTTCGGAGTCCACCACGTCGAGGCGTTCGTCGGACCCGCGGTCCCGCGAATCGAACGTGTAGCGGTAGGCCTTCAGCATAGCCGCCGGGCCGAGATAGTCGGGGTCAGCCCACGTTGAAGGGCAGGCGTGCGTGCAAGCACCGCACATGATGCACTTGGTCGCGTCCTCGATCATCTCATGCTCTTCCGGGCTCTGCAGCCGCTCGCGCTCAGGGGCCGGCTCGTCGTTAATGAGCCACGGCTTCACCGAGCGATACTTTTCAAAGAAGCGGCTCTGGTCGATGACGAGGTCTTTGATGACCGGCGCAGATGGCAGAGGCGCAAACCGCACCGTGTCACCATCACTATCGACGAGGTCCTGTACCAGGACGGAGCACGCCAGCTTGTTTTCGCCGTTGATCTGCATGGCGTCGGAACCGCAGATGCCGTGCGCGCAGCTCTTGCGCAGCGACAGCGTCCCGTCGATGTGCCACTTCACGTGCAGAAGCAGGCTCAGTGCGCTGTCCAGCGGATCGGCCGGTACCTCGTACGACTCCCAGTGCGGTGCGTCGTCCGCTTCCGGGTTGTAGCGCTTGATTTCGACGTTTAAGTTCATGGATCGAGTGCGTGGTGAATAGTGAGTAGCGAGTAGGGAAAGCGAAAACGAGCGGCGCAATCACGACTCGCCTCTCGCCATCTCGCTACTCGCTAATACTTACGTTCTTTCGGTTCGAAGCGGGTGAGGACGACCTCCTTGTCATCGAACTCATAGTGGCCTTCGCCGTCGCTGTAGAACAGCGTGTGGCGGAGCCAGTCGTCGTCGTTGCGCTGCTGGTAATCCTCGCGCGAGTGGGCACCGCGGCTCTCCGTGCGGTAGTCGGCGCAGGCGGCGATGGCCTCGGCGTAATCCACCATGAAGTTGATCTCCACGGCGTCCATCAGGTCCGTGTTGAAGCGCTTGCCCTTATCCTCGACCACGACGTTTTTGGCGCGCTCGCGGAAGCCCTCGATGTCATCGAGGGCCGTCTCCAGCGTCTCCTCGTTGCGGAAGACGGACACGTTGTCCATCATCGAGGCCTGCAGGTCGGAGCGCACGTTGACGGTCGGCTCGCCCTCGTCGCGCGTGTTCGACATCAGGTCGTCGAGCAGGTCGCGCGTCGTCTTCTCCGGGTTGTCGGGGAGCGGCGCGCGCTTCTTGCCACTGCGGATCTCGTCGGCCATCGCTATGCCGGCGCGGCGGCCGAACACGACGAGTTCGAGCAGCGCGTTGGTGCCGAGGCGGTTGGCGCCGTGAATCGAGACGCAGGCGCATTCGCCCGCGGCGTAGAGGCCTGGGATGGTAGACCCGCGTCCAGCCCGCTCGACGCGGCCGTCGTCGTCCGTCGGGATACCGCCCATGGCGTAGTGGCACGTGGGCACGACGGGGATGGGTTGTTCCTTTGGGTTGATGCCCATGTACGTGCGGGAGAACTCGGAAATCTCGGGTAGCTTCCGGTCGAGCACCTGGTCGCCGACGTGGGTGAGGTCGAGGTGCACGTAGTCTTTGCCGTTGATGCCCCGGCCCTCGCGGATCTCTTTGTAGATGCACTGCGAGACCATATCGCGTGGCGCGAGGTCTTTCACCGTCGGGGCGTAGCGCTCCATGAAGCGCTCGCCCTCGGAGTTGCGGAGGATGCCGCCCTCACCGCGCGCGCCCTCGGTAATCAGAATGCCGAGGCGGTAGAGGCCCGTCGGGTGGAACTGGACGAACTCCATGTCCTCCAGCGGGATGCCATTGCGCAGCATGATCGACATGCCATCGCCCGTGCTGGCGTGGGCGTTCGACGTTGTCTTGAAGGCGCGCCCGTATCCGCCGGTAGCGAAGCAGACGATGTTCGCGTGGAACGTGTGGATTTCGCCCGTCAGGATTTCGTAGGCGACGACGCCACAGCACTCTTCGCCGTCCGGCGTCATAATGAGGTCGAGGACCTGAAATTCATCATAGAAGCGCACGCCTTGCTTCGTGCACTGGTCGTACAAGGTGTGCAGGATGGTGTGGCCTGTGCGGTCGGCGGCGTGGCAGGCGCGGCGGACGGGCGCCTCCCCGTAGTTGCGCGTGTGCCCGCCAAAGCGGCGCTGCGAGATCTTGCCCTTGTCGTTGCGGCTGAAGGGCACGCCATACTGCTCCAGCTCCACGATGGTGCGCGGCGCATCCTGGCACATGGTCGTGATGGCGTCCTGATCGCCCAGGTAGTCGCTCCCCTTCACCGTGTCGAAGGCGTGCCACAGCCAGTGGTCCTCCTCCTCGTTGCCGAGCGCCGCGCTGATCCCGCCCTGCGCTGCGCCGGTGTGGGAGCGGAGCGGGTGCAGCTTCGAGACGACACCCACGTCGGCGCCGCCCTCTTTGGCATACAGCGCCGACATGAGGCCAGCACCGCCTGCCCCGACGACGATTACGTCGTGATTGAAAGTCATAGCGTGTGTTCGATCGATGGAATCAAAGAAAGTGCAAAAGTCGGGCTGCGCTGCGTCACCACCCTGCCGTGATAACGGAATACATCCCAATCACAAGCAGCACGAGCGCTAACGACCACGACAGCGTCTTGGCTACAATCTGCCCCATGTCGTTTCGGATGTAGTCCGTCAGCACATTGTTGAGTCCGTAGAACCCGTGATGCAGCGCCACGATGAGGAAGAGGATGTTGAAGCCTTTCCAGAGGACCGCGTATACCGGATCGGCCAGGCGGAGCATCACAACGCCGTACGGCGTGACCGAGCCATCCTCGTTGTAATACCCGTCCACTTCACCAGGTGCAAACCGGGCTTCCACGGCCTCTTGCGCCTCATTCGAGTATTCGGGGGTCGTCTGCTCCTGGGTCACTACGGTCTTGCTAATGGAGGCTACCTGCGAATCGTAGTGCTGCACCCAAAAGTGGGTGATGAGCAGGAAGACGAGAAACGTCCCCGTGATGCGGTGCAGAAACCAGTTGATAGCTTTCGACTTGTTGGCCATGGCGCGTCAGATAGTACAGGATGACGAGAGCAGATTGACAAAACCCGCCGGATGTAGCGGTCGGCTTCGTCATGAGAGGAAGTAGTGATCCACCAGTGCGTAGATCGAGGGGTAGCCGCCCACGGCAATGATAACCGCCGTGACAGCGCCCAGCGTCCAGAAGAGCTTTTTCTGGTTCGGGCTCCAGCCGAGGAAGTCGATCAACACAATGCGCAGGCCATTCATGGCGTGGTAGGCCACGGCCACGAGCAGCAGGAATTCGCCCACCTTGTAGATGGGCGCGTGGTACTTCGCAATCAGCGCGTTGAAGGCCTCAGGGCTCGTCAGCGCCCTCAGCCCCCAGATGTGGACGACGAGGTACCCGACCAGCGCCAGACCACTCAAGCGGTGTGCCATCCAGGCGAACATGCCGGTGCGGATTCGATACCGCTGGAATCGGCTCGAATCAGTTTGTACGCCGTCGTTATCAAGCGACGTTGCCTCGGGGCGCTCTAGGGTATCAACAGCCATGGTGCGTGAGATTTAAGGTGAAGCCGCACGGATCGCAGCTCCGTGTAACGTGATGTTCATATGTTGCGCTTCAGCCGAAAGTTTCAATTTGGCCTGAAAGTTGAAGAAACTGCAACATGCGACACAATGATGCGGCAAAAAGCGATCCGAGCTAGGACCGCTCGGCAATAGGCGTGACCGTCTTGCCCTTCGGGCCGACGTACTCGGCACGTGGGCGAATCAGGCTGTTATCAGACCATTGCTCCAAGAGGTGTGCCGTCCAACCTGTTGTGCGGCTAAGCGCAAAGATCGTGGTGAACAGGTCAATGTCGATGCCCAGCATGTAGTAGATCGAGGCGCTGAAGAAATCGACGTTCGGGTCGATGTTCTTCTCGGACTTCATCGTCTCCAGGATCTGCATCTGGTATTCGTACCAGTGCCGGGCGTCCCGCTCCTCGCTGAGCGCTTCCACCATACCTTTCAGGATGAACGCGCGCGGGTCCATGGTGCGGTACACGCGGTGCCCAAAACCCATAACGCGCTCGCCCTCGGCCAGCCGGTCCTTCACGTACTGCACCGGATCGCGATCGGCCTCGTGGACGTCCTTCAGCATTTTCATGGCCTCTACATTGGCGCCGCCGTGCAGCGGCCCCTTCAGGGCGCCAATCGCACCGGTTAACGCCGAGTACATGTCGGACAGCGTCGAGCCGATGACACGGGCGGTAAAGGTGGAGGCGTTCAGCCCATGGTCGGCATGCAGGACGAGGCACACGTCGAACGTTTCCTCAGCGGCTTCGCCGGGCTCCTCGCCGTTGAGCATGTAGAGGAAGTTGTGCGCCGTGGAGCCATGGTCGAGCGGGGCAATGGGTTCTTTGCCACGGCGGAGCCGCGCAAAGGCCGCGATACACGCCGGCATCCGGGCGAGCAGACGGATGGCCTTCCGCTTGTTGGCTTCGGGAGACGTGTCTTCCGTGTCCTCGTCGAAGTGGGCAAGGGCTGACACGGCCGTGCGGAGCACAGCCATGGGATGCGCTCCTTCGGGCACCTGCCGCAGGAAGTCGATCACTTCGTCGGGTATGGCGCGGGCGGCCTGCAGCTTCTTGTGCAGGCCGTCGAGTTGGCTCGGCGTCGGCAGCTCGCCGTTCCACATCAGGTACACGACCTCTTCGAACGACGCGTTCTTGGCTAGGTCCCGGATGTCGTAGCCGCGGTAGACGAGCTCCCCCGTCTCACCGTCGATGAATGACAACTCCGACTCCAGCGCGACAACGCCTTTCAGTCCGGGCGCTCTAACCGTCCCATCTTTCGATTGTTGATCCGACGTCTTCACTTGATCTACCATGAGAGACTTCCTATCTGAATGGTCAAACAATGTGGTCAAACAATGTGGTCAACCAACGATGATGCGCAGCACCGGGCGATTAGCCGCCACGAGCGCCGCAGCAACGCCCCCGATCAGCAGGATGCAATGGACAACCTCGTGCGTGAGATTATTCGCGCTCCTTGCATCGACCTGTATGGGATCAGTGCGCCGCTTGTTTTCGCTGTGTGCCCAGCCTCGTCGTCCCGCGCATCGGCGCAGTGCGCGCATCCCCCTTTGCGAGGCCGGTGCCCACGTTGCG
>CAYFQN010000064.1:8912-15123 GCA_964345285.1 uncultured Rhodothermales bacterium
TCGGCGCAGTGCGCGCATCCCCCTTTGCGAGGCCGGTGCCCACGTTGCGGGGCCGATGCCGTGGATGACGCTGTGGATCACACGCCGATTGAGGGCCCGTTCGCCACGCCAGGCGTCTGTGTGGACGCGTCGGGAATGAGCTCGTGCAATTGTAAGAAAGCAAACAAATGGCAGCCCGTGCAAGAATTTCTATCAAAGCGATTTGAGAATGTCCGGGATCATTTCGCCCAGCGAGGCGATAACTACGAAGTGCTACGCAGTATCCCGATTTTACAAGAATCCAACAGGGATGGCCGTGGCGCGCAGTATATCGCTGCCCTAATGGCATACCGCCTCCATTAGTGGGTTGCCCATCAGGTGCGACGCCCGTCCTGCGCAGCCGGATGCAGGGATTCCCTGCACCGGTGAGCCGGCTGCACGCGGCTCGTGTGGCTCGCTGGGATGGATGCTCAGTGGTGGCCAGCGTCCAGCGTCTGCGCGTGCCGCCCGAAACGGGATGGCCGCTCCCCTTGCACATGCTCTTTCTCACGATCAACGAGTGCCACTGACCCGTCTGCTGCATGCCTCATCGACGGGCATCGGCGGCTTGCACCGTGTAATGCACGGCTGCGGCCGCCCTGCCTGCACTGACCCAGTGCGCGAGGGCTCTGCCTCACCGCTCCCACGTTGTGTCCGCGCCATGTTGCGTCCGCGCACATGTTGCGTCCGCGCAGCATCTCCGGAAGCGCCCGGTGGACGGCAGACGCCGGCACCGACTATCTGCTATGTCCAAAGAAATCGTTGTTAACGCCGAAGAAAACCAAACACGCATCGCTATTGTGGAGGACGGCAAGCTCGCCGAACTCTACATCGAAAACCCTGAGAACAAGCGCACCATTGGCAATATCTACCTGGGCCGTATCCGCAAGGTGATGCCCAGCATCCAGGCTGCCTTCGTCGACATCGGCCAGGAGCAGGACGCGTTTCTTCACTTCTCCGACCTGTCCGATAATCTCCCCGCTATCCTTGAGTTTCTGAAGCACGATGCACCCAAGGTCGCCAAGATGAATGTTGAGGCGCTGGAAGACAGCAATAGCGACCCGTCGAAGAAGCTGAAGCGCGGGCAGGAGCTGCTCGTTCAGATCACGAAGGAGCCCATCTCGAACAAAGGCAGCCGGATCACGACGAGCCTCACGATGGCGGGTCGCTTCCTCGTGCTCATGCCGATGGCCTCGCACATTGCCGTCTCGCGCAAAATCACAAACCAGAAGGAGCGCCGCCGCCTGCAAGCCCTGGCCGAAAGCCTCGTTCCGGACGGCTTCGGCGCCATCATCCGCACGGTGGCTGAGGGGCGCGACGCGAAGTCGCTCGACACCGACCTCAAGCTGCTCGTAGAGCGGTGGCATCGCGTGGAGAACCGCATGGCGCAGGGCGTCAGCGCGCCGGCACTCGTCCACGAAGACGTGGACATGGCGTCATCGATCATCCGGGATCAGTTTTCGAGCGACTACGACCGCATCTTGGTCGACAATAAGGCGCTGTATCACAGCGTCAAAAGCTACGTCCGGGCCGTCGCACCCAAGATGGCCTCGTCCGTGGAACTGCACGATGGCTCCGACCCCGTGTTCAAGACGGCCAACATCCAGTCGGGCGCCGACAAGGCGTTTCGCGATCGCATCGAGCTGCCCTCGGGGGGGTACCTCTACATCGAGCAGACGGAGGCCATGCACGTGGTCGACGTCAACTCGGGCCGGTCGGGGCGCGGCATGTCGCAGGAAGAGAACTCGCTGAAGGTCAACCTGGAGGCGGCGCGCGTCATCTCGCACCAGATCCGCCTACGCGACCTTGGTGGCATCATCGTGATCGACTTCATCGACCTGCGCGGCAGCAAAAACCGCCAGAAGGTGCACGAGGAGCTCAAGAAGGGCTTCAAAGACGACCGGGCCGTGACGAAGATCTTGCCGATGAGCGACTTCGGCCTCGTCGAGATCACACGTCAGCGCCTGCGCCCGAGTATCACCACCACGTTCTCGTCTTCCAGCGGCTCCTCGCGCGAGGGCGGCAGCACGGCCGCGGTCTCCGACCGGACGCGCGAGCTGTCGAACCGGGTTCGGCAGCAACAGGAAGAGGTGAAACGTCTACGCAGCGAGGTGAGGCGCTGGAAGAACGAAGCCCAAGCCGGCAGCAACGGCCCGGACACCGAGGTCAACAAACTGAAGCAGGAGGTGTCGCGCCTGAAGCGCGAGTTGGACGACGCCACCCAGGCCGCTGAGGATGCTGCCCAGAAGCAGCACGCAGCCGAACAGCAGGCTGCTGAAGCTGCGCGCTCGTCCGGCCGTTCGGAAGACACCCGTGAGCCTTCGGAGAGCGGCACTCCGCATCCGCCTACTGAGTTCGTCGAAGCACTTGAACAGTGGGTAGCCGAGCATGCGAAAGGCAGCCATCGGCGGGCCGTCACCCTTCACGTACACCCGTTCACAGCGGCTTTCCTGAACCGCTCGGTGCCCAGCCATCCGACGCGCTGGTTCATGAACCACTTGGTGCGCGTGCACATCGAGCCGGATGATACGCTCTCGCCCTTATCGTACCGCTTTGTGAATCCGCGTACGGGGCAAGCGCTTCACCAAGAGCGCGCCACGGCCGCGTAACGACGCGGTCCTCCTTCGATCAACACGCCGAAGCCGTGCCCCGACCACCGAGGCACGGCTTCGGTGCGTTGCAGCCTGAGGATAGCCGCGCGCCATCGGCTCTTGGTGCGCCACCATCATCCGCCGCACCTTGACGACCAATCCCGCCTGCGGGAGTTCGTACCGAATCGTAGCAGTCTGATGCGCTGGGTTCGGGTAGTTGCCGTGCAGCATCACGGTGTTAGATCCTCCCCGATCGACTTCCACCTCTTCGGAATGGTGCGCCGTACCATCTGTGTCAACCTGCTTGAGTCAATACGTGATGTGCTGCGCCTCGTACGGCAGCGCATCGTCCTCAAACCGATAGCGCTGCGGACGGGCCGTCGTCCCGTGGCCCTCCCAAAACCAACCTGCTTGAACGACGCGTCTGGGCCGCCCTGACGTTCCACGGCAAATCCAGCATTGTTGGTCTCACTCGCCGTTGCCCAGGTTGGCTGGACGGATTCGCCCCCGGCCTGTGCCTCGAACGTGGTGAGTTCGACGGGCAGCTACCGGGCGATTGCTGTAAACTCGCTCGTGTTGCCGTTCGCGTCCGTGGCTGTCGCGACAACCCGGTCACTACGCGTCACAGACGCCGCGGGGGTAAACGTGATCTGTTTATCGGGACCGCCGGTGTAATCGGCACTGGTGTATGTGTCGGTACCGAGGTACGCCGCGCCGCTTCCGTTTCCGTCTGTGCGGTAGAAATCAATTGCGAGCGGGTACCTCGAGGCGCCCGACCCGGTTGAGGATGGGTCACGGGGCACCTGGTACGTGAGGGTGACCGCGTCGGCCCCACTGTCATAATTCGCGCTTGGGATCTCCGGGAAATTCTGAAGACGGTTGGTGTCTGTATCACTGTCGCCTGCGTCGTTGGGCGTCGAGCTGTTGCTGATCCGGTCGAAGGCGATGCCATGGGGAGCCTGGCTGTGGTCGTAGATACGGTTGCCGCGGATGGTGTGCCCACTCCCGGCCTCAACGGAGACGCCCCGCCCCGCATGCGCCAGGGTGTTGCCCTCGCTGGCCCCGGTCCCCCCGATGGTGTTTCCGGCACCCGCGACCCGCACGCTCACCCCCGTGTTTCCAACCGGCGTACCATCCGGCATTTCGCCGACGTAGTTGCCCTGCAGCGTGTTGCCATCGGTACCGAGGCGGATTTCGTACTCACCGTTCCCCGCGACGACGTTCCCCGCCCCGCTGGTCGTGCCACCCATGGTAGTGGATGCGCCGCTGACCACCTCAATGCCATTCAGCGCGTTGCTCACCACGGCATCGCCCACAGCGTTCGTACCGATGCGGTTGCCCTGCACGGTCGCCGCCGTGCCGCCGATGATGGTGCCCGTCGCCCCGCTGGACGCCTCGACGCCGCTGCTGGGGCCGTTGCTCCCATTCCCGAACGCGGTCTGCCCATCGCTCGCCACGCCGATGTAGTTTCCGGAAACGGTGGTGGAGGTCGCGCCCCCCATGATGAGGACGCCCCCGCTTCCGTTCCCGCTAATCACGTTGCGGGTGCTCGGGCTCGTGCCGCCAACCGTGGTGCCGCTCATGCCGTTGACCAGCACACCCTCGAAGAAGCTGCCCATCGCGGTGGTGCCGGACGGATCGGTACCGATCAGGTTGCCCGTGATGGGGTTGTCGTTCGAATCTCCGATGCCGATGAAGATGCCTCGGCCCGAATTCTCGGAAATGACGTTGTCCTCAATGAGGTTGCTGTCGGAATTGTTGGTAATGTAAATGCCAGTCGAGCCGTTTCCTCCAGCCGACCCGTCGGCTGTAAGGCCGATGTAGTTATTCTGAATAGTGGACGAAAACGTACCGTCCAACATGAGCCCATCGCCATCGAAGTTGATAATGGCGAGCGCCCGGATGACACTGGATCGCTGCAATACCAACCCGTTCATATCGGCCCCTGCGTTGGTGCCATCGATCTCGATAACGGGCCTACTGCTGTAGTCAGGTTACGAGGCGCCATCGAACGTAGTGACGCCTGGCGAGACGGCGGGCAGGGCGCTGCCCGGCTGAACGGTGTGTGGCCCGCTGCCGGAAAGGTCGAACGCGATAGTATCGCTGCCACCCAACGCGTTGGCTTCCTCGATGGCCGCGCGCAACGTGCAGGCGCCCCCAGCGGTGGCCCAGATACCACTGCCCGGGTTGGCGTCAGAGCCATCCCCGTTCTCATCCACGGTGAACGTGGCGGCTTGCGCTGCGGAGCCAAAGATTAGACCAATGAAAAGTGCCGTGAGAAGACGGGGTAGCCGTCTATTGTCCATGATGCGCCCTTGGTGATTCGACCGAATGCGGAGAGACGAACAATACCGTCGAAGTGCTCATTGGTATTTGCGGGAGAGCGGTCCGGGCCCGGACATCGGGCGAGTAGCCTTCGCCCCCCGTGCTGAAACCATTCGCGGTGCTCATCATTTCGGATGTGCTATGGATACACAGCAGATCATCAACGAACTGGAGCAGACGGCGCAGCAGCTGGGCTTCGCGGTGCGGCGCGAGAAGGGCAACTTCCGCGGCGGCCGCTGCCAGAAGGGCGACACCGAGCTCATCATGCTCAACACGCGGCACCTGCCCGAAACGCAGCTCGCCGTGCTCGCTGAAGCGTTGCGCAACACGCCCATTGACACCGTTTACCTGAAGCCCGCCGTCCGCGAAGCGCTGGAAGCGACGTGGGCCGAGCACGACGCGGCCGCCGAGCGCGCCGAGGAGTCTGCGTATGCCGAGTGACACTCCGGGTGCACCGATGACGGTCACCCTCCTCGGCACCGGCACCTCGACGGGCGTGCCCGTCATCGGCTGCGACTGCGCCGTGTGCCAGTCGGACGACCCGCGCGACACGCGCACCCGCTGTGCGTGCTACGTTGACGTGGAGGGCCTCGGCCTGCTCATCGACACAGGCCCCGACTTCCGCCATCAGGCGCTGCGCGAGGGGTTAGAGCGCGTCGACGCGGTGTGCTATACGCACTATCACTTCGATCACGTGGTGGGCCTCGACGACCTGCGGCCCTTCTTCTTCCGCAATCGCGCGCCGCTCCCCTGCTACGCCAACGCGGAGACGGCCCATATCCTGCGCCGCAACTACGACTACATCTTCGGCGAGGACCGCTATCCGGGCGCGCCGCGCGTTATGCTGCACGAGGTGGACACCCCGTTTCGCGTCCACAGCCGCTACGGCGAGGCCGCCGAGGTGCGCATCACCCCACTCGAACTGTACCACGGCGACCTGATGGTGTACGGCTACCAGATCGGCCGCTTCGCGTACCTGACCGACGTAAGCCGCATCCCCACCAGCAGCCTCGATCAGCTCGATGACGTCGACGTGCTCGTGCTCGACGCGCTCCGCCCCGAGTCGCACCCCACGCACTTCTCCTTCGACGAAGCCGTGTCGATGGCCCAGCAGATCGGCGCGCGGCAGACGTACTTCATCCACATGACGCACAACGCCCTCCACGCTGAGGTCGACGCTCAACTGCCTGACGGCATCAACCTGGGCTACGACGGCCTGTCGTTCCGCGTGGACGGGTAGCGGTTGAACGTTTGCGGGTTGAACGTTTGCGGGTTGA
>CAYFQN010000065.1:0-14807 GCA_964345285.1 uncultured Rhodothermales bacterium
GAGGTTCACATTGTGCGGCTATGCGGACCCGGGTTCGACTCCCGGCATCTCCACTACGTTCAAGCCCGTACGTCTTCACGTCGAGACGTACGGGCTTTTTTGTTGCCCTGCGTGTAATCCATCACGCTGATGTATCACGCCTCGTTTTCGATCGAATCGGGCGCCGGCATGGACGCATGGAAGTCCTCGCGGAAGCGGTGCATGTACTCGCCCAGCAGCGCTTCGACGCGGTCCACCGTGTCGGCGCGAACGATGAGTCCGGCGTGATGCTTCTTGTGCATGCGCCACACGATCTCGTCGTCCTGATACGCGGAGAGATCGGGCCACTCCTGCCGGGCCAGCGAGGCGAGGATGCCCGCATACTTCGGCTCCGGCGTCGGCGGGTCGTATGCTTCGTCGCGCGCGTCGGCGAGCTCGATCTTCGCCCACTCGCGCCACAGGTTGACGCCCGTCGCGGCCTCCACCATCTCGGCGATGTTGGCCCCGCCGACGCGGGCGGCCGTCTCCAGAAAGTAGAACTGTCTATCGTCGGCGCCGCGGATGAACTCGGTGTGGACGGCCCCGCGTACCATGCCGAGTGCCTCGATGAGTTGCTGGTTGATGGCTCGGCACGTGACGGCCTCGTCAGCATCGCGGTCGAGCGTCCGGCTGGCGAAGATGCCGCCGTCATGCATGACCTCGAAGGGCGGGTTCAGATAGCCATGCGCCTCGGCGAAGGGGACTGCACGCTCGTTCACGAGCGCATCGACGTGGTATACGTTGCCAGGGATGAACTTTTCCAGCAGGAAGTGCGACTGCCGGTCGCCCAGCTCGTCGAGCGTTCGCCACAGCGTTTCCGCCTCGTAGATCTTCTTGAGCCCAACGGCCGACGCTTCGCTGCGCGGCTTCAGAATCCACGGCGGCGCGCACCGGTCCATGAAGGCGCGGATCGCGTCGTAGTTAGTGATCGACACGAAGTCGGGCACGCGGATGCCCGCCGCCTGCGCCTCCATCCGCATGGCGAGCTTGTCGCGAAAGTGGCGCACCGTCGTCTGCCCCATGCCAGGGATGCGCAGATGCTCGCGCAAGGCCGCCGCCGCATTCAGGTCGAACTCGTCGAGCGGGATGATGCGATCGATCGACTCGGAGCGGGCCAAGTAGCTCACGCCATGGATCAGGTCTTCGCGGCTGCTGCCACTCGGCGTATAGTAGATCTCGTCGATGTGGTCGTGCGGCCAGTCCACGTCGCGCAGCGTCTCGGGCGTGACGAAGAGGATGCGCGCGCCCTGCTGCTTGGCTTCTTCGATGAAGGCTTTGCCTTTTTCGTAACTGGCCAGGCAGAGGAGCGTGATGGGCTGTTCCATCCCCATAGTGATCGGTCCGTGATGGGTGAAGGTGTGGGTGCGTGCAGATGCCGACACGCGGCTGCGCATCCAACGTTACGCCGGCAGAGTCCGCCGGAGAAATCGCAGCCAGTTGCCGCCGAGCAGGCCTGCCCGGGCTTCGGGGGGTGCAACGCGGCCGAGCTTTTTGAAGTCGGCGCCGCGGGTGATGGCACGGGGGGTCTCCTGCAGGCCGAAGCCGCCGTCGAAGTCGCTACCGATGGCCACGTGCTCCCAGCCAATGAGGTCGGCGATGTGCTCGGCGTGGCGTTGCACGTCGTCGAGCGTAACCGGCTCCTCGCCCGGATCCGGCTTCAAGAAGACATCGCCGAGGACGATACCGACGATACCGTTCTTTGCTCCGAGAGCGCGGATCTGACGGTCGCTCAGATGGCGATCGCCGGGCGTGATTGCGCGGGCATTGCTATGGCTGGCGATGACGCGATCCGGCTTCAACGCCATGGCGTCCCAGAAGCTCTCTTCCGCCAGGTGACTGACGTCGAGCACGACGCCACGCGCCTTCATGGCCCGGACGAGGTCCTTGCCCGGGTCGGTGAGCGGTCCGGGCGCGTCGGTGCCCCCGGCGTAGCGCGTGCGCTTCCAGGCGGGGCCGACAATCCGCAGGCCGCGCTCCCACCACCAGTTCAACTCCTCGGGCGTGCGGATCGGGTCGGCACCTTCCATGAGCAGCACGAGGCCGACGGTCCGGTCGCCCGCCGTCCAGGCATTGACGTGCGCTGAAAGGTCGTCCTGCGAACGCAGAATGCGAATCTGCCCCTCTTCCTCCCACTGCTCATACACCTCAACTTGCTCGACGCCCAGCCGATGCGCTTCGTCCGGCGTGCTGTAACAAATGGCACGCTGCCACTGAGCGAGCGGTCTATGGCCCGACTGAACCGTATCCAGCGAGAGCGTGAAGATCGTCCCGAACACGATGCCGACCCCGCCGCGGCGCAGCTCCGGCAAGGTCACGAGCAGCTCTTTGTCCTCCCACTGATCTTGGCGGCGCTGCTCCAGCACGTCGCGCGTCAGGTCGCGCTTGTGGATCGTGACATTGGTGGCCAGGTCGAGATGACCGTCGATGTACATAGCCTGAAGGGACGGATCGGAGAACAGCAAGCGAAGTGTGACCGGCGGAAACACACAGTGAGACGACTCAGCGAGTAGACGGTGCCGTGCGATTCCTTTGCCGCATGCTCTCAATATGTCCCATCATGCCCTACTGCGAAGGGGGAGATCGAGGTGGTTGTGCACATCACGGTGCACCGGGCCTCCTCGGGGCCTCACACGGGCCATGCCTGCTGCGTCCAGGCTTGCTCCCAGAACATCCATTCGTAGCGCAAGCTAACGACAAACGCGTCGCGCGCCCGCTCCCGGGTATCATCATCGGTGGCATCAGCAAAGCGCTGGAGCCGTTCGAGGAGGTTGTCCATGTACTCGTTGAACTCTGGGTCGCGGTACGTGGCGAGCCAGTCGGCATAGGGGTGCTCACCAGGGATATCGCCCATTGCGCGTTCGAGGCGCTGGCCCAGCTCCACATACAGCCACGGGCATGGGGTGAGGGCGGCTGTTGCCTCGACGAGCGTCCCTCGCTCGGCCGTGCTGATCATGTGATTCTGATACGCCCGGTTGTTGGGCGTTAGCGTCAGCGCACGAATGTCGTCGGCGTCGTATCCCAGCTGGTCGCCGTAACCGGCGTGCAATTCGCCTTCCACGACGAGAGCCAGCCGCGCCGCATCGATGAACCAGAGCTTGTCGTCGGGGTCGGGGCAGCGGGTCGCGATGAGGGAGCTGGCATCGGCAAAGGCCTCCAGGTAGCGTGCGTCCTGCATCTGGTAGAACCGGAAGCGCTCAGCGTCGAGCGAGCCATCGGCTAAGGCATGCACGAACGGATGATCGAAGGAGGCCCCCCACACGGCGCCGGCTGCCTCAACGCACGCCGCTGCAAACGGCGGCACGTCGAAGGTGCGGGTGTCGAGGGGGGCTGTGAGATTAAGGGTTGTAGTGGCCATGGTTCGCATCGGGGAATGGATGGAAGGTATCCGAGCGAAGCCAGAGGCGCCTGCTTGGTGGCGCCGGTCGTGCCTCAGCGGCACACACGGGGACGATCGCTTCCCTGCGCCGGTATGAGCCGGTTCAGGTTCCGAGGGTCTGCTCTCAGCCCCGCCGCCGCGGGACACCCCTAGCTTCTACCCGGTAGGCTACAGACCTTTCCGGTCAATTGCAACAACGAGCGGGGCGATGGCGGGTGCTGCCTCCTCACTACGCCGCTGCCTGCTTCACGAGGTGCGTCTCGAAGAAGTAGACCGTTCGCTCCCACACGGCGTTGAGTGAGTCCGGCACCTCGCCCTCGAACGGATGCGCTCCGCCAAAGGTGTGACCGCCGTTGGCCTCAACCAGTTCAGCGCCCTCGCTGGCATCCAGCAGCTGCTCCGCCTCCGCGAACGGCACGGCCTCGTCGTCGCGGGCATGCACGAGGAGCCACGGCACATCGATGGTCGCCGCCGCCGCCGTGATGTCGAGCTCGTCGCGGTGAGCGCGGGCGTCGTCGTACAGCACGCG
Organism: uncultured Rhodothermales bacterium; assembly: GCA_964345285.1. Classification (GTDB taxonomy): domain Bacteria; phylum Bacteroidota; class Rhodothermia; order Rhodothermales; family Salinibacteraceae; genus JAAAPH01. Next base: position 3,924 of record CAYFQN010000065.1, read on the forward strand.
GTTAAGCCGCATCCGCTGCCCCGTTCGGCTGTTGACGACCTCCGTATAGCCCTGCGTTGTCCAGTCCTCAACCTGCGTTGGGGAGAACCGTTCGATGAAGCCCGCCACCGCGCTCCAGGTAACCAGCGCCTGAATCCGCCGGTCGCGCGCGGCCTGCAAGATCGCCGTCCCGCCGCCTCGTGAATGCCCCATGAGCCCTACCCGGTTGGCATCGATTGGGACATTGGCGAGCTGGTTGTCGGTTACTGCGTCGAGCACAGCGTTGAGATCGTCCAGCTCGCGGGTGAACGTATTGTCCGCAAACTTGTCGAGCTCGGTGAACGCTTTCGGCTGCTCGGGAGCGACGCCGTTGTGGGAGAAGTTGAACAGCACCGATACGAAGCCCGACGCGGCGAGGCGACGGCCCCACGCGGGGAATGGCCCCCAGTCTTTAAATCCTTTGAAGCCATGGCAGAAGATAACGACCGGCTTGGCCTGCCCATCGCTTCGGTACCGGACGTCGCCGTAGACGACATCGCCGTGGGCATTGGAGACGGTGAATGATTGCTCGTGAAGCGGCTCGGCCATAGCGAGGCTGCGGACTTGTGCGTTTGGGCGTTAGGCGTTGGAACGCGCTACATCGGCTTGCTACCGCACGGCGAGTTGCTGGTTGCCAAAGGCGGTCGCGCCTCGATCCAGGAACGCGCCGAAGGCTTCGGCGGACAGCGTCCCACTCACCCGGTCAATGGGCGTCTCGTTCTGCGGGTCGAGCACGACGTACGTCGGTAGCGCCGTGGTGCCGGTGAGGCGGAGCTGGTAGCGCTGGTACTCGGGGCCCTTCGGTGGAGCGTCCGTGTAGAGGCGCAGCAGCACGAAGTCCTGCTCGAAGCGGCGCGCGATCGCCGGCTCGGTGAACACGTTGGCCTCCATGTCACGGCAGTTGGTACAGGTGTAGCCGGTGAAGTCAACAAACACGGGCTTGTCCTGGGCGCGTGCGTCCTCGAAGGCAGCCGCCCGATCGTCCACGAACCAGTTGAGCTCGTCATTCGCCGAGGGGTTGCTCGACCCCGCGGTCGTCGCCATCAGGTTTGGATCATTAACCTGGCGCGGCGGCAGATACGCGTCGATGGCGCCGAGCTGCGCGCCAAAGAGCCCCGGCAGCATGTACAGCGCCAACCCCAGGAAGGCAGCGGCGGACAGCAGGCGCAGGCTGCCGATCTGCGCGGTCGGCGGCTCATGCTTGAGGCGCAGCTTGCCCAGCAGATACAGCCCACAGAGCGCAAAGAGCGTTACGGTGATGGCGATGGCCAGCGGGCGCGACAGCACGTTCCAGCCCCAGATTAGGTCGGCGTTCGAGAGGAACTTGAGCGCGGCGGCCAGCTCCACAAAGCCGAGCACGACCTTCACGACGTTCATCCAGCTGCCCGACGTGGGCAGGGCCTCCAGCCGGTTCGGGAAGAGCGCGAACCCTACGAACGGCAGCGCAAACGTGGCGCTAAACGCCATCATTCCCACGATGGGGTACGTCCACTCGCCGCCCGTGGTGGCCGCCAGCAGTCCGCCCACGAAGGGCGCCGTGCAGGAGAACGACACCAGTGTGAGCGTCAGGCCCATGAACAGCACGCCCACGTAGCCGGCGCGCTCGTTGCCCTGTTGGTTGACGTAGTTGAGCAGCCCGCTCGGCAGCCGCAGTTCGAACAGCCCCAGCAGCGACAGCGCGAACACGATGAAGACGCCGCCGATGAAGAGGTTCACCCACGGATTCGCCGCGATCGACTGCGCACCCGATGCGCCGATCAGCGCGGCCATGAGCGCGCCCAGCCCGGTGAAGATGACGATGATCGACACGCCGTAGACACTCGCCATCCGCACCGCCTCGCCCCGATTGCCGGTATGCTTCGTGAAGTACGAGACGGTCAGGGGTATCATGGGGAAAACGCACGGCGTCAGGAGCGCCGCCGCGCCAGCGCCCACAGCCAGCAGCAGAAAGCCCCACAGGCCGCCTTGTCGCGCGTCGTCTAAGTCCCCTGTCGCGCTCGCTACCGAGGCGTCGCTCTGGGATGCCGGCTCGCTGGTTGCATCGATGAGCGGTGCGGCAGAGGACGTAGCGCCCGCGGCCACCTGTAGCGGCTGCGTGAAGGCCTGGTCGGTGGGTGGCAGGCACATCTGATCATTACAGATCATGTAGGTGATTGTGCCCACCACATCGTACGTGCCAGGCGCCGCAGAGGCCTCCACGGCAATGTCGGCCTCAAGCACGGCCTCGCCGGCAAAGTAGGTGACATCCTTGTCGAAGTTCGGGTCGTACCCGCGCTGCGGCGTCTGCTGCCGGACCGCGCTGGGTTGGAGTCCTGCCGCCAGCGAATCGAATGTGACGTTTACCCCGCGGCTGGGCGGCGGCGAATCGAGCGCGTACATCTTCCAGTTCCCATTGATGGAGGCGCGGAAGCGGACGTGTGCCGTATCACCGGGCGCCACTGTGGTGGGGGCCACATCGGTTGTCCACTGCACGTTCTCGGATGCGCCGAGCAATCCCTGCGCCGTGGCCAGCGGGGCCGTGCCTCCGGTCAGGAGTAGCGTGCCGATCAGTAAGAATGTGCGAAGGATACGCATAGCAACCTCTCTTCGTGCAAACTCCACTCCGCTGTGTGTGATAGGTGAGGGATGGGGGCGTTACGTGGTCATCGGATAATGCACACGATGCCCGTTCATCGCAAGGAAGAACGGGCATCGGGGTCGGGTAGTTGCCAAGTCGGGTCAGCGATAGGGTGCTTTCGCCGATAAATCGCAGGCCCACGGCGTCAGCCGGACTCCGGCATCACGCGGATCTTGACGTGCTGCTCTACGTCGGGGTGCACCTGCACCTTGGCCGTGTACAGTCCTACGCGACGAATGTCCTCCTCCAGTTCGATGTTTCTGCGGTCGATGTCGAAGCCGCGCTTGTCGAGCTCGACGGCGATTTGCTGCGTAGTCACCGTGCCGAAGATACGGTTCTCCTCGCCCACCTTCGCGGTGAACAGCAGTTCCATATCGGCGAGTTCGTCGGCCACCTGCTGGGCGTCTTCGCGCTGCTGCATCTTCTTGCGGCGGGCCTGGCGCTCTTCTTCACGCACCTGCTTAATAGCGCCTTCGGTGGCCATCCGGGCCATGCCCTGCGGGATCAGGTAGTTGCGCCCGTAGCCATCGGCCACCTCGTGGATCTCGCCCTCGGTGCCCAGGTGCTCTACGTCTTTCAACAGAATAACTTGCATAGGTCTCGTTGCAGAATCAGAGTGTCGTTCGAGTCATCACGTGCCGTCGTAGCCGGCGCCGCTAGCGGACGTTGTCTTCCACGAAGGGCAGCAGGGCGAGGTGCCGAGCGCGCTTAACGGCTCGGGTGATCTGACGCTGTACGCCCGCCGGCACGTCGGTCACGCGGCGGGGCAGGATCTTGCCCTGGTTGTTGATGAACTGCTGCAGAAACTCGGTATCTTTGTAGTCGACGTACTCAAGGTGCTCGTAGTCGACATCGTTTTGGTTCGCCATGGGTCAGTAAACAGGTTGGGTCGTTGGTAAAGGGGGAGCGGATGTGCCACCGTTACTCGTCGGCCGCCTCGGTGGCCTCGTCGGGCTTACGTTGCTGGCGCTCGTAATGGCGGATCATCTTGGCGTCCATGCGGAGCGTGAGATAGCGGAGAATGTTGTCCTCAATCTCCAGGGCCCGCTCCAGCTTAGCGATCATGGCGCCCGGCGCCCGGAAGTACATGTTGACGTAGTGCCCGCTGCGCTTCTTGTCGATCTCGTACGCGAGGCGCTGAGAGCCCCACTCGTCGACTTCGATGATCTCGCCGTCGTTGTCCTCGACGAAGCTGTTGACCCGCTTGACTAGGTCTTCGATGTCGTTGCTCTTGAGCACCCCACTGATGACGTAGGTGAGCTCGTATTGGTGTTTCGGTAAGGCCATATGAGGTTTGGTCCCTATGGAATGATGGAAGAATCATGCCCCGATGAGCCGGAGCAGGGATGCTTCTTGGAAGACCATTATAACCGTCGGACCGTGCGGAGGTCGCGCGCCCTGTTTGAAATGCCTGCAAATTGAGCCACCGCAGCCGGTTACTCCGAGCCGGCATTCGGCCACAGAAGCGATCGGATCTGCTGGAGCAGCTCCAGGCTGACGGTGATGTACGGCTTGCTCGCGCTCTCGATGGTGGCCCCCTGCGGCAGGCGCGGCGTCACCTTACCCTCCTTCACCGCGAGAAAGTGATTCGCCGACGACCCGTGTAAGATGACCGACGCGCGGGAGTACACGCCGATGCTGGCGCCGCTGTTGAGCGTCATGAGCCGCTGGGTAACGGAGGTCGTCTCCAGCCCGAGCAGTTCGTAGAACGAGAAGACGTGCCGCTCGTCGGGCCCGTCGCGGCGGCGGTCCATCTTGCGGACCCACGGGTCGAGCGCCTCGGTGTCCATCAAGTCCCAGATTTCCTGCCGCTGCGAGCGCAGAGCCGATAGGTCCGCCTCCAGGTCATTCCGCTCGACGAGTTCGTTGAGCGACTGTACGGTGCGCGGATCGACCATCCAGCCGATGTGGTTGTCATCGTTCCACAAGCACCACGCCGTGAACGCCGTCAGCCGCCGCTCGGCTTCGCGGGCGTTGGCGTCTGGCGCCAGCGCGTCTGAGGCCGATGCATCGGGGGCGCCATCGCGGCGGTCGAGCACGGGCTCCAGGATGGCCTGCAGGTGGAGGAACGTCTCGAACGTGAACCGCCACGTCGACTCCATCAGGAGCCGCGAGCGGAAGACGACCGCGGCCTGCACGCCGCGGATGGCCGCGAAGATCTGACTCCACAGGATGAGCCAGGCCAGGCGCGGCGGCGTCACGTCGGTGGTATCCATCCCATCAAGAAGGCGTACCGCTCGGCCGCGCTCAGCAAGCAAGTCCGGGTCGAGATCGGCCAGTTCGTCGGCGAACTGCTCGGGAGCATTCGGACCCAGATCCGGAATGTCGAACATGGCCATAGCGGCGGAGGCGTCGGTGCGGAGGCGTCGGTGAAGGCCTACAGATTGGCGAGGCGCTCGGCGTGCTCGTCGGCCTTCAGCGCGTCGATGATCGGGTTGAGGTCTCCGTCGATGATCGTCTGCAAAGAGTGGTTCTTGTCGCCCCCCGTCAGCCGGTGGTCGGTGACGCGGTCCTGCGGGAAGTTGTACGTGCGAATCTTGGCCGAGCGGTCGCCGCTGCCGACCATGGAGCGCCGCGCCTCGTCGCGCTCTTGGCGCTGCTCCTCCAGCTTCTTTTCGTAGAGACGGGAGCGGAGCACGCGCATGGCCTTATCGCGGTTCTTGTGCTGGCTCTTCTCGTCTTGGCACGTCACCACAAGCTGCGTCGGCATGTGGGTGATGCGGATGGCCGAGTCCGTCGTGTTGACCGACTGCCCGCCCGGGCCGCTCGCCCGGAACGTGTCGATCTTGAGTTCGCTCGGGTTAATGTCGATGTCGACCTCCTCGGCCTCGGGCAGCACGGCCACCGACGCAGCGGAGGTGTGGATGCGCCCGCTCGACTCGGTTTCCGGCACGCGCTGCACGCGGTGCACGCCGCTCTCGTACTTGAGCGTGCCGAACACGCCTTTGCCCTGGATGCTAAGCGTGATCTCTTTGAACCCGCCCTGTGAGCCCGGCGAGCTGTCCATCACCTCATACGACCAGCCCCGGCTCTCCGCGTAGCGCGTGTACATCCGAAAGAGGTCGCCGGCGAAGAGCGCGGCCTCGTCGCCGCCCGTGCCGGCACGAATCTCCACGATGGCATTCTTTACGTCCTCCGGGTCCTTCGGGATGAGCTGCATCTTGAGCTCTTCCTCGATCACCGGGAGCTTCGCCTGTAGCTCGTCGAGTTCGGCCTGAGCCATCTCAGCGAGCTCGCCTTCTTCGTCCTCAGCCATCTCCTTCAAGTCGTCGCGCTCGGACAGCATGCGCTCGTACCGCTCGATGACGTCAACCACCTCGCGGAGCTCGCCGTGCTCGCGGCTCAGTTCCTGCATGCGCTGCGCGTCGGTAGCCACCTCCGGATCGGCCATCTCCTGCTCAATCTCCTCGAAGCGGCGCTTGATCTCTTTCAGTTTATCCGGGGCGAGCATAAGAAAGAAGTTGGTTCGTAAGATGTACAGCATGGTCCAAACGCTTGGCACAAGACGAGGTTCACGCATGTCCCCTCGGCCTTGGCACGCCCGACGGCCACCCCGAAAAGGAAGCGCTTACGTGCAACTCTTCACTGCCCTGTAACGTAGATGCAACGCGCTATGTTATAGATCGCTACGCCGTGGCGCATGAGGCGCTTTTTTCTTCCGCGTTAGGCTGCGCATGATGGGCGCCACACGTTTTGACTTCCGCCTTCATCTCACTGCTTTCGTTTCCATGCGGATTCTGCTTCGACGCCTCTTTGCTCCCGCACTCGCTGTTTTCACCACGGTGCTGCTGTGCGCCGCTCCGCACGTAGTGATCGCCCAACCCGCTGCGCCCGCCGTCGGCCCTCATCTGCAAGAGCTGGTCGATCGAACGGAGGAAGCGCTCGATGCCAGTCGCACGGCCGAGCAGGCCCCGTCTGTGCAGGACGTGAAGGCCGGCGCCGACGCCGTCTTCGAAGCCGTGTGGGGCCTCTCCTCAGGGTTAGCCGCCGACGGCGCCCGGGGCGCTTCCGCCCAGCACGGCTGGGCGGAGCGGTGGCAGACCTCGCCGGCCGCCTTCGACTCGGCCTTCACCGCCCGGCTGGGCACCGCCGGCCCGAAGATTGACGACCCCGAGCAGCTCGGCCTGTTGGGACGGGGGCGCTACGTGCGTCACCAGTTTGCTGTCGCGCCCGACAGCGCGGGTCCGGAGACGCCGGGTGCGCGCTACTCGCACATGCCCGTCGTGGCCTCGCTCAACAACGCGATCGGCTGGATGCGCCTGGATAACGGCATCACAAAAGGCGAGCTGCAGCCGCGCATCGACCTGACGTATCAGTGGGATGCGCCGATGGCCTTCTGGCAGTCCTCGGCCGACACGGGCTGGCTGCAGGAAGCCTACGCGCAAGCCGTTAACATCCTCAAGACCGATTATGAGGGCGACGTAGCGATGGCGCGCGAACATGCCGCGGGCATGACGCAGCTGCTCGAAAAAGTGCTGGACGGCGTGGATGCCAACGACAACGGCCGCGTCGAACCCATCATGATGGAAGGCGGCCTCCGCCTTGCCCTACAAGAAGCCCAAGCTGCCGGCCTCACCAGTCAGTAAACGCCGCCTGCCCGCTCCCCTTCGCTCCTACAACGCTACATCCCATGTTGGCCTGCCGCTCCTTCCTCTCGCTCATCTTCACCACCGCGCTCTTCCTCGTCGTGGCGGGCTGTGCCAGCACCCAGGACGCCACGCAATCCGCCTCACCGGGCGCCTCGTCGGGTGAATGGATCACCCTGTTCGACGGCACCAGCCTCGACGGCTGGACGCAGGCCGGCCCCGGTCAGTTCACGCTGCAAGACGACGGCACCATGCAAAGCGAGGGCGGCATGGGTCTTTTCTACTACAGCGAGCAATCCTTCCGCGATTACGTCCTCGAACTGGACTGGAAGGTCGCGAACGACTCGGCCAACTCGGGCCTCTTCCTCCGCTTCCCGGAGCGGACGGACGACCCATGGTACGCCGTAAACAACGGCTACGAGATCCAGATCGACGGCTCGGCGCAGGCTCCGATCAACCAGACGGGCGCGGTGTACGACGTCTCCGCGCCGTTCAAGCAGGCGGCAAACCCGGCGGGTGCGTGGAACACGTACCGCATCAAAGTGACCGGCCAGCGCTATGAGATCTTTCTCAACGGCGAGAAGGTGAACGACTTTTTCGGCGAACGCGGCCGTGAAGGCTACATCGGCGTGCAGAACCACGATCCGAACTCGACGACGTGGTTCCGCAACATCCGCGTGCAGCCGCTGCCGGATGAGAACTATCCGACGCGCCTCGCCGAGCTGTACCGCGGTGCCGACGAGCGCGCCCCGATCCGCGTGCTCATGGTGACCGCCACGCACGGCTTCCGCCACGGCCCGGCCATCGACGCGGCGAAAGACCTCGTCGCCGAGCTGGAGACGACGACCGAGTTCCGGTTCGACGTGACGGAGGACCTCACGGACCTCACGACGCAGAATCTGTCGCGCTACGACCTGCTCTTCCTGAACAACGCTACGCTCCGCACGCCAGCCGGTGTCAAGGATGAAGACGCCGCGGCGTCCGCCGATGCGGTGTGGCGCGGGTACGACGTCGCGCTCCAGACGCCGCAGGGCACGATGAACGGCCGCATCATGCTGTATGGCGGGCCGGATGACCTCTCTGGCACCATCGCCTTCCAGCAGCAGCCCGCGCCCGGCTCGCTCGAAGACGTGCAGTACGACAACGGCACCCTGACCTTCAACTTCACGGTTGACCAGTACGGCCGGTTCGACGGCGACGTCCGCCTGCAGGACGGCTCGCTCGATGGCACGCTCGCCATGGCCAGCCAGGGCGGCTTCCGCCTCAACCTGACGGGCGACCTCCTCGCCGATGACGCACTGGCCCGCGGTGCCGAACCTGCCGAAACGGTATCGCCCGAGCAGCAAGCGGCGATCATCGAGTTCGTCGAGAACGGCGGTGGCTTCGTGGGCGCGCACGCAGCGCTCGATGCGCTCTACAACTCGGACGCCTACCGCACCCTGGTGGGCGGCGGCCTCTTTGAGGAGCACCCGTGGACGCAACCCGTGGCGATTCACGTTGAGGAGCCCGACAATCCCGCCATGCAGCACCTCGGCGCGTCCTTCTGGCTGCGCGACGAGATCTACGTGCTCGACGAGAACCCGCGTTGGAACGCCCGCGTGCTCGCCTCACTCGATATGCCCAGCGTAGACGTCGATCCGGGCCACGCCGATCAGACGCGCGACGACTATCCCATTTCGTGGATGCGCAATCACGAGAACGGGCGCGTCTTCATCACCAAGCTGGGCCACTTCCCCGACGTGTGGACCACGCCCGCCTTCGTGACGCACCTGCTCGAAGGGATGCGTATGGCGGCCGGCCACACGCCCACCGACTTCTCCGGCCACCGCGAGAAGGACGTCATTGCGAACGACGTATGGCCCGACGATATCGCCGTGGACGATCAGGGCAACGTCTGGATTGCCGAGCTACAGGGCAAGATGCACCGGTACGACGCGGCCGCCGACACGACGCGCCTCATCGCGAACCTCGAGACCACCAACCCGGTCAACATTGAGCACGGGCTATACGGCATCGAGGTCGACCCAAATTTCTACGATGGCGAGCCCTACATCTACGCCTTCTACGCCGAGCCGGAGACCTTCATCAACACGCTCGCCCGCTTCCGCTATGAGGATGGGCAACTGGACCTCGACAACCCGGAGGTCCTGCTTCGCGTGCCCACCGAGCCGCAGTGCTGCCACCAGGCCGGCGACCTGGAGTGGGGGCCGGACGGCACGCTCTACCTCTCCACCGGCGACACGGGCATGTCCGAGACGCGCCCCGAGTGGGAGATGACACAGGACGAGCTGCAGGCGTTCATGGACGAGCACGACCTGACCGACTACCACTGGTCGCGCCTCGTGGACTCAGAGCGCTCCGCACAGAGCCTACAGGACCTGCGCGGCAAGATCCTGCGCATCAACAAGGACGGGACGATCCCGAAGGACAATCCGTTCTACGGCGAGCCCGGCGTGCGCTGGGAGATTTACGCGTACGGCCTCCGCAACCCGTACCGCTTCAAGGTTGACCCGCAGACCGGCACCATGTACATCGGTGTCGTGGGCCCGGATGCGAGCTACGACTACGACGAGTACAACGTAGCCGTCGAAGGCGGCGAAAACTTCGGCTGGCCCCGCTCCATCGGCAAGCTGTTCTACAACGATATCACGCCGGATGACATCCCGAACTACGTGCCGCCCATGTGGGAGTACACGTATCGCACGGGCGGCCGCTCGGCCACCATGGGCCCGATCTACCGCCACGACGGGCCCGGCGGCTTCGCGTCGGCCTTCCAGGATAAGGTATTCCTGTATGACTGGGCGCGGCGCTGGATCAAGTGGGCCGACATTGAGGACCTCACGTTCGAAAGCGACACGGCGGCCAGCGTGAAGCGCGCGCCGCAGCGGGTCAACATGCCGGCGCAGCGCTTCACGAACATCAAAACGTTCGACCAGCTGACGAGCACGACGCCCATCTCGATGGAGCTGGGCCCGGACGGCGCGCTGTACCTGGCTGAGTTTGCCGGCTTCTGGAACCCGGCGCCGGGCGCTAAGGTCACCCGATACCGCTGGGTCACTGACGCCATCGCCGCCAGCCAGGCCTCGGCTCGGCCGGTGCCAGAAAGCAATGGGCAGACATTCCGCTTCGACGCCTCGCCCGCCCCGTCCCCAGGCAGTGGCCTTGTGTACCGGTGGGCCTTCGGCGACGGCGCGACGAGCACTAACGCCCAGCCGACGCACACGTACGACGTGCCCGGCACGTACACCGTCGAACTCACCGTCACCGAGGCCGACGGCACGGAGCGCGCACCCGTCGCTATCGAAGTGGTCGCTGGCGATAATCCGCACGCCCGAACGATTGTGGCCGGCCAATAGCCGGTCCGCGTGCACCTGATTAACTCTTGAACGCTGTATCTAGCTGTATGTCGCTTTTTGCTTCTCCGTCGGGACGCGCTCGCTTCACTGGACTCATGCCCGGCGCGGGCGCGCTCGCAATACTCGTGCTGCTCTTCGGCTGGATCGCGCCTGCCCCGAACGGGCCGGATGCGCCGCGTACCCACCGCACCGCCTTCGCCCCCACCGTGGCCGACCGCGCGTTCGACGCGGCCATGGACGGGGAGCAGATCTACAACACGCGCTGCATGAGCTGCCATCAGATGGGCGGCCGCGGCGTGCCGGGCAC
>CAYFQN010000066.1:0-8602 GCA_964345285.1 uncultured Rhodothermales bacterium
CGGCCGCCAGCAGCGGCCAGGTTCGCCTCGACATGGAACTGGTCGACATCGAGCCGGTGGCGGAGTGGGTGGTACACAGCTTCCGCCAGCAGGCTGAGAAGAAGGGGCAGCAGATCCACTTCACCACCTCGGATGAAGACTGCCGCGTGAAAGCCGACGAGCGCAAGCTGCGAGAAGCCATGAGCAACCTCGTCAGCAACGCCGTCAAATACTCGCCAAAAGGATCGGATATTGAGGTCGACGTGCGCCGGGTGGGAGACCAGATCAGTTTCCGGGTTTCCGATGAGGGGCCGGGGCTGAGTGAGGAGGAACGCAAGAATCTATTTTCGCCGTTCCAGCGCCTCTCGCCCGAACCCACCGCCGGCGAGGCCTCCTCCGGACTTGGCCTATACATTGTTAAGCAGCTCGTGGATCTGCACGATGGCGAGGTGTGGGTCGAGAGTGAGGTGGATGAGGGCAGCACGTTCGGCATCACGCTGTCCGCCGCGTGGACCACATCGGGCGAACAGCAGACGGCCCGTATGAGTAGCTAACGCAATCGCGTTCCGTTTATCGGCCCCCTCCATGCACATGCCATCATCCGCCATCAGCATCTTGGGCTGCGGCTGGCTTGGGCTTCCTCTAGGTCGCACCTTGACGGCCCAAGGCTATTCAGTTCACGGTTCTACGACGACGCCCGAGAAGCAAGATGCGCTGCGCGAGGCAGGCATCACGCCGTACGTGCTCTCGTTGTCCCCCACGCTCACCGGTGAGGACGTCGATGCGTTGTTTGAGACAGACGTTTTGTTTTTAAACGTGCCACCGCCGCGCGGGCGCGATGGCCTAGTCGACTATCACCTCCGCCAGATCGAGTCGGTGTGCGACGCGGCCCGGGCGGGGTCGATCGGCTGGGTCCTGTTCGCTAGCTCGACCGGCGTATACCCGCGCACGGAAGGCCCCGCCGATGAGTCGGCCACGCCGGAGGTGGCCGGTGCGCGTGACGTCTTGCGTCCGTCCGGTGCGGCCCTGCTGGAGGCTGAGCACATGCTGCAGGCGGAAACGGCATTCGACACGACTATCGTCCGCTTTGCTGGTCTGTATGGAGGCGACCGCGACCCAGGCCGGTTCATGATGGGGCGCGACGTCGTGTCCGGTGGCGATGCGCCCGTCAACCTGATCCACCGAGACGACTGTATCGGTATTGTGACGGCTATTTTGGAGCAGAACGTGCGTGGCGAGACGTTCAACGCAGCAGCAGACACGCACCCCACGCGCCGAGCGCTGTACACCGCGGCCGCCCAACGACTGGAGCACGACCCCCCGGCGTTTGAACCAGGCGGCACGAACAAGACGGTTGCTAACGAAAAAGTGAAGCGGGTGCTAGGGTATACCTTCCACCATCCCGATCCCCTCGCCGACATGGAGGCGGTGTAACGTTTTGTCCAAATGGATACCAGGGAGGATGTATGTTTTACATTCTATCCGCCTGCCCCCTATGTAATACACCATGTGAATGATGGCGGCCACACCGTCCTCTACGCACCGATTGTCTATCCCCTCGACGATCCCACATTACCATGGCTCCCAACTCCCCCTCCGCAGCTCCCGTGGGGCTGCAAACGACCGATGCGACCACTATCACCGAGCGCTACCACACGGTCCGCCAGTTCAGCGAAACGCTGTGTGAGCCCCTCGAGACCGAAGACTACGTGGTCCAGACGGTGGAAAATGTAAGTCCAACGAAGTGGCACCTCGCGCACACCAGTTGGTTTTTCGAGACGTTCGTGTTGCGCCCCCACCTCGAGGGCTACGAGCCCATCGATGAGCAGTACGCCTACCTCTTCAACTCGTACTATATCCAGGCCGGCGAGCGCCACTGCCGCGACCGGCGCGGATACATCTCGCGTCCCACTGTGCCTGAGGTGTATGCGTTTCGCCACCACGTTGACGAGCACGTCGATCGCCTCCTGAACACGATCGATGCCGCGCAGCGTCGCGAACTGGCTCCGCTGGTCGAGCTAGGTATCCACCACGAGCAGCAGCACCAAGAGCTGATGCTCACCGACATCAAACACGTGTTCTCGGTGAACCCGCTGCGCCCCGCCTACCGGGACCTCGAGCCACCCTCTCGCACAGACGTCCCTGAGCTCGAATGGACGGCTTTTGACGAAGGGGTGTACGAGGTGGGCTACGACGGCGAAGGGTTCCATTACGATAACGAGACCCCCCGCCACAAGACGTACATCCAGCCCTTCGAGCTCGCCAACCGGCTCGTTACGAATGGCGAGTTCATCGGGTTCATTGAAGATCAGGGCTACCAGCGCCCCGAACTATGGCTGTCGGAAGGATGGTCGACGGTGCAGGAGCGCGATTGGACCGAGCCGTTCTATTGGGAACAGCACGACGGCCAGTGGTACCTGTACACCCTAGGAGGCATGCGCGAAGTGAATCCGGGCGAGCCCGTGACGCATATCACCTACTTCGAGGCTGACGCCTATGCCCGATGGGCCGGAGCCCGGCTGCCCGAAGAGGAGGAGTGGGAGATTGCTGCCCGCAACCAGCCCATGCAGGGCAACTTTGTTGATGAAGGCCGCTACCACCCGACCCCGCTTGCCGAGAACGCCGACCCCGGTGCATTGCATCAGCTGTACGGCGACGTGTGGGAGTGGACGCGTAGCGCATACTCGCCGTATCCCGGCTATAAGCCGCTTCCGGGCGCTATCGGCGAATACAATGGTAAGTTCATGTGTGGGCAGTTCGTGCTCCGGGGCGGGTCGTGTGCTACATCGCGCTCGCACATCCGGCCCACCTATCGCACGTTCTTTTACCCTGACGAGGCCTGGCAATTCATGGGCTTCCGCCTCGCGCGCGACCCCGACTAAACCACGCCGGTCATCCCATCCTCTTTGCCCTACCCGATTGTCAGCCCAACACGTGCCCGACACCGACACGCTTCCCCTGCTCGACTTTCATCCCAAAACGGAGTCTGTGCGCGATGAGGTGCTCCGTGGCCTGCAGGATACCCCCAAGCATTTGCCGTCCAAGCTGTTCTATGATGAGCGTGGGTCGCAGCTTTTTGACGCCATCTGTAAGCTGGACGAGTACTATCCGACGCGCACCGAGCAAGCCATCATGGAAAGCCACGTGGAGGCCATGGTGGAGGCCATGGGGCCGCGCGCGCTGCTCGTAGAGTATGGCAGTGGGAGTAGCATGAAGACGCGTACCCTGCTAAACCACGCCGACGATCTGGCGGGGTACGTGCCCATCGACATCTCGCGCGATCATCTGTTGCAGGCGGCGGAGGCTATTGCTGCTCGGTACCCGGAACTGAACGTCCTGCCCGTCTGTGCTGACTACACGGCCGATTATCACCTCCCAGAGCCCGACACGCCGCCTGATCGCACGGTGGTCTATTACCCGGGTTCGACGATTGGCAACTTCACTCCCGAGGCGGCGCGCCACTTCCTGGCACACATCGCCAACCAAGTCGGCCCAGAGGGCGGGCTACTCATCGGGGTGGATCTGCAGAAGGACGAGGCTGTGCTGCATGCAGCCTACAACGACGCCGAGGGGGTGACGGCTGCGTTCAACAAGAACGTGCTGCGCCGGATCAACCGCGAACTAGATGCAGACCTCAATCTCGACGCGTTCCGCCACGAGGCAGTGTACAATGCGGAGCAGGGCCGGATTGAAATGCACTTGGTTAGCACCTCCGATCAGGGCGTGTCTGTCGCAGGGGTTGATATCGACATTGCTGCCGGAGAGCGCATCACGACGGAGTACTCGTACAAATACACTGTGGACGGTTTTGCAGCACTGGCGGCCGAGGCGGGATGGTCCGTCGACGCGGTCTGGACCGATGAGGACCGGTTCTTCAGCGTGCAGTACGCCGTCCGGGCGGCGTAGCGTAATAATCAGTCGACGGCGTAGCGGACAGGCGGAACGCATCCCAAATCGGTCCCTTGCTTGCATCACCTTACCATCTTGTGAATATACCATCTTGTGAATAACAGCGTGCAGCATCATGGCTTACGAATTTATTCTAGGCATTGACGTGGTGCCCACGGGCGATTCTTCGCATGCCGTTGCGCTGACAGCCGTGGAAAAGACCGATGAAGAGGGAGCGCAGCCCCCCCACTATCACATCGAGCGCATCGAACAGGCTAACGGGCTGGAGGAGGCCCCTGATGTGGCTGAGCACATCCAGTCGCTCATCACACAAAAGCCATACGTCGCCCGCACGGTGCCAGTGATCAATCAGACAACAGAGGCGGGTCAGGCAGTGCGCGACGCCCTCGCCGATCAGGGGCTGGACGTCGTGGGCGTGACCTTGTCGCGCGGAACGACGACGGTCAGTGGCGATCGAAGTGAGATGAACCCGTCGGTAGCTGTGCGTGATGCCGTCGACTTGCTCCAGACGTTGTACCACGATGGCCGGCTGGACGCGGAGCCGCAGCAAAACGATGAGGTCGTCTCGCGCCTGCTTCGCGCCATCGAATGGTTCAGCGACTCGGGCACGGACGAATCAGGCGAGGAGCGCCGCACCATCATGCCCCTGGACACGGCTGATGCGCGCTATGAGCCGGTTATGGTGAGCACGATGGTAGCCTGCTGGCTCGGCACCGAGCAAACATTTGACCCGACGGAGCACCTCAAAGAAGCATTACAGGGCGGATCGTCAGTATGATGTAATCCTCCTTGATGGACTTTCCTGACGAAGTGTGCACGTGGGGCGGAAGAGGCGCTGCGATGGGCCGAGAGCAGCATACGGTCTAGCGGCGGCGATGAGTCTTTCGCCTCACGCGTGTTCCTTTACGCCGGGCGAGCCCGTGCGCTTCTCTTTCCTATCACTTACGACTGAAAAACTACCATGCCTCATCCCTGGCACGACGTCCCGGTAGGCCCGGACGCCCCCGATGTGTTCCAAGCCATCATTGAAATCCCGCAAGGTGGCAAGGTGAAGTACGAGTTAGACAAAGAAACAGGGATGCTGCGCGTAGACCGGATGCTATACTCGTCTGTTGTCTATCCGGCCAACTACGGGTTCATCCCCCAGAGCTACGGGGACGACCGCGACCCGCTGGATGTGCTGGTGCTGGCGCAGGAACCGGTCGACCCGCTTTGCATCCTGCGAGCGCGCCCCATCGGTATGATGAGCATGCTGGACGAGGAGCAGGAGGACGCCAAGATTATCTGCATTCACCTTGACGACCCAGCCTTTAGTGATTACTGGCACATCAAAGACCTCCCAGACCACCGCCTGCGCGAGCTGAAGCGATTCTTTCAGGACTACAAAAAGCTGGAGAACAAGAGCGTGCGTGTGCAGGATTTCTTCGGGCCCGACCGGGCGAAGAAGGCCGTGCAGGACAGCTTCGACCAGTATTCCCACGAAATTGCTCCCGAACGCGCAGCATCCGGTGCCCAACCCGCATAGAGGGCACAAAAGCTCCGCTCCTTCACGGTCCTACACGGTGCGCTCGGCCTCGAGGCGGTTAGGCGCCGCCCAGAGCCGTGTTGCCTTGTGCGGCATCGGACTTGCTGGAGCGTACGATGACGTGGAAACGCGTCGTTGCATGGTTTCCCCTCATCACCCCGTTTGGCCTCCCGTGGCTTCTCGTCCGATGTCTTCCTAGTTGGGCGCGCGCAGTGCTGGCGTCCAGCACCTTTGTGCTCGGCACGCGGCAGCCGGGCCACCCACCCGGCATACCCCGGAGCGCAGGCCACCCGCCCAGCCCCCACCAATCGTTGAGCAGGTCCGGTACTATCAGGCCGTGGTGCATCGGCGGCTGGCACGCTCTCGGTAGGGCGACCTGACCTAAGCGGGCGACTCGGTATCGAGCGGTGCGCCCGCGTTCACGTACGTCCGCACGTGGGCCGCCGGCTCTGGAGCGGTCAGCAGGCTCACACTGCCGAGGGCAAGCACATTGGCTAGCATGCCGTAGACACCCTCGTGCAGCGCGAACGGCTTGAGCTCCGGCGCGACGAGGAACAGTGTGTTGACGGCAACACCGACGAGCAGGCCGGCGACGGCCCCCGCGCCATTGGCCCGCGGCCAAAAAAACGCAGCAAACATGAGCGGAAAGATCTGCGCCACTCCGCCGTACGCGCCCAACAACAGGGCCACGATGGAGACCTCCGATACAACGGCAAAGTAGTACGCCACGATACTCGTCACGATGACGAGTACGCGGATCCAGAGCCGCTCGCGATGATCACTCATCGCCGAGCGCAAGAGCGGTCGTAAGCCGTCGCGCAGCCCGATGGACGCAGCTGCGTGCAGAATGGCATCGCCCGACGACATGGAGGCGGCCAGCGTCCCTGCACACACCAGCCCGACGACAATGGGCGACAGGTCGATCTGTGTGAGCACGTACGGCACAATGGTATCGGCTGGCGATACGTCCGGGTACGCCAGGACGCCAGCAAATCCGATCAGTAGGATCGGCACCAGGAAGAGTTGAAACGTGGGGTAGAGGACGACGGTGAGCCGGAGGGTGCGCTCGCTGCGAGCGGCGTAGCTCTTCATGAAGAGGTGCGGCCACATCGAAAGGCCAAGGGCTGACACAATCACCGCCGAGCTGTACTCGGCCCAGCTCCACGGCTCTCCATTGGCACCCAGGCCTGGCGCCTCGAGCATGATCCGGACGTCGCTCGCTGCAATCTCGTTGAACATAGCCCCAACGCCACCATACAGCGAACTCGGCAGATACAGGCCGAGGAACCACGCAATGGCAAGCATGAACAGCCCTTGAAACGTATTGGTCCACCCGATGCCCATGACGCCGCTCGTAAACACGTACACGAGCACGACGCCGTACGTCACGAGGGCACCTAGCCACTCGGGCACACGGCCCTCCGAGATGGTGGCGAGGATATAGCCGGCGCCCTTCATCTGGAGCGTCATATACGGGATGAATACGGCAACGCTGAGCACAGCCAGCACGACCGAGAGGGTGCGGCTGTCGAATCGATGTGCTAGCATCTCCGCCTGCGTCACAAAGCCAAAGCGCTCGCCGAGCCGCCGCGCTCGCGGCCCGAAGAAGTACAGCGGAATCATTCCCACCACGCCATATGCGATGATATAGAAGGCCGCGGCGCCGCGCGAGTAGGCCCATCCGGGAGCACCCAGGAAGGCGAACGACGAAAACACCGACGCGCCGAGCACGAAGTATAGTACGACGACGTTCATCGCACGATCGCCCGCCACGTAGCCCGCCACGCTATCGGATACCGTGCGACTCGACCAGACGCCCATGATGAGCGTAATGGCCAAGTACGCGCCACAGATCAGGATGATGATGAGCCAGGGTTCCACAGGCTAGGGGGGGTGGAGCGAAGCCGCTAGTGGTCGGACCGGTACACCCAAACGAGGGCGGTGAACACGATAGTGAGCCAGAGGATGACCCACGCAAACGAGAGCGGCAGCCCCAGAATAAGGGGGCGGATGCTACCGAAGAGCGGGTACACGGGGGCGATGAGGGCCAGGGCCGCTACCAGGACAACGCTCAAAAACGCGAAGCGTCGACGCCGGGTCGTCGGTGAGGCACGATCCGTGAAGAAGACCAAGCCGCGTGGCAAATCGGTATCGTCAGGCATGGGCGACCGGGGCAAGTCGCGAGGCAGATGGACTTTGTTGAAGTAAAAGCAGCACGCCGATGAGGTGCAAGTCGGCCGAGTGGCAGTTGCCCCGCCTGTCCTGTATTGTGAGAGCAGCTTAGCCCTCTACATGCCACACTCCTGACATGAAGCACCTGAACATCGAAATCAAGGCGCGGTGCGACGACCTTGCTGCTGTTCGGTCTGTTCTGGTGCACCACGATGCCGACTTTGTGGGCGAAGACCATCAAATTGACACCTACTTCGACGTAGGTAAAGGGCGGCTCAAACTCCGAGAGGGCACCATCGAGCAATCCCTAATCCACTACCATCGGCCAGACCAGGCTGGGCCCAAGCCGTCGACTGTGACACGGTGTGAGCCAGAGGCGCCGGCGGCACTGAAGGACGTGTTAACGGCCGCATTGGGCGTGTGGGTCGTGGTCGACAAGCGGCGCGAGATCTACTTCATCGACAACGTCAAATTCCACCTCGACCGTGTGAGGGGGCTCGGTACCTTCGTCGAGATCGAAGCCATTGGTACCGACGAGAACGCTGATGCGGACGCGCTGCAAGCACAATGTCGACGCTACATGATGCTCTTTGGCCTATCCGACGGTTCGCTGGTTCCTAACTCGTACAGCGATCTGCTGAGCCGGTAGCACGGGCGCCAGTTGATTGAGCCGCGGTATGTCCGAGCCGGGCGCGGTCGGGAGCATCATCCGGGTGTCTAGCGTCTCCGGGTCCTCTTCAGCCCGCTGTGCCTGATTGGGGCCCCGGCAGGACTGGATGATGGTGAAAGCCAGCAGCACAAGAAGTGAAGCGTGACGGCCCCGACAACGTTCCAGCGGTTCATAGGATGGCCACGGTCAATGACAGGAGATTAAGGTGGTACCGTGAAGGAAGCTACGGTCGGCGCGTTGCGCGTCGCCTCGCCCCGTTACGGTATGTCTACGCTGGTCGCTACGGGGCTGTGAGATCACGGAGGGACCATCGTCCATCTGGGAAAATACGGGATGGTGCAACCGAA
>CAYFQN010000066.1:8702-14751 GCA_964345285.1 uncultured Rhodothermales bacterium
CTAATGCAGACTGTGCTAATGCAGAATGTTTCGGCTCTGCAGATGCGTCATCACCGGGTGGATGACGAGAGGACGTAGCCGATACCGACGCCCCGGCTCTACAGTGACGAACAGTGAATCCGTGTCGTGGGCCGCGGCCGTCGTCGGCTCGATGAGCAGCGCATTGCCGAGCGACTCGAACAGTTCCAGGCACGTATCGTCGGGGAGCTGCGAGACCTCGCTGTACTCCTCGATGGTGAGCGTCCCATGATCGAGCAGCGACTGCAGCACGAACGCCTGCTGCATGGAGAACCGCTCCAGGAACCCGAAGTTCAGGTCCTTAGCGGGGCGCACATGCATCGTCATGGCTTCCTCGGCAAGCTCAACCGATCGGACCCAGTAGAAGAGCGCGAGTGCGATGTTAGACCCGCACTGCGTGTGAAGGCGGTCGAAGTAGTGTGATCGGAGGACGTCCTGCGTGTCAGCTTCCGTGTCCGTTTTGCGCAGCCGTTGCCGAAGCAGCGGGCTGGGGTCCTCCGGCGGGTCAAAGCGCAGTTGTAGGCCGCTGCGCTGGTGCCGTGCAAGGATGAGCGCTTCCAGTTCAGGCCGGTCGATTGGGGCGAGCGCGTGGTGAAGCACCAGGCCTGAGACGGTGGAGGCCGAGCGATCTAGAAGTTGCCAGGCCTGGTTGGACATCGTGCCAATCCAGAGGATGCGAGAATCGGTGCGCGACATGAAGGTGAGCATCCGGTCGGCTAGCTTCATGCCGTCCACAGTGCGCAGGCACAGGTGCTCCAGGTGCTCCACGAAACAGACTCGCGGCGCAGACGGGCGGGGCCGGTCGAGCAGGTGGTGGCGGATGCGGTCTAACGTCAGGTCGTCCTCGCGCCGGGGAAAAGACAACCGAAGGGCGTGAGCGAGGTGCTCCGCGACCTCGGACTCCGTGCGGAGCCGGTCGTTCAGGGAAAACCAGTGCACCGTGCTCTCCTGCAAGCGGGTTCGCTGCACTACGTTGAGGAAGCTCGTTAAGCCGCTTCCGTGGTCCCCAGAGATCACTATCGCGTTGGTAAGGCCCCGCTGCCACTGTTCGATGTGTCGCTGAATCCGGAGCAAGTCATTGTGCCGCCCGGCCAAGAGAGACGGATCGGTGAGGGCGCGACCTGCAAACAGCCGGCGGTACACGAGAGGCAGGTCGGACAGTGCCTGGTCCGTTCGGGCTAGGGTTTCGATCGTTTCCAGGAAATCGGCGTCGCTGGCTGAGGCGGCGCCCACCGCCGACCGCCCCCGCTGCACGAGTTCTTCGGCATGCCACCGGCCGAGCCGCAGGGCCCGCTGAAAGCGAATGCGCGCCGCTCGGAACCGTTGCTCGGCGCGTTCGGCGGCGTCCTGCGTCTCGCGGCTAACCAGGGTCCGGAGTTCCAGCAGCTGCTCGCGGATGCGGCTCTCCACGCGGGCTCGGTCGTGGAGGTGAATCCACGCTTCCCAGTACGTTCCCGATATGCGGGGGGCGACCAGCGCCATGGCCGCGCGGCCGTGCTGCACGGCGGCCTCGGCGGCCTCGGCGGTACGGGTGAGGCCGTTTAGCGTGAGCTCCCGTGCGGCTGCGGCAGACTCAGGGTCGGTGCCGTCGGCCTGATCTAGTTCGTCCTGCGCAGCATTGAGGTTGTACTCAAGGATCGTGGGAAGCTCCTTCGCGTCGGTCAGCAATACTTCCAGGCGATCCTGTAGGGGCCGGAGCGCGTCTCGAAGCGCATCCTGGAAAAAGCTGTCGAAGTGCTCCTGGGCAATGCTCTGGAGGTCAACCGTGTGGGGGTCGGACTTGGGGTCGATGACCGCCGCATCCGGGTTCGTGAGGGCGTGAAGCTCGAAGGTAGCCGGTTGCTCCTCGAAGGCGGCCTCAGCTGGCAGGGCGATGTCAGCCAGCGTCTCGGATAGCGTGCCCAGAAGGCGGGCGGCTTGCAACTCGTCCAGCAGCTCGTCCGTGACGATGGTGTTGGCACGGCGGCACAGGTCGCGCAGACCGCGGGCCAGTGCGTCGCGCGATTCGGGAGCTTGGAAGAGCACGTCCGCATCGTCATCGATGAGCGCGCGGAGCTGCTGAGCCGCACGGTCGTGCAGGGAAGTAAAGGGATGCAGTGTGGCATCCAGGACCTGGTCCGTCAGCGCTTGGCACTGGCGTTCCGTTGCATCGCGCAGGGCTGCGAGGGTGTGGCAGAACGCCAAGCGGTTTGCGGCCTGGCGGTACCAGTTGGGCCAGTGCGCCTTCGTGGGTGTCGTTCGCTGGTCGCGAGGGGCGTCGGGAGAAATGGCGCGGTCGGAAAGGTCCACCAAGAATGAGCCCGCCCGGTGGACGTCGGCCTCCAGATCAGACCAGCTTTCCGTCACGGCATGCTGCAGGTCGCTGGGGCATTGTTCAAAATCGAGCGTGGCCAGCGCATACAGTTGTTCGTTGAGCGCCACGGCCTCGTCGTGCACGTCGGCCCACACCGCGTCGGGTGAAAGTTCATCAGTGGGCGGGTTCGGCAGCGCGGCGTCGGAGTCTGTTGGCATTGCATCGTGGCCCGGCTCATCCACGCAGTCCGCTGGGCGAGACAGGTGACGCTCGGCGTCGAGAAGCCGGTGCGTCCAGGTTGTCACGGCGCGCTCGAACGCCGCTACGGCTTGGGCAAACTGTTGGTACACCGTGCGCTCGTGGGAGGCGAGGTGTTCCGGGAGGCGCATCTTGAGATGAAACGCAGCGAGATGGCGGAGAGGAATTTGCTGCGTGGGAGGCGTGTGCTCAGCGGGGTTAGGGAAGAGACGCCGCTGGAGTTGCACCCACCGCTTTCGAAGCACCGTCAGCGCCGAGTCCTCTGGGGAGGGCTGGTACAGGCCGGCGGGCTCGGGCCGCGTGATGGAAACGGGAAGCGTGGTGGAGAGGGAGGCCAGGTCGTCCCAGAAGGCCCCCCATCGGTCGTTGAGTGCGGAGCCAATCTCGACGGTCAGCAACTGGTCGCACAGCGGATCGATCACCCGGGCCATCGTATCGCGTCGATAGTCACGGACGCGGTGCCGGCGGAGGGCGGGGTCAATCTGGTCCAGCGCCTGGTCGAAGCGGGACGTCTTGACGAGCGCCTCATGAATGGCTGCAGCCTCGTGAGCGGCCGACTGGAGCGGGTCAAACAGGTCGGCCTTAATGCTCTCGACGAGCACGTGAATCCGCTCGCCGACTTGGTCCCGAAGGGCTTGCAGCTCGCGATCAAGGGGGGGCTCGGTATCGTCCGCCAGGGACGCAGGCGGTGGGGCCAGTGGCTCGTCCGGCGTGGGGGCGGACGCCGCGTGATCCTCGGAGGCGTCGCCCGATGGAGACGGCGGCGGAGAGACGGAACGTGCCAAGTCACTCATAACGGGGCGTCGGCTGAATGCGGGGGAGCGGCCTCGTCATCGTCAGAAGAGGCCGGGCGAGGCGTGTGGCCATTGCCCGCCTGGGGATGTGAAAGCCCGGTCAGGTCGACGTATGCACGGGCGCCATGCATGTGGGTAAGGAACCCCGCTTCGCGGAACGCACGGCGCGCGCGCTCGGTGATGTCACTGGCGAGCAAGAACTCGTAGCGCGTGTCCAGCACGTACGCTTTCACCTTGAGGTGCGTTATGAAGGTCTCCTTGAACTCATCCTTTACGATGACCACAATCGGCTTCTCCAGGTAAGCATACGGTGAACTCGCCGCCGCGTCATAGGCAATCTGCTTGGCGTGCGTCTCATCGACCCAGCCCGGCAGGTAGAGGTCCGTTACCACCTGGCAGTCGAGGGCTCCTGCATTGGCGTTGGACACCTGTCCGTCCACCACCTGGGCGTTGGGCACCGACACCAGGTTGTCGTCGGGCGTAGTGATCCGTGTGGAGCGGAGCCCGATCGACATGACCTCGCCATAGGTGCCGCCGACTGAAATCTTGTCGCCCACCTGGAAGGGCTGGTCGAAGACGATGACGAGCCCGCCGAAGATATTCTTCAGAATGTCTTGCGCTGCAAAACCGACCGCGAGTCCGACCGCGGCCGCGGCCGTGATCAGGTTGGTCGTGCTCAGGTTGAAGATCACGCCCAGCACTACATAAATCGCGAAGGCCCAGATGGCAATCCGAAGAATGGGCAGCAGGCGCTTAAAGAAGAGCCGCCGACGGGCCTTCCGCTCGGCAAGCGACTCCAGTACGAAGCCCACGCCGCGGACCAGGAAGAACGTGAGCACAAGGACGAGCACTGCCAAAATGGAGCGGAGCCCGATCGACTGTACCGCCTCGCTGGTCACTGCCCGGCTCACCGATGCGGTGTCGTCAAGCGCTGCCCGCAAGCTATCGTTTTCCTGCTGCAGGCGTTGCAGCGAATCCACCCTGGAGGGCTCCGCCGGTTGGGTTTGCGGGGGGGCGGCGACAGCCGGGGCGAGCGATACGACGGGCAGCACCGCCAGCGAGGCCATCACCAGAGCCACAATGGGTAAAGCAGTTCGCGACATGGCGGTCACATCGTGCGCAGAAGAGGGTTGGCGCGAAGCGGTTGCCCAAACCGACCAGCGGTACGCCATAGCCTATGGTAGCCATCAGAGACTGTCGAACGCAAGGTGCGTGGCGATCGGTTACCGATGAATACCATTCATTTGGCGGTACTTGCGAATGATGTTGAACGCCACCTCCAGCGACTGCTCATAGTTGAGGCGCGGGTCTACGTGCGATTTGTAGGCTCGCTCGAGATCAGTTTCGGTGAGACCACGGGCGCCGCCCATGCACTCCGTCACGTTCTCGCCTGTGAGCTCGAAGTGTACGCCGCCCAGGTGGGATCCTTCGTGGGCGTGGATATCGAAGGCTTGGTTCAGTTCATCCAGGATATTGGCAAACCGGCGCGTCTTGACGCCCGAGGCCGTCTTCTCGGTGTTACCGTGCATAGGGTCGCAGCACCACAGCACCGTTTGGCCGGTTGCGCGGGCGGCATCAATCATGGTGGGCAGGCGGTCCGCCACCTGGTCGGCGCCGAAGCGGGTGATGAGTGTGAGGCGCCCTGGTTCATCATCGGGGTTGAGGGTGCGCATCAGCCGCTTGAGGCGTGATGGCGTCATGTCGGGGCCCACCTTCAGGCCGAGCGGGTTCGAGATACCGCGTGCGTACTCCACGTGGGCTTCGTCGGGGTGACCGGTGCGCTTCCCAATCCACGGGAAGTGGGTCCCTAGGTTGAAGAACCCCGGTTGGTGCGGCACCGTGCGCGTCATCGACTGCTCATACGGCAGGTGTAACGCCTCGTGGCTGGTGTGGAAAGACGCCCGCTCCAGGCTATTTACGGGCCGGTCAGTCACCGTCCCCAAGAACGAGAGTGTATCTTCGATCGCGTCGACCATGGCGCGATATTCATCGGCCAGCGGCGATTGCTGCATGAAATCGAGATCCCAGTACTCGGGGTGATGCAGGTCCGCAAAGCCGCCTTGCGTCAATGCGCGCACCAGATTGAGCGTGGCCGACGAACTGTGATAGGCTTGAATGAGCCGCTGCGGATCCGGTTGCCGCGCCTCGGGGGTAAAGGCAGAGCCATTGATGATGTCGCCACGGTAGCTGGGTAGCGTTTGGCCGTCGCGCGTTTCTGTGGCAGACGAGCGCGGTTTGGCATATTGCCCCGCGAACCGCCCGACGCGGACGACGCGCGTGTTGAGCCCGTAGGTGAGTACGAGGCTCATCTGCAGCATGATCTTTAGGCGACTGGTGATCACATCCGCCGTGCAATCACCGAACGCCTCTGCGCAATCGCCCCCCTGAAGGAGAAAGCGTTTGCCGATGGCTGCCTCCGCCAGTCGCTCCTTCAGCGTCTTGATTTCCCACGACGTGACCAATGGAGGAAGGGTTGCTAGGTGCTTCAGCGTGCCATCCAACGCCTCAGGGTCTGGATAGTTTGGGAGTTGGCGCGCTGTCTTTTGAGTCCAGGAGGTCAGGCTCCAATCGTCGACGGTAGGAGAAGTAGGCATGGGGGAGGGTGCGCTGCGGGAAACAAAGAGTGGCCTTCAAACGCCGGTCGGATGGCCTCGTTTCACAGGGAGCGGCTTGGGCGCCGTACCTC
>CAYFQN010000067.1:0-14629 GCA_964345285.1 uncultured Rhodothermales bacterium
GTGTTGGGTCGACCTCTCGTGTTGGGTCGACCTCTCGTACAAGCCGGACGACGGAATCGGCGACCGCATCGGGGCGATCCCACATGGGGAGGTGGCCGGCATGCGGTAGCCGTTCGATCCGCGCTTGCGGTAGATCGTCGCGCAGCCGATCCAGCGTCGACGAGGGAAGCAGCGGGTCGTCTAGTCCCCACAGCACAGTGACGGGACGGCGGATGGTACGAAGGTGCGAACGGAGGCCCGTGGCATCTAGGTCGAGGGCACGGTGTGAGTCTTGCAAACGCAGTGCGTGTTCGATTGTCGACGACTGGGCGAGGAAACGGCCCATCGGCAGACGGGGCAGCACATGCTGTTGCACCCACGACTGCTGGAGCAAGGTGCTGGTCCATCGCTGGCTCGCGATAGGGGGCAGCCAGGGGGCCATCCAACTGAATCCGCCAGGGTTGATGAGCAAGTACCCAGAAAAACACCGAGGATGGTGCACGGCCGTAGCTGCCGCGATCTTTCCGCCCATCGAGTGGCCCACAAGGAGAGGCGGGCGGTCCAGCATGGCGGCGTACTCTGCGATCAGTGCCGCGTATAGGGCGAGCGAATAGACACGATCTGGCGCGGCTGAGGCGCCAAACCCGAGGAGGTCGAGTGCGTGCATCGCCACGCCATCGTCCCGGAGCCGTGTAGCGACTGAACGAAACGACCGGACGCCGTCGAGTCCAAACCCGTGCAGGGCGAGCACTGGCGCATGTAGCCTCTCGGCGGGCACTGACGTATGCACTCGATGCCGATAGCCGCCCAGCGAAACCGTGTGTGCCTCCATGCCGCCAGCGACTTATCCCAGTACCGCGTCGATAAACACGTCCGGATTGGAGAGGTCGTCCAGCAGCACATCGGGCTCGTGGGGGGCTAGCTCATGCCGGGCGAATCGCCCCGTGCAGACGGCGACGGAGAACGCGCCAATGCCCTCCCCACAGCGGATGTCGTGCTCCGTGTCGCCCACGATGACCACCTGACCCCGGCCGAACCTGCGGCCCGTATGGTCCTGCGCCCGTTGGACGGCCACGGCGGGGAGTTGGGGCCGGTCGGCATGATCGCTGCCGAAGGCGCCAAATGAGAAGTGATGATCGAACGCCACAGCCGTGAGCTTTTTGTAAGCCATCGACTCGATGTTGCCCGTCAGGAGGCCGAGTTGGATGGTTGTCAAGTTGGCTAGGCGGCTGAGAAGGTCCGCCGTGCCCGGTAGCGCGTCGACGGCCTGGGGATCAAAGGTGGCGTGGGCGGTGGATTCGTAGACGGACAATGCCTCATCGACGAGTTTAGGCTCGGGGTCTAGGCCATTCGCTTCCAAGATCTCGCGCATGATCTGCGGGTCCGTCTTACCCGAGAAGCCAACAGCCTGTGTGCTGATGGGGCATCCGCAGAGGTCAGAGAGGGCCCGCTCCACAGCCGTGCGGCCCGTGCCGTTCGCATGCAACAGGGTACCGTCGATGTCAAAGAGGAGTAGCTTCATCAGCGAAGGGTGGATAAAGAAGCATGGGGGGCAACGCGCCGATGCAGCGGAGGGTTCGGCAAGCGGGGGCCCGTCTGTTTAATCTGCTATTGCCAACCGGTAGAGCTTAACGGCTCGATATCGGCGAGACGGGCGGGGCCTGGTCTGCGGGGATCGGCGACTCGTACGGCGCGCCGTTCGTGAGGTCGTCGAAGGTAGCCTGCGCATCATCGAGAAGGTCGGCATCGGTCATCATGTCGTAGCCTGTCAGCGCGATCACCTGCGTAGCCACGTTGCCCCCCCTGAGGGCTGCGTCCGTGCCGTGGCTTGCGCTCACACACCAACTGTGCCAGGGCACATTTTGCGGAGCCGTCGCTACGCGAAAACCGACGGTTGGCGTCGAATAGCTCACCTCCGCCACATCCGTCGATCCGCCACTGGGCGCTTCGGGATTGTCCGCAAGCGGCTTCAGTTCGGCGCTGAAGCCGTCCTGGTCGGCATCGATAAACCGTTGCATCGCCCGCGCGAACTGCTGATCGTCTTCGGTAAAGTTGGGTGGGCCCACGATTTTCATGTTGGATTGCACGGCCTCTTGGAGCGGGCGAATCAGCAGCCGCTCGTGTACACCGGTGGTGAGGTGGACGTCGTGGGTCGTGCCGGTGCCCAGTGCAGCGCCCTCGGCAATGTTGAGGATACGCTGGTAGTTGGCCTCCACGCGGTTGCGGTTGATGTCGCGCACGTAGTACCACACCTTCGCATAGTCGGGCACCACATTGGGGGCGTTGCCGCCGTCTTGAACGACGTAGTGGATGCGTGAGGTTGGGCGCACGTGCTCGCGCATCAGGTTAACGCCGTAGTTCATCAGTTCCACGGCGTCCAGGGCGCTCCGCCCGTTCCATGGATCGGCCGCGCCGTGGGCCGACTGCCCGCGGAACTCGACGGTGAAGTTGTTCATCGCCAGCCCTGGGTTGTTGATCGTCCCGGTCTCCGTGCTCGGGTGCCACTCGATGGCGGCGTCAAGATCCGCGAAGAGCCCGGCCTTCGCCATGTACACTTTGCCGACAACGGTTTCCTCGGCGGGCGTGCCGTACATACGGATGGTGCCGGGGAGGTCTTGCGTCTCCATGACGCGCTTCAGGGCGATGGCGCCCGCGGTGGACGCCGCGCCAAACACGTTGTGCCCGCAGCCGTGGCCCGCCGTGTTGCCATCGTCGCGCGGGGCTTGCTCAGGGACGGCCTTGTTGCCCACGCCCGGCAGCGCGTCAAACTCCGCCAGGATGCCGATGATGGGCCGCCCACTGCCGTAGCTAGCCACGAAGGCTGTTGGCATGTCCGCTACGCCGCGCTCGACCGTGAAGCCGTTTTGCTCCAGTTCGGACGCGAGGCGCTCGGCCGATTGCGTCTCGCGGAGCGCGGTCTCCGAATAGTCCCACAACGCCATCGACAGCTCTTCGACCGTTGGAGCAAGGGCCTGCGCTTCATCCAGGACCTGCTGCTTCTCGGTCGAGAGCGACTGCGCCGCGGCCGGGAGCGTAAAGAGGATGAAGAGGGCGAGAGCAGCAACAAACAGGCGAGACGGTTTCATTGAGCCGGTGGAATTGGGTGGGCAAGGCAGTGGGATGTGCAAAAATATAGGAACGATGAAGGCTGCGTGCAACGGCACCGGATCACTCAGCCGCAAGACGCCCGCCATACTGCTGCGTGTAGTAGTCGCGATACGCGTCGCTCTGGACCGCATCTAGCCAGTCGCGGTGGGTCAGATACCAGGCGACCGTTGCTTTCAGGCCCTCGTCCAGTGTATGCGACGGCGACCAGTCCAGTTCGTCGTGGATGCGGGAGAAGTCCATCGCGTACCGGAAGTCGTGTCCTGGCCGGTCGTCCACGAAGGTAATCAATGTGCGGGACGAGCCGGCGGGGCGATCCAGCGCGTCGTCGACCGTATCCAGCAATTGATGCACGAGGTCGAGGTTCGATCGCTCGGCGCCGCCGCCGATGGCGTAGGTGGCGCCGGTTGCGCCATCGTGCAGCACCCGCTCGATAGCGGCGCAGTGGTCGTCCACGTACAACCAGTCGCGTACATTGTCGCCCGTGCCGTAGATGGGCACGGGGTCCTCATTCAGCGCGTTGAGGATGGTGAGCGGAATCAGCTTCTCGGGGAATTGGTACGGGCCGTAGTTATTGGAGCAGTTCGTGATGCAGATGGGCAGCCCGTAGGTGTGGTGGTAGGCGCGCACGAAATGGTCACTGGCGGCCTTCGAGGCCGAGTAGGGCGAGCGGGGGTCGTACGGCGTGGTTTCGTCGAAGGCCGGGTCATCAAGGCCCAGGCTGCCGAAGACTTCATCGGTGGAGACGTGCACGAAGCGGTGCGTGTCGGCGGCCCCCTCGGGCCAGTGGCGGCGGGCGGCCTCCAGGAGCGTCACTGTGCCCACCGTGTTTGTGCGCACAAAGGCCATCGGCGCACTGATCGAGCGGTCGACGTGGCTCTCGGCGGCGAAGTGCACGACGGCATCGAACCCGTACGTGCCGAAGAGGTCGTCTAGCAGATCGATGCTGGCAATGTCGCCCTGGATGAACCGATAGTTATCCGCCTCTTCGACGGCTTGCAGGTTCATCAGGTTGCCCGCGTAGGTCAGCCGGTCGAGGTTGACAAACGTGCAGTTTGGGTAGCGGGGCACCATGCGGAGTAGAAAGTTGGAGCCGATAAAGCCAGCGCCACCGGTGACCAGCACGGACGAAGGAGCAGTCATGATGAGAGATTGAGTCAGTTGAGAGGAACCTCGAAACGCCACAGTGCTATGCAACAGCGACCCGATGCCGCCGGTCCGCAATTGGCGCATTTTGCATCCGCACCCGGGAAGTCTCGCCCGGATGACGCGTAGCATTCGTATCTATTGTTTTCGTCGACGAATCTCCATTCTTGATTCATGGCCGACCCAACTCCCGGCACCCTCGCGCCCGCCGACAACGAGCTGTTTTTGCTCGATGCCATGTCGCTGGCGTATCGCGCGCACTACGTGTTCATTAGCCGCCCGCTCGTCAACTCGAAAGGGCAAAATACGTCGGCTGCGTATGGATTCACGAACTCGCTGCTCAAGCTGATCGAAGACCATGGCATTGAGCACATCGCCGTCGTATTCGACGCGGTGGGCGAGGGCGGTACATTCCGCGACGAGATCTACGAGGAGTACAAGGCCCATCGCGACCCGCCGCCGGAGGAACTGCTCGAAAACCTGCCCTACATCAAAGATATCGTCCGCGCGCTCGATATCCCCGTCATCGAGATTCCCGGCGTTGAGGCCGACGACGTGATCGGCACGCTGGCGCGCCGCGCCGAGAAGGACGATGCCGACGTGGTCATCGTCTCGCCGGACAAGGATTTCCAGCAGCTGCTCAGCGACAATATCACGATCTACAAGCCGGCGCGCAGCGGGCAGGAGTTCGACCCGCTCACGCCCGAGACCTTCCACGAAGAGTATGGGCTGCAGCCGCATCAATTCATCGACATGCTCGCGCTGTGGGGCGACTCGTCGGACAACGTGCCGGGCGTGCCGCTCATCGGCGAGAAGACCTCGGCCAAGCTGCTGAAGGAGTACGACTCGGTCGAGAACCTCATCGAGCATGCCGAGGACGTGGGCGGCAAGCGCGGGCAAAACCTCGACGAGTATGCGGACCAAGCCCACCTCAGCAAGCAGCTCGTCACGATCAAAACGGACGTCGATGTCAACTTCGACTGGCACATCCTGCGGCAGGCCGAGCCGGACATGCAGCAGCTCCGGGCCATCTTCGAGGAGTTGGAGTTTGACACGTTCCTCGACCGCATTGCCTCGATGAACGGCGAGGCGCTGGACCCCTCTACCGAAGAGGAACGCAGCGACACGCCCGACGACCCCGCGCTGGAGTTTGACTTCGGCCCGTACGAGGCCGTGCAGGAGCTGGACAAAGAGGCCGTCGACTACGGCTTCGTCACGAACCGGGGGGAGCTAGAGGCTTTCGTCGAGGCGCTGGCCGAGCAGGACGCGTACGCATTCGACACGGAGACGACGTCGACGGACGCCATGTACGCGTCGCTCGTTGGCATTTCGTTCGCGTGGGCGGAGGGCACAGCGCGGTACGTCCCGACGCCGCTCCCGGACGGCACCTCGACCGACGAGGTGCTCGCCCTGTTGAAACCGTTATTGCAAAACAATAAACCGAAAACGGCGCACAACTTAAAGTACGACCTCCTCGTCCTCAAGCGGCACGGGCTGGACACGGAAGGCCCGTTTTTCGACACGATGGTGGCGCACTACCTCATCGCGCCCGAGGACACCCACAGCCTGGATGCCGTCGCGCGCCGCGTGCTGAACTATCGCATGGTGCCCATCACCGAGCTCATCGGCGACGGGAAGGAGCAGCGGTCGATGCGTGACGTGGCCGTGGACGAGACGGCGCCGTATGCGTGCGAAGACGCCGACATCGCATTCCGGCTGGTAGAGCCGCTGCGCGAGAAGCTGGAGGCGAACGGCGCCCTAGAGATTGCCGACGACATTGAGTTTCCGCTCGTACCCGTGCTTACCGAGATGGAGCACCTCGGCATCCGCGTCGACACCGACGTGCTCGACGAGATCAGCGCGCGGCTGGCGGAGAAGCTGGAGGACATTGGGCAGCAGATCTATGACCTCGCCGGGGAAGAATTCAACATTAACTCGACACAGCAGCTCGGCGCAATTCTGTTCGAGAAGCTGGACCTGCCCGTCGTCTCGAAGACGTCGACCGGGCGCCCGTCCACCAAAGAAAGCGTGCTGCAGGAGCTCTCCACCGAGCACGAGATTCCGGGGCTGGTGCTCGACTGGCGGTCGACGTACAAGCTCAAGAGCACCTACCTCGACACGCTGGGCGACCTCGTGCACCCCGAGACGGGCCGCATCCACACGAGCTTCAACCAGACACGGACGGCGACAGGGCGCCTCTCGTCGTCCGATCCGAACCTGCAGAACATCCCCGTACGCACGGCGGTTGGGCGTGAGATCCGGCGCGCGTTCGTCCCCCGCGAGGGTTGGCAGCTCATGGCGGCCGACTACGCGCAGATCGAGCTGCGCATCATCGCGTCGATGAGCGGCGATGAGGCCATGCAGCAGACGTTCCGCGAGAACGGTGACATTCACACCGACGCGGCCGCGCGGGTCTTCGACATCGACCCGGATGACGTGACGCGCGACCAGCGGCGCAAGGCGAAAGAGGTGAACTATGGCATTCCGTACGGCGTGAGCCCGTGGGGCCTCGCGCAGCGGCTCCGAACGAGCGTCGACGAAGCGGGCGACCTTATCAAGCAGTATCAGAAGTCATATCCCGGCGTGTCGCGGTTCTTGAACGAACTCGTGCAGAAGGCGCGCGACACGGGCTACGCAGAGACGCTGCTCGGTCGGCGCCGCTATGTGCCGGACATCGACGCGAGCAACAGCAACCGCCGCTCCGCCGCCGAACGTGTGGCTGTCAACATGCCCATCCAAGGCACGCAGGCGGACATGATTAAAATGGCGATGAACCAGGTCCGCGACCGCCTCGAAGCCGAGGGGCTGGAGAGCCGCATGCTGCTGCAGGTGCACGATGAACTGGTATTCGACGTGCATCCCGACGAGATCGATACGCTGCGTACCCTGGTGGAGCACGAGATGAAAGAGGCCCTGCCGCTGGACGGCGTGCCCATCCTTGTTGACATCGACGTGGGCGACAATTGGCTCGACGCGCACTGATCTTGCCCTCAGATTCATTCACGACCCGATTGCACATGCCGTACGGGCGATACGTTTTGGGTGCGCTGCTGGTCCTCAGCCTCAGCGCCGCACCATCGAGCGCGCAGGGGACGAACTGCGTGCCGGACATCGTGTGTGTCGGACAGATCGAAGGGGAGGGGGCGATGCTCTTTTACCTGCAGAAGCTGACGCCGGGCATCATCACGATGCGCATTGAGGTGTCTGGCGACAACGTGGCAACGACGGCCCGGATGCCCTACATCCGCACGCTGGACGACACGGCGCGTGTTCAGGCCTTCGGCGTCACGCCGAGAGACGAGACGGGCACGTTTAATTACGAATATTCGTACCAGGCACAATACGGTCGGTTGGACGCTGAGCACGATGACACGTACCGCTACGCGCTGCCCTATGCGCCGGGTACAGCACATCCCGTGGTGCAAGGCTACGACAGCGACGGCACGCACCGCCGCCTCAATGCTATCGACTGGACGATGCCTACCGGTACGCCGGTGCACGCGGCGCGTGGCGGCTTGGTCGTCGCCGTGCGTGATTCGATGCGGGGTAGCGGCATCACGCGGGCCATGCAGGGCCGCTCCAACTTCGTCTTCGTGCAGCACGAGGACGGCACCATGGGCGTCTACGGGCACTTGCACCAGGAGAGCGCCGTCGTGGCCGTTGGCGACCGCGTGCAGCGCGGACAGATGCTCGCGCGATCTGGCAACACCGGCTACTCGACGGGGCCTCATCTGCACTTTGAGGTCTTCCGCCTTGGCGACGATCTCCTTCCCATCACAGTGCCGGTCCGTTTCGATGTCGACAGCGCGCCGCCCCGCGGGCTGACGCCCGGCCGCCAGTACCGCGCCCCAACGCCTTGAGACTATCCTTCCATCCTCCCAACCTCCCCCGAGCCCATGGCCACGTCTACTGCATCCGCCCCGCCGGTCGACCTGCCCGACACCTTCGAGTTTATAGAAGCGTCCGGTGGGATCGAAGCGTATCGGCTGACATCCAACGGGTTGCGCGTGCTTCTGCTCGAACAGGCCGCCGCGCCCGTCGTCGCCTTCATGGTGACGTACCACGTCGGCAGCCGGAACGAACAGACCGGGCTGACCGGCGCGACGCACATCCTCGAGCACTTGATGTTTAAGGGCACCGAGCGCTTTCACAAGAAGAAGGGCACGTCGATTTTCGACACGCTCCAGCGCGTCGGCGCCCGGGTGAACGCCACAACCTGGTTCGACCGCACGAACTACTACGAGATGCTGCCCAAGGAGCATCTGCCGCTGGCCATCGAAATCGAAGCCGACCGGATGCGCGGCGCGCTGCTCGACGCCGAAGACCTGGAGAGCGAGCGCACCGTCATTCTAAACGAGTACGACCGGGGCAAGAACGAGGCGCTGCGCAACCTCTACGACGCCGTGTGGAGCACGGCCTTCGTCGCGCATCCCTACCATCACCCGACGATCGGCTGGCGGAGCGACATCGAAAACGTGACGCCGGAGGGGCTGCGGCACTTCTACGACACGTACTACTACCCGAACAACGCCACCGTCTCCATCATCGGTGATGTGGGCCGACGAGCAGCGCTGGAACTCGTTGAGGAAGAGTTTGGCGCGCTGGAACCCTCGCCCGGGCCGATCCCGGAGATGCACACCCGCGAGCCCGAGCAGCGGGGCGAGCGGCGCGTGAACGTCCACCAAGAGGGCCAACTCGGCGCCGTGATGATGTCGTATAAAGCGCCGGATGGGCTGTCAGAGGACGCCGATGCGCTCGACCTGCTAGCACGCGTGCTGGCGTCCGGGAAGGGCAGCCGCCTCTTCAAGCGCCTTACCGATAAGGGGCTGACGGCCGACGTGTTTGCGATGAGCTCGCGCCTCCGCGATCCGGGGCTGTTTTCCATCTTCGCCTTCCTCGCGCCCGAGGCCACGCATACTACCGTCGAGGACGAAATGCGCGACGCGGTGCACACGATTCAGGAAGAAGGCATCACGGCCGAAGAGTTGAGGCGGGCAAAGACGCAGCTCCGCGCCAAGGAAGCATTTGGGCGAGACGGGCCGTTCGCCATTGCCTCGCAGCTCAATGAAGCCATTGCGGCGGGCGACTGGACGCTGTACACCACCTACCTCGACCGCATCGACCGCGTCACCGCCAAGGACGTGCAGCGCGTCGCCCAGACCTATCTGCAGCGCCAGCAATCCACCGTCGGCCACTACATCCCCGAGTAGCTGCGTGTGTGAGAGGAGCATGTGGGGGAGAAGAGGGCACTGATACCCCAATCCCCAACGCTCCAGCTGTTACCGTTCTACCCGTCCAACCCGCAACGCACAACCCAAAGCAGTCTATGTCCGAGTCTCACTTCGCCGACCGCATTCACGATCGCACGGCCGGTCCGTGCCGTCTGCTCACGCTCGACACCCCGGTAGAGGAGGTCGTCTCGTGGCGCGGCTCGTTTCGCACAGAACCGGACTTCGAGGCCGGTGACGACATACGCCAAGAACTGGTGGTGCAACTGCTCGACAAAGGCACCGCGAAGCGCGACCGGTTTGAGCTCGCGCGCATCCTCGAAGACCGGGGCGCTGAGCTAAATATCTCCAGTGATGGACTGTACGTGGATATCGCTGGGCGTGCGCTGCGGGACGACATTCCAGAGATCATGGGGGTTGTGGCCGAGATGTTACGTGAGCCGGCGTTTGAAGCGGAGGAATTCGAGAAGGCCCGTGCACAGATCGCTGCGCAGATCCAGCGCGAAATGGAAAACACCAGTGCCCAGGCGTCCAGCGCGCTGACGCGGGCGCTCTACGACCCAGCCCATCCGAACTACAGCCCGCCGCCGGAGGAGCAGTTGGCTCAGCTTCAACAGGTCTCCCTCGACGAGATTCGCGCGTACCATGAGGCCCACTTTGGCGCTACCGACTTCATCCTGTCCATGGTGGGTGACCAAGCCAGCGACGAAGCTATTGCGCAGGCCGTCGAGCACAACTTCGACGGATGGGCCCGGCACAAGTCGCCTGCAAGTTATCAAGCGGAAGCCGGCAGAGCGCCGGGCGGTGAGAGCCGCGTCCCGATGCCGGACAAAGGCAATATTGACGTCCGCATGGGGCACCCGATCTCCGTGCGCCGTGACGACGACGAGTACCTACCGCTCTATGTTGCGAACTACATCTTGGGCGGCAACTTCTCGGCGCGCCTCATGGCCACGATTCGGGACGAGATGGGGCTCACGTACGGTATCAACTCGTCGCTTTCGGGCATCTCTACGCGCTACGACGGCCACTGGCAGGTGGGCGTCACGCTCAGCCGGGAGAATCTGGAACGGGGCGCCGAGGCGACCCGCGCCGAGGTGCAGCGGTTTGTCGATGACGGGGTGACCGAGGACGAACTGGCGGCAAAGAAGACGACGATCACGGGTTCGTACACGGTCGGGCTGGCAACGACGAAACGGCTCGCTCGCTCCATCCTGACCAACGCCGAGCGCGGGTTCGACGTCGACTACCTCGATCGTTTCCCTCAACGGATCGAAGCGCTCACGCTGGCGGAGGTCAACGAGACCGTCCAGCGTCACTTCGATCCATCGCGCTTCCACACGGCGATGGCGGGCACCGTGCCGCAGGAAGCGCCGCAGGGCACGTAAGCGTCCGGTTCGATCAACTGTCGCGGATAATGCGGATACGCTCCTCGGGCGTGAGGGCCGGCTCCTTCGGCATCGCGTACGCTAAGGCGAGATAGGCCAGGATGAAGGGGCCGCCCGAGGCAATCGTGCCGACCACGAAGGCGATACGCACGAGCGTGGGATCGATGTTGAAGTAATCAGCTAGGCCGCCGCACACGCCCATAATCTTCTTGTCGCGCCGAGAGCGAGTGAGTCGCTTGCGGCGCTCGCGCTTGGGCTCGGGTTCCTCTACAACCTTCTTCTTGCCGGTGGCCGCGTCGATAGCCTGCTTGGTTTTCTGCTTGGCCCGCGACGGGCTCCACGATAGGACGCCAAACCCGAGCAGGATGATGAAGACGCCGGCGAGCCACGGAAGGGACGAAGCGAGGAAGCTGATGTCCGGCCCGCTCCAGATGCCGATCTCGCTGAGCAGGTAGATAATCCCCACGAGGATGATCGTAAGCCCCGAAATGGTCGGCACATTCCAGAGGCTCTGTTCCTCGTCGTCTTCCTCCAGAAAGAGGTTGTCGAGATCCTCTTCGGAAATATCGTCCAGATTCAGACTGGTCTCACCCACCTCAAACGAGGTCGTGTACGGGTGGGATTTGTCCTCTGTCGGGCGGGATCGTGGGCGATTGCGTTCAGCCATGAGACTATAGCGCGAGTGAGAAAGTCAGTTACGCGGCAACCGGCACGTCGAACGTCTCGTGCTCCGTCACGATGGCCGACACCGGCACGTCATGGGGAGCAGCCGGAATGGTGTCGACGAGGCAAGCATCGTACACGAGCGCAATCGTGGGTGCGCCCAGATCCGCCAGGAACGCATCGTAGTAGCCGCGTCCGTGGCCAATGCGGTGGCCGTTGCGTCCGGCCCCAAACGCCGGTACGATGATACCGTCGAGCGCATCAGGTGGTACGGCGTCCGTGCCGATAGGCTCCTGCAAGCCCCACCGGTTTGGGCGGAGCGCTTCGTCGCCCTCATAGCGCCGGTGCGTCATCGACGGCGTGCCGTTCGTGAAGCTCGTCACAACGGGCAATACAATCTCAACGCCTCGCTCATGCAGCATACGGATGAGCGGACGGGTATCGATCTCCCCGCAGTTCACCATCGGCCAGTAACAGTGGAGCGTCTGTGCGGAATGGATGGCGGGTAGCTTCGCCACCTGCTTGCGGATGGCGGCACTCTTCGCGGCCACCTCACCCGGCGAGAGACCGACACGGTACGTCCGAAAGCGCTCGCGAAGCGCCGGTTTTGTATCGGGCGTCGAAGGCGTCATGGTTGGGAGGAAGGGGGCGTAAGCTGGGCGGAGTGCAGCGCAGACCGCAGAAAGCCCCGCTGTAAGAGGGCGTACTGGCAGGCGGATGCACGTTAAAAGTACGCATCGTATGCCAACATTGTTACGTCGAGCACAGGTGGGGTTCGTAGGGCAGGCAGGACGAATAATGAATGAACACGCCGCCGGGGCGGATCGGTAGTAGACGTCTATCGCGTATAGGTAAATTGCTGTTTAGGCGTCTATGCAAGGATATACCGCGGGCTTGTCGGCTCGAAGAAACGACTAATCCGCATAATAGAGGCTGTTGGTCGTTGCGATTCGGCGAATCCCCCGCTAATCTCATTGTTCTCTGCAAACATCGCCCGTCATGGGGCGTTTTAGCACACTTGAGATTAAATCGTACAGGTTGTTACCGCTGACCGCCCACCGGGGGCACTCACGTTATGTTTGACAGTCTATCGGAAAAGCTGGAAGGCGCGCTGCAGTCCATCAGCGGACAGGGGCGCATCAACGAGCTGAACGTCGCGGAAACGATGCGTGAAATTCGTCGCGCGCTGCTCAACGCCGACGTGAACTACCGGGTGGCGAAAGAATTCACCAATCGGGTGAAGGAGAAGGCAACCGGCGAGGAAGTTTTGACCTCGGTAACGCCCGGCCAGCAGCTCACCAAGATCGTCTACGATGAGCTCACTCATTTCCTCGGCGAAGAGCACGAGGACATTGAATACGCCAGCGACCCGCCGACCGTCATTCTGATCGCAGGGCTGCAGGGCTCGGGCAAAACGACGTTCACTGCCAAGCTGGCCAAGCACTTTGTGAAGGAAGGCCGCGCGCCGCTGCTGGCCGCTGCTGACGTGTACCGCCCCGCTGCCGTCGACCAGCTGCAGAAGCTGGCCAGTCAGGTGAGCGTCCCGGTGTACTCGGTCCAGGACGACGATGGCACCATTGTACAAGACGCCGTCCGCGTCGCCGACGAGGCCGTGGCGGAAGCCCGCCGCACGGCCCGCGACATCGTCATCATCGACACAGCGGGCCGCATGCACATCGACGAGCGGATGATGCAGGAGGTCACCGACATCAAGGCGGCCGTCGATCCAAACGAGATCTTGTTCGTCGTCGACAGCATGACGGGCCAGGACGCCGTCAACACCGCCAAGGAGTTCAATGAACAGCTCGACTACGACGGTGTCGTGCTCACGAAGCTCGATGGCGACACCCGCGGGGGGGCGGCCCTTTCGATCCGTTCCGTCGTCAACAAGCCGATCAAGTTTGCCTCCACGGGCGAGAAGCTTGATGCGCTCACACCGTTCTACCCGGATCGCATGGCCCAGCGCATCCTCGGGATGGGCGACGTGGTGTCCTTCGTGGAGCGCGCCCAGGAGCAGTACGACCAGAAGCAGGCCGAGAAGCTGCAGCGCAAGATCCGCACGCAGGAATTCGACCTGCAGGATTTCTACGATCAACTGCAGCGCATCAAAAAGATGGGGCCGCTCAAGGACCTACTCGGCATGATTCCGGGCGTGGGCAACCAAGTCAAGGACCTCGACGTGGACGACGATGCGTTTCGGCATATCGAGGCGATGGTCTTGTCGATGACGCCGGAAGAACGCGCCAATCCGCAGATCCTGAATGGCACCCGCCGGCGCCGGATTGCGAAGGGCAGCGGGATGCGCGTGCGGGACGTGAATCAGCTGATTAAGCAGTTCCGCGACATGAAGAAGATGATGAAGAAAATGTCCGGCCTGACCGGCGGCAAGGGCGGGATGAACCTCCAAAAACTCATGGATCGCATGGGCGGAGGCGGCAGCGGGGGACTCCCCGGCATGTAAGCCACCAGCCCACGTAGCACCTCATACCAACGCGAATCACTCACCAAGAACGCAAGCAAACCAACGTGCCTGTCAAACTCCGTTTACGTCGAATGGGCCGCCGCAAGGTGCCCGTGTTTTCCATCGTTGCCACTGATCAGCGCAATGCGCGCGACGGTCGTTACATCGAAGATTTGGGTCGCTACTACCCGCTGGAACAGCCGGCGAAAGTGAGCCTGGAAGAAGACCGCGTCCGCTACTGGTTGGAGCAAGGCGCCCAGCCCAGCGACACCGTGCGTAGCATCCTCAGCAAGCGCGGTCTGCTGCTGGCCACGCACCTGAAGAAAAAAGGAGCGTCCGAGCCGCAGATCGAGGAAGCAGTCGAAGAGCATCGCGAGCAGCGCGCCGGGAAGGACGAAGAGATCAAGCTGACCGCCGAAGCGCGCCGTCAAAAGGCCCTGGAGGCTGAGCGGCAGCGCGTGAAAGAACTGGAAGAAGAGGAGGCCCGCCTCCGCGCCGAAGAAGAGAAGCGCAAGAAAGAGAAAGCCGAGCGTGAAAAAGCGGAAGCAGAAGCTGCCGAGGCCGCCGAAGAGAGCGAAGCGGACGCTGCT
Source organism: uncultured Rhodothermales bacterium (assembly GCA_964345285.1). Taxonomy (GTDB): domain Bacteria; phylum Bacteroidota; class Rhodothermia; order Rhodothermales; family Salinibacteraceae; genus JAAAPH01. The sequence goes on from CAYFQN010000067.1 coordinate 14,561, forward strand.
GCCGATGATGCCGACGCAGCCGCCGACGCCGGGGAAGCGGAAGCCGCACCCGACACGGACACCGCCGAG
>CAYFQN010000068.1:0-14444 GCA_964345285.1 uncultured Rhodothermales bacterium
GCTCCATGCGCCGCTTTGCCACGTACCTTGTCGTTGGGCCCCTGCCCGGCGGGCTCGTCGCCACGAACCCGGGGATGGATGCATTTGCCACATTCGTGGGCGAGCAGTCCGAGCGCACCCTGCGGGCAGAGACGGGCGATGCGCTGCTGGGCTGCGTGATCGCGGGTGCTGGGGCAGGCCTCGCCAGCTCGTACGTCGACCGCGTGACGACCCGGCAGAGTTACCTGCTTTTCAGCACGTACACGCTCGACCTGGACGGCACGCCGGACGATGGCGATTACGCGACTGGCGCTTCCTCGGCATCGGCGGGCAGTTCGCCAAACTGGATCATCCGGACGATGAATAACCGACACGTCGCGCGTTCCTCGCATCTTCGCGGACAGTTGGCGATGTTCTTTCGTACCTTCTTGTAGTGGCTTCCTTCTCCGCGCGGCGGACCGGCGAGCCGCTCCTCCTTGCCCCTTTTGCCACCGACGTCTTTCACCGATTCCGACTCACCATGCACGAACTCGCAACGCACGACCCCGAGCTGTACGACGCCATCCAGCGCGAGGTGCAGCGCCAGAACGACGGACTGGAGCTCATCGCGTCAGAGAACTTCGTCTCCAAGCCTGTGCTGGAGGCGATGGGCTCGCCGCTCACCAACAAGTACGCCGAGGGGCTACCCGGCAAGCGCTACTACGGCGGCTGCCAGTTCGTGGACATCGCCGAAAACCTAGCGCGCGACCGCGCCAAGGAGCTGTTCGACGCCGACTGGGTGAATGTGCAGCCGCATGCCGGCGCGCAGGCCAACAGTGCCGTGTACCTCACGCTGCTGGAGCCGGGCGACACGTTCCTCGGCCTCAACCTTGCGCACGGCGGCCACCTCACACACGGATCGCCCGTCAACTTCTCCGGCATCCTCTACAACGCCGAGTACTACGGCGTAGAGAAGGATACGGGCCGCATCGACATGGACAAGGTGCGCGACCGGGCCAAGGCCATCCAGCCGAAAATGATTTCCATCGGGGCAAGCGCCTACCCACGTGACTTCGACTACGAAGCGTTCCGCGCGATTGCTGACGAGGTGGGTGCGCTCCTATGGATGGACATGGCGCACACGGCCGGCCTCATTGCAGGCGGCGCCGTGAACGATCCGCTGCCCCACGCGCACGTCGTGACCACCACCACGCACAAGACGCTCCGCGGCCCGCGCGGCGGGATGATCCTCGTGGGCAACGACTTTGAGAACCCGTTCGGCAAGACGGCGCGCAAGAGCGGGCGCACCAAGATGATGGGCGAGCTGCTCGACTCGGCCGTCTTCCCCGGCACGCAGGGTGGCCCGCTCATGCACGTCATCGCCGCCAAAGCCGTCGCCTTCCGTGAGGCGCTGCAGCCCGACTTCAAGTCGTACAGCCGGCAGGTCGTCGAGAACGCCAAGGCGATGGCCGCAGCGTTCATGGAGCGCGGCTACGACGTGGTCTCGGGCGGGACGGACAACCACCTCGCCCTCATCGACTTGCGCAACAAGGGCATCACTGGGAAGAAGGCGGAGGCGGCCCTCGGCGAGGCCGAGATCACCGTTAACAAAAACATGGTGCCGTTCGACGACAAGAGCCCGTTCGTGACGAGCGGCATCCGTGTCGGCACGCCGGCGATGACGACGCGTGGCTTCGGCGAAGCCGAGTTCGTGCGCGTCGTGGAGCTCATCGACGAGGTGCTGTCCGACCCGGATAACGAGGCCGTCCATGAGCGCGTGCGCCGGGAGGTCAACGCCTTGTGCGAGCGCTTCCCGCTGTACGACTTTGTGGTGGCTTAACCCCGGAACGGAACGCCGCCTGAGGCGGTTCATCTTTCGCTGTGGCGCGTAAGCGGCTTCACGCCGGTGTTCCCCACGGCCCCTCTCACGACCCACCCGTTGCCCCCTGTTCAATGGATAGCAGCTCTCTTAGCGCTTCCACGTACGCCGACTTGGTCGAGCTAGGCCGCCGCCTGTACGACCGCGCACTGGTTCGCCGCGAAGACGAACTCATTACCGACCCGCGCGGGCAACCGATCGGCTGGCTGCTCGACACGCGCGTGCCCATGCTGGACGGCGCTGTGTTCAATGAGGTGGGCCAGGTGCTTGCACAGCGCCTCCGCGAAAAGGGCGTGCACCAAGTGGCCGGGTACGGATTCGGCGCGTACGCGCTGGTCTGCTCCGTGCTGTCGGTCGACGGCGAGCCCCCCTTCAAGGGCGGCCTCATCCGCGATGAGCGCAAAGAGCACGGGCGGCGGCGCCTCATCGAGGGACCCATCACGCCGGACGAGCCCATCGTGCTGCTTGATGACATCCTGAACAGCGGTCGCAGCGCGTCGAAAGCGCTTCGCCGCCTCCGCCGCGAGGACTTTGATGTCGCGGGGATGATGACGATCTTTAACTTCACGTGGAGCAGTGGCCGCTCTCGCCTCGAGGGCGAAGGCCTGTGGATCGACTCATTGCTCGACCTGAACTTGCGCGAGAACGAGCGCAGCAGCTCGGACTCGGCCTAACGTTGCACCGCACACGTTGCACCGCACGCCGGCCTCTCGGCAAGGACGGCGTGCGGCCTCCGAGACCATCGGATCCTGATATGTTTGCCCCGTACTCTCCCCCCGACCCCCCCGCCAGTACACACGGTGATGGGGCCACGGACGCGGTCGACGCGCCTGATGAGCAGGGCGTCATGCCCTTCCTTGACCACCTAGAAGAACTGCGGTGGACGATCATCAAGGCGCTGAGCGGCGTGCTTATCGCCGTTATCGTATGTGCTTTCTTCAGCCGCTGGGTCATCGACACGCTGCTGCTCGGCCCTACGCGTAGCAGCTTCTTCATGTACAACGTGCTGGGCATCAACGCGAATAACCTGGAGCTGCTTAACCGGACCATCACCGGTCAATTCTTCGCCGACATCGGCACGATCATCGTCGTGGGCCTGATCGCCGGCTCGCCAGTCGTCGTCTACTACCTCTGGAAGTTCATCGAGCCCGCCCTGTACACGCACGAGAAGTCGGGGCTGCGCTTCGCGTCCGTCTTCGCCACGTTTTTCTTTATGCTAGGAATCAGCTTCGGCTATCTGATTCTCACGCCGCTGGCCCTGCAGTTCTTCGCGCAGTACACGATTTCGGACCAGATCCTCAATCAGTTCGACATCATGACCTACTTCAGCATGGTGTCGTTCTGGGCCCTGGGTACCGGCCTCCTGTTCGAGCTGCCCGTGGTGATCTATTTCCTGTCGAAAGTCGGCATCGTCACGCCGCACCTGCTGCGCACCTATCGCAAGTATGCGCTCATCGTGGTGCTGACGATCGGCGCGTTCCTCACGCCCCCCGACCCGATCTCGCAGATCATCGTGGCGCTGCCACTTCTGCTGTTGTACCAAGGCTCGATTTACATCTCCGCTTATGTAAATCGGAAACGGCGTAAGGCGCTCGATATGACAACGGAATGAGTATTGCGTGGCTTTCTATCCTCGGTGCCGACTGCTCGCTCTGCGGTATGGCTCTTCTGATTCGGACCTGACCCTACCCCGCGCCCATGCTGCGTCGAAAATTTTCCCTCCTCGCTCTCGCCCTCACCCTCATCGTCGGCGCGACGGTGGGCTTCTGGATGCCGCGCGACGATGACTTCTTCGCGCTCCGCAAGAACTTCGAGATCTTCGGCGCGGCGTATGAAGAGCTCATCACCGGCTACGTCGAGCCGCTCGACGCTGAGCACCTGATGCGCACCGGGTTGGAGGCGATGCTCAGCGAGCTCGACCCGTACACCACCTTCATCGACGAGGCGGATAACGCGGACCTCAGCATCATCACCCGCGGACGCTACGGCGGCGTGGGCCTCAACGTGGGCCGGCGCGGTGGCAAGATTACCGTCATCTCGCCCATCGAAGGCGCGAGCGGCTACAAGCAGGGCATGCGCGCCGGCGATATCATCACCACCATCGAAGACCGATCGACGGCCGACCTGTCGATGAACGACGTGCGCAACCTGTTGCGCGGTGAGCCCGGCACGACGGTGAACGTGACCGTGGAGCGCGAGGGCGAGCGCGAGCCTATCGTATTTACGCTGACGCGCGAGCAGGTGCAGCTCGACAACGTGACGTACAGCGGCTACACGGACGCCGCCTCCGACGTGGGCTACGTCAAACTGGAACGCTTCGCCCGCGAAGCCGGCCGTGACGTACAGCGCGCCATCCAGCAGTTGCAGCAGGAAGGCGAGTTGCGCAGCCTTATCCTCGACCTGCGCGACAACCCCGGCGGGCTCCTCGACGCTGCCGTGGACGTGTCCGAACTGTTCGTCCCGCGGGGCTCCATCATCGTCTCCACGCGCGGGCGCTCGCCCGACTCCGAGCGCATCTACCGCAGCGAGCGCGCGCCCATCGCGCCAGACGTCCCGCTCGTGGTGCTCGTCAACGGCTTCAGCGCCTCGGCCAGCGAAATCGTGGCCGGCGCCATGCAGGACCTCGATCGCGGCGTCGTCATGGGCACGACGACGTACGGCAAGGGCCTCGTGCAGGTCGTCAAGTCGCTGCCGTACAACACCTCGCTCAAGATGACAACGGCAAAGTACTACACGCCCAGCGGCCGCAGCATCCAATCCATCGAGTACGAAAACGGGGAGGGCACGGCGACGCCCGACTCCGCGGGCCGCGCCTTTAAGACGAAAGCGGGCCGTACCGTGCGCGACCGCCATGGCATTGAGCCAGATGTAGACATCAGCGCAACGACGCCGAGCGAACTGGAGGAAGCGCTGCAGCGCCGCGCCGCGTTCTTCTTCTACGCGAACCATTTCGCCGCAGAGAACGAGACGATCGACGTCGGCTTCACGGTAGATGACGCCACGCTCGCCGACTTCCAGGAGTGGCTCAATGCCCAAAGCTTTGACTACCGGACGGACGGTGAGCGGTCCGTGACGAAACTGCAGGAAGAGTTTGCCGCCATCGGCTACGAGAGCGTGCACGACGAGATCGCCGACCTGCGCAGCGCTGTGGAGGACGAAAAACAGGCCGGCTTCCAGCGTCACGCCGCCGACCTGAAGCACCACCTGCAGGAGGAAATCCTGGCCCGCTTCGTGACAGAAAGCGAGCAGATCCGGGCCGAGTTAGGCTACGACCCGCAGGTGCAAGAGGCCGTCTCGTTGCTCCAGAACGACGACTCGTACGCTCGCATCCTGTCGGTGCGCTGAGATCCTCCGCTCACCCCTCGCCGTGAACGCGGCCTGCGCGTACCATGGCGTGGATGCAAGTGCTCATCTTGGTTGGCGCCGGGGCCGCGGCCGGCTTCGTGGCCGGGTTGATTGGCGTCGGGGGCGGCATCATCTTCACCCCGGTGCTCCTCTTTTACCTGCAGCAGATGGGGACCGACCCGGTGCTCCTGCCAAAGCTTACCATCGGCTCCAGCCTGGTGTGCACGTTTCTCGCCGCGCTGTCGAGCGCCCGGCACCAATACCGGGAGGACGCTGTCGCCCTCCGCACGGCGGGGTGGGTTGGGCTGTCCAGCGCCCTTGCCGTCGCACTCATGACGGGGCTCGTCACGACGCAGCCGTGGTACGACGCGACGCTCTTTCAGATCGTATTCGCCAGTCTGTTGCTGCTGGTCGCCCTGCGGATGATCGGGGCGTCGCGCGCAGCGGTGTCGGGGAGCGCAGCACCCTCCACGTTGCAGCCGGCGCCGCAGACTCTCCCTACGCTATTTGGTATTGGCTCAGCCGCGGGTGCGGTGGCGACGGCGGCTGGCGTGGGCGGCGGCATCGTGCTCGTGCCGGCGTATCAGCACCTGCTCCGGATGCCCATGCACCGCACCGTGGGCACATCGAGTGCGACCATCGCGTTGATCTCGGCCGCTGGCATCATCAGCTACGCCGCGCTTGGATGGGCCGCTGACGTCCCCGCCACGGCCCTCGGATACGTAGACGCCCGGGCGCTCCTGCTTGCCCTGCCGGCACTGTTTACAGCACGCCTCGGCGTAGCAGCCGCCCATCGCCTTTCCACCCAATGGCTCCGCTGGCTGTTTGCCGCGTTAGCTGCTTTCGTTGCGCTCCGCATGCTGTACCACTCGATCACCACACTCTGAACGACACCATGGGCCTCTACCAACGACTGTTCGCGCACGGCCTGGCGCTCGGCGACGACGCGCAGCACCGGCTGTACGGCAACCGCAAGCGGGCGCTGTTTGCAGACCTAACGGGCACTGTCGTCGAGATCGGGCCCGGGACGGGCATCAACCTGCCGTACCTTCCGCACGGTATCCGCTGGATTGGGGTCGAGCCGAACCCGCACATGCACGCTTTCATTCGCGAGACGGCTGCCGAGCAGGATATCAGTGTCGAGCTGCACACCGCCTTCGCCTCCGAGACGGGGCTGCCCAATGACTGCGCCGACGCGGTGATCAGCACACTGGTGCTCTGCTCGGTGCCCGATCTGGACGCGGCGCTGGCCGAGATCAAGCGGATCCTCAAACCAGGTGGGCGCTTCGTCTTCATCGAGCACGTGGCCGCGCCCGACGACAGCTGGCTCCGCACCCTGCAACGCGGCGTCAAACCCCTCTGGAAGCCGCTGGCCGATGGCTGCCACCCCGACCGGGAGACTGCCCAGGCCATCGAGCGCGCTGGGTTTGCCGACGTGCGCTATGACGCGTTCCGCGCCGACTTGCCCGTCGTGTCGCCCCACGTTATGGGGACCGCGGTGATGCCGGCGGACGCGCCGACGTAGCCCGCAGGAGCAGCCCCCGGTCAGCGCCGTAGGCCAGCACCATCTGGCTGCCGCGGATGGAGAACGAGCGGGCGTCGGCAATGGCTGCCTCGAAGGCGACGCCGCGCGACGGGCTCCCGCACGCGATCTCGGTACATACGAGCCCTTCCACCTCGAGCCTGCGCCCGCTGCGCGTGTACGATCCGCCGCACGTGTTGCAGTCGGCCCGGGCGGCGACGCTGCCGTCGGCCCGAAACGCAACCGTGTAGGCCTGCCCGTCGTCGACGCACGTGACGCCACCGCGTGTGCAGATGGATCCTTCGCTCTGGGTTGGGAAGGCATCCTCGGCCAGGAAGGCCTGCAGCTGCCACACGGTGCCTTCAAAAGCCCGGTCCTCAGGCGCATCGAGGCTGTCGCATCCGGCCACCAGGAACAGCCCGAGGGCGGCGAGACAACCAACCAAACGGTAGACAGTGGAGGTCATGAGGCTGTAGCTTGGTGGGCGAAGCTCGTGTCCAGCGACTGGCGCTGTCCTTGCCCCCATCACACCGGGCACAGGGCCAGCTGGTAGATGTGCTTGCGGGCAAACGCGGCATCGCGGAAATGCGTGGTGATAAACGACTGGAAGCCGGTATGATTCCAGAACTGCACATGCCCCGGGTCGCCGCTGATGCCGACCCACTGGGCCACATCGTTCAGCGCCTGGAAGTACGGCTCCAGTGGCACGGTGATGAGCACGTGCGTCCGCGCCACGCGCTTCAGCTCAGCGACGGCATCGCCCGGGTTGGGCAGGTGCTCCAGCACTTCGCTGCACAGCACCAGATCGCGCGAGCCGGCGTCGTACGGGAGGTTTAGGATCGACCCGTGATCGAACGACGCCACGTCGCCGAACCGCGCCCGAGCGTAGGCAACGGCCTCTTCGTCGAGGTCGATGCCGGCCAGCGCAAGCGCTGGGTTGCGCTCGGCCAGGTCGTGCGCGCCGAAGCCTTCGCCGCATCCGGCATCCAGCACGGAGTCGGGGTCGGCCTGCTGTACGAACGCAAAGATGCGGTCGTGGAAGGCCTCCATGTGCCACCGATAGAGGGGATTGGTGGCCGTGTGCCGCCGGATGTTGGATGACGTGTACGTGTCGAGGATGGATACATCCGCTGAGGGCGAGGCCATGGTTATGAGGATTTGTTAAGGGCAACGGCCACTCACAAGGGTATGTACCGACCGTTAGAGGGGCAACCAGCGGGGCGGATTTACGTCCTCTCGGCCAGTTGAAGCATCGCGTGCAGCAGTACGTTGGCGCCGGCCTCCACGTCCTCCGGGCGCGTAAACTCGTCCGGGTTGTGGCTGATGCCGCCCACGCTGGGCACGAAGATCATGGCCGATGGCGCGACGGCCGCCATCGGCTGGGCATCGTGGCCGGCGCCGCTCACCATCCGGCGGTGCGAGTAGCCCAGCGCGTCCGCCGCAGATTCGACGGCGTCCACCACCTCGGCGTCGAACTGCACAGGGTCGATCCAAGAGAGCTGCTCGTGGGTAAGGTCGACGTGCTCGCCGGACGCGGCCATCTCAGCGAATTCGATCAGCCGCTCACGCGCCTCGTTGAGCCGATCGGCGTCCGGGTTGCGCAGGTCGACGCGGAGCATGGCTGCATCCGGGATGATGTTGGTGAAGCCCGGCTCTATAGTAAGCGCACCGACGGTGGCCCGCTGCCGCTCGATGGTTTGGCCCAGCTGACGGACGTGCGTGGCGATGGCGGCCGCCACGTAGCCCGCATCCCGGCGCGTGTCCATCGGCGTGACGCCGGCATGGTTGCTCTCGCCCGCCAGCGTGAACTGGTGCCACGTGATGCCCTGCACGGATTCGACCACACCGATCGTCGTGCCTTCGTCTTCGAGGATTGGGCCCTGTTCGATGTGCAACTCGACGAACGCATGGACAGGCAGGGCGCGCAGGTCGTCAGCGCCCGCCATCCCGGTGCGGTCCAGCTCGTCGCCGAGCGTGGTCCCGTCGGTGCCGGTGGCAGCGCGCGCGGCCTCCAGCGATATCATATCGGCGACGTACGTGCTGCCCATTATGCCGGGCGCAAAGCGGTTGCCCTCCTCGTTCACGAACGAGACGACGCCCACGGGCCGCCGCGTGGTGACGCCGGCATCCTCCAGCGTCTGCAGCGCCTCGAGCGCGGCCAGCACGCCGAGAGCCCCATCAAACCGGCCGGCGCGCCCGACCGAGTCGGTGTGCGAGCCGAGCAGCACGACCGGACCGTCCTCGGTGCCGTCGCGCACGCCTGCAATGTTGCCCAGCGCGTCGATGTGGATCGTCAGGCCGAGGTCGCGCATCCATTCCTCCACGACATCGCGCCCGGCGCGGTCGGTGTCGGAGAAGGCCAGACGGCGCACCCCTCCCTCATCGAGCGCTCCAATGTGGGCGAGGTCGTCGAGGCGGCGGTGTAGGCGGTCGGCGTTGATGCGGAGCATGGCGACGTCATCGAGTAAGCAGGCGGGGCGGTCGGGACGAAGGTACTATGGGAGCGTCACTTCCGCCAACACGGGCAGGTGATCGGACGGGTAGTCGCCACGCCATTGGTCGGTCAGCGTACCGAAGCGCTGCACGGCCACGTTACTCGTGGTGAAGACATAATCGATGCGCCGGCCCGGCTCGTCAGTCACCTCGAACCCGAAGTACGTCGACGGCGGGCCGTGCGGCGCATCGACAGCGACGTACGCATCGGTGAATGCGTCGGCGAGGTGGGCATACGGCGCCGTATCGGGCGTCACATTGAAGTCGCCCGTTACCACCGTCGGTGCGTCGCCCGCGAGGGCGCCGACGCGCTGCGTGATGAGCTGGGCGCTCTCCAGCCGCGCCTGCTCGCCGCGATGGTCGAAGTGCGTGTTGAAGTGGTAGAACGTCTGACCCGTCCGCAGGTCGCGAAAATGCACCCACGTGACGATGCGAGGCAGCGCGGCATCCCAGCTCTGGCTGCCCGGCACATCTGGCGTCTCCGCCAGCCAAAACGTGTTGTGGTCCAGCAGCTCTAGCCGCTCGGTGCGGTAGAAGATGGGGCTGAACTCACCGCCCCGCTCGCCATCGTCGCGGCCTACGCCCACCCACGCGTAGCCAGGCAGCCGCTGCTCTAAGTCGCGGATCTGCCCGTAAAGCGCCTCTTGTAGTCCGGCGACATCGGCCTGGTGGAAGCGGATGACGCTGGCGACGCGGTCGCGCCGATTGGGCCAGGCATGCTCGCCGTCGCCCGGGTTGTTGAACCGGATGTTGAACGACATAGCGTTGATCCCATCCGACGTATGTTGCGAAGGCGAGGTGCACGATGCCACGCCGAGGAGAAGCGCGGTGGCGATAAAGGCGCTGCCGAGCACGGGGAGCGAGGAAAGGGTCATGTCCACAGGTGCTGATCGTGAGCAGAGAGCACACGCTCAATAGAAGCACTACCGGCCCGGGTGTCAACGACCTGCAGCGTCAGTACGTCAGGATGCCCCCCGTTCCCGTGATGTCGACGCTCTCGGCAGCGCGCAGGTTGAACACGCGTTTGGGCGTTATGCCGGGCCGCCCTAGCACCAGCTGACCGTCTTCGGCGAAAGCCTCCGTGTAATCGTCTGGGCGCTCGAAGACGCTCAACCCTGTTGGCCGCTCAACGCGCACGAAAGGAATCGGCCGGGCGTCGTTGAGCTCCTCTTCGATAGAGGTAAAGCCGAGCGGGTTGCTGTCGTCGCTGCAGCCGGTAAGGAGGACGAGCAGGGCCACTATGAGTAGTGAAGAGACCGAACGATGGGCCATGGTGCAGGCGGACGTCAACGGTGAGGAACAAACGATAATGGTCAACCTCACCCCACAAGCCGCCCGGCGTCCTGCCCAAAGTAACATCGGGCTTCGCTGGAACGTTGGTCGGTTTGCGCGTACATGTCCTGTGCACTCATTTCCGGCTCACCGGCGCCGCTGTCTCGATGGCCCGCACGCTACTCCTCATTGTTGGTACGTTGCTCCTTTCGGGGTGCGACCGGTTCGTGCGCTCGCAGGAGACGCCGCCCCCGCAGCGCCCCGTGGTTACCGATACGGCGCGGATCGGTGATCAGATCGCGCAGTCGCGGCAGACGGCTATCACGCGCGCTGTGGACGCCGTTTCGCCGGCCGTCGTCAGCATCAGCGTGACGGAGGTGCGGCAGGTACGCGATCCGTTTTCCACCTTCCAGCGGGATCCCTTCTTCGAGTACTTCTTCGGCCGGCGCCCCCGAGCGCGCCGCGTCGAGAGCATCGGCTCAGGCTTTGTCATCTCGCCGGATGGCTATATCGCCACGAACGACCACGTCGCTGGCAACGCCACGCAGATCGAGGTGCTCTTCCCTGACGGCCGTACGACGGAAGCCCGCCTCGTCGGCTCCGATCCGCCCTCCGACCTCGCGCTGCTCAAGATCGACACGGACGAGCCCCTGCCGTACCTGGCGTTCGACACGACGGCCGCGCCGCTCGTCGGCGAGTGGGTGATTGCACTCGGCAACCCGTTCGGCCTCTTCGAAGCCACCGAGCCCACGGTAACAGTGGGCGTGGTGAGCGCGACGGATCGCGACCTGAGCGCCGGGCGCAACGGGCGGCTGTACCGCGACATGATTCAGACGGACGCGGCCATCAACCAGGGCAACTCGGGCGGACCGCTCGTCAACGCAATGGGCGAGGTCATCGGCGTGAATACGGCCATCTACACCGAGTCGGGCGGGTCGATCGGGATCGGCTTTGCCGTACCCGCCCGCAAGGCCGTCCGCATCCTCGATGAACTGCGCACCACCGGCGCCGTTGACCGCTCGTACTACACGGGCCTGTACGTGAACAACGTGAACGAGCGGATCGCGCAGGCGCTGGATCTCGACCGCTCCGCCGGCGTGCTCGTGCGCGACATCGACCCGAACTCGCCGGCAGCCGAGGCGGGCATCCAGCCGTACGATGTGATCGTCGGGATCGAGGGCGAGTCCATCGCCACGCGCGACGATTACGTGGCCCGCATCTACGATTTCCGGCCGGGCGATCAGGTGCGAGTCCGCCTCATCCGCGACGGCGCGCCGGTGGCGGTGTCGCTGCGCATCGGCCGGCAACGGAACTGACCGATAGCCGGCGTGTGGATGATGCCCTCTCCTGCCGCTCACGAATCGACTGCTTGCCCCCGATGCTCGCTCGCCCCGTCGCCCGTCCCTGCTCTGCGCTTCCGGCCCTCGTGCTCGCGCTACTGCTCGCAGGCTGTTTGCCATCCAGCTGCCAACGCGACGGTTACACGGATCTCATGCCAGCGGACTCGCTCTCGCGCCAGATTGCCCAACAGACGCCGCTCGATACGCTGCAGCGCGTGTGGGCGGCCACGGGCGATTCGGGCCGGCGCATGGCCTTCCCGCGCACCGTCGCCTTCGGTGCGGACCAGCAGCTGTTCGTAAGCGATGTGGAGCGCAACAGCGTATTCGTCTTTGCACCGGATAGTTCGTTCGTCCGCGAAACGACGGTCGACCTGTTTGACATCCCGTACCTGGCCGGCGTCCGTGGTGACACGCTGGTCGTCCTGAATGCCGGCACCGACCAGTTGACACTCGTGCACGGCGACCGGCTCGTGCGCATGCTGCCGGTGGCCGTTGGCCGCGCGGGGAAGTCGTCGCTCCTCTATGCAGCCGCCACGGAGACGGATCTCTACGCGAAGGTGGTGGGGGAGGAGGTAGACAACTTCGTGGCGCGCATCAACCGCAGTGGCGAGGTGGAGCAGCGCGTGGCGCTTCCCGGGCCGCACTGGCGGCACGCGGGCCTGCTACGCGTCTGGGGCGATTCGCTGCTCAGCCTCTCCGGCTTCCGCCCCGTCGTGGATGTGTTTCCACTTCCCCTCACCGACACGACCCGCGCGGACTCCATCGCCCTGCGCGGGTTCGACTCGCCCATGCTGCCGCGCAGCCGCGCCTTCATGACGGGGGAGGTGTCGAAGGCGCCGCTCCTCACGGCCGCGGCCTCGCCGGTGGGCGACTGGCTCTTCGTGCTCAACCTGCGCCCCGGATGGCTGCAGGTGGACGTCTACGACCGGCACGGGCAGATTCGGCACCGCCTCCGCCAGGCCGAGCAGGCATATGAGGCCAGCTACTACCCGCGCGACATCGCCGTACAGCGACGGGACGGGGGCTATGACATCGCTGTCATATTCACCGCTCCCGAGCCGCAGCTCGACATGTACCGATGGACGCCTTCCGCCTCGGAGGCACCGCCAGTCGCTCAGCGCACTCGCCCCGGCGAAGCGGTTCAGAAGTAATAGCGCACGCCGAGGCCGCCGCCGAGGTCGCCCTCGGTGTCGGGCACGAGATTGATGCGCGGCGTGATCTGCGCGTACACCTCGAAGCGGTCCTCCAGCGGGATGTTGACGCCCAGCCGCCCGCTGATGCCGAAGACGACGTCATCGTCGCGTCCCGGAGGGCGGTCCTGAATGCCGATGTATCCCCCCGGGCCAAAGAAGTACTCCAGCCCCGACGTGTTCTCCAACTCCAGCGGCCGCTCGTACAAGCCGTGCACGTTCAGGAAGAAGAAGTCGTCGAGGTCCCAGGCGGCCAAAAAGTCGTAAGAGAGCGCGTTGGGATTGTAGACCTTGAGCGACACGCCACTCGGGTCGCCCACCTGGCCGCCCAGTCCCGCAGCCCCCGGCACCCGCTGGGCCTGCACCGGAGCGGCGGCAAGAAAGACAGCAGTGACGAACGCGAGAGCAGCAAGTAATCGTTTCATGGACGAGACGCTGGTGGTTTGAGAGGACGAGACAGGAACAGCATTTTTCATCCGTCCTGAATGCGGAAGGCACAGTGCGCGATCCAACGCGGGCCGGCCAATGCATTAAGAATTGACGCGCGGCCCGGTACCGTGGCGCGGAGAGACGCTGCCGCCCCATCCCTCGCTAAAACTTAACACGACCCCGAATCACCCGGCTTTCGACTACGGGCGCGCTGCCCTAGAATAAAGCCTTCCTATTTAGACATGGTCTGGATTATGTAAAGGCAGACCGCATGGTGCCTTCCGACGTTCCGCTCTGCGAAACCCGACACGGGAGCGTGGTCGGTACGCGTGTCGCGGCCGGCTAGAGATTTCGTTTCTCGGCGAGCCGTTCCGGCCTTCGCGGGACGATTTTCGCACGGACGCGCAGACTGCCGAGCGCGCGGGAGGGACATCCAGGCCGCCTCGAAACCGAGCAATCGGTGGCGGCTGACCGCCTACACCGATGCCGGCGGGGCATCGATCGTCGTTCGCACCGACGAAATCGAGGAGCTCTGTGAGCTCCCGCACGGAGCCAGCGCCATGCTCGAACTCGATGCTCTGCTCCAGGACGTGCTGTACTCCTGAGCGCGTCCTGCCTGCTTGTTGCCTCACCCCCGATTCATCCGCAACGACTGTGCCCTCATACGTCACCGTTTGTTTCTCCTGCCCATCGTGCTCATTGCCTTTATCCTTAGCCCCTCTGCGGCCTGGGGCAGTCGGATGACGTGGGCCGGATCGCCGGCCGCGTGATCGACGCCGCGACGGAGGAGCCGCTGCCCGGCGTGAACATCGGGCTGCGCGGCACAACGCTCGGCGCTGCCACGTCGCAGGATGGCCGCTTCACCATCGACGGCGTGCCGCCCGACACGCACGTGCTGCAGGCGTCGTTTATCGGGCACGCAACCATTGAGCGGACCGTGACCGTGAAGCCGGGCGGCACGATCAACATGGTCACGAAGAAGCCGCTGTCCTCCCCGCGCCAGGGGCTCAACTTCA
>CAYFQN010000069.1:0-10760 GCA_964345285.1 uncultured Rhodothermales bacterium
TCCTTGGGAATCATTGCGGCGGGGAGCAGGCTGTGAAAGCACCGACAACGGGATGGCACGTCGCGCCTCCACAGCATAGGGGACGCACCGTCAAGATGCAGGTGCTACCGCGGATGTCACGAGGCCGTGACGCCGTAGCGACCTGTGGCACGGTACAGAGAGGACGGCGAACCGCACAAGAAGGTAGCACGGTGCTGAGCATAGATAAAGCAAAGGCACCCAGCCGCAACGAGGAAGATAGAGCAAGCCGGATGCCTTTGCGAGCGCAGTACCTAGTCTATCGGCTAGCACACAGGGAAGTTAAATGCCGGCTGGTGCATGCCACCGCGCAAAGCGCTTCCGGGGGACAGGGCTGGGGAGGCCGCGAGAGTAAGTGCTGTCCAAGCGGGTTACTTGCTACGCCAACACCTCCTGCATGTCATCCACCGGTTCGTCGCGGTGGCGGACTGAGCCGGAGGGACCAGAAAAGGTCGGAGGCATAGGATGAAGGCCTTCGCCTCCGTCATCATCTGCGTCCGGCGGGTCATGTGCCATGCTGGACGTGATCATATACAATGAGCCTACGATAAAAGCCACGAGCAAAAAAGTAACAGCGTACATTGGAGGTTCCCCCACCACATTAGAAGACAACGCATTAACCTTTAACACACTGTCGCAACATACGTGCCCTATCGTCGCAAAAAAGTCAGTGATCAATCTGTAACGTATATCGCGACGGTTCGACCCCTCCGCAACATGCGCAAAGCCCGCATGGCGGCCCTGTGCGGCGGGGCATTTAGAGTGTGGCCTGCTCTGCCGATAACTCGGAAACCATGACTCGATCAAATCGGGATTTGTGCCACCAAAGCAGTGAACTGTTATGGATGTTGGACCCACCCGTTCGATGGGGTTCACACCCAACGCCATCGAGCGTACAAAACGCGGCGAATTGTCGGCGCGCAGTGACGGGCGCACGGAGGCCGACGGAGCGGCCCCCTCGGCGGACGTTGCACCGCCATCTGACCGCACCCCCCCTGCATCGACCGACGCACCAAGTCGTACACATCGGGCTGAGCAAGAGACGGCTGGGCACGACGTGCCGCCCGCCACGAAAGCCGACCGTAACATGCAGCGGCTAACGGAAAAAGTGGCGGGTCCGCTTCGGACTTACATCGAGGAGGGGCCGCTGAGTGATGACGATAAGAAAGCGCTGGTCGAAGCCCTCACGCAGTTCGATGCCGACGTTGGACAGCTATCGGAGACAGTGGACGTGGAGGAGCTCAACGAGGAGATGCGGGCAGCTTTCGAGCGGTTCTACACCTCGCTGATTCGCATCTTTGGATCACATGACGACCGGAGCGGTGAGGGGGGCGCACGGACGGCGGATGACGCCGCCCCACGCTCTGTAGGCGACCAGGAGAGGTCGCTGCCTGCGATCGACGCTGGGCTGAACGCGGGCAAGCGACGTCTGTCCCCGTCGAGCCCGTCGCCCCCTGGTGAGGAGCAGCGCCCAGCGAAAGAGCCCGCGTGGACACCGGTTGAAGCGCCAATCCGGGCAGAGCGGGAGGGGGAGGCTATCGACGAGGCATACCAGCGGATCGCCTCGATGTACACGGCCCTGTACGGGCTGTCGAGCGATCGGCCTGCGTCTTTCCTGAACGAGCAAGGGTAAGGTGCACGCGTCGCAGATCCAGTGAAGAGCCCGCAGGCCGGCGGCAAGGTGAAACCACGGCTGCCGGTATGCCTTCAATCTGTTGGATCGTGCCGTCTTCACCCCACCCGCTGCTTCTATGCCCATCACCTTCGGAGTCATCGTCTTTCCCGGGTCGAACTGTGACCACGACGCGTATCACGCTGCTAAGCACGTACTCGATCAGGAGGCGCGCTTTATCTGGCACAAGGAAAAATCCCTCGGCGATGTAGATGCCGTCGTCGTGCCCGGCGGTTTCTCGTATGGCGACTATCTGCGCTCGGGCGCCATCGCGCAGTTTTCGCCCATCATGCAAGACGTCGTGCGGTTTGCCGAAGAAGGCGGGCTCGTCGTGGGCATCTGTAATGGGTTTCAGGTGCTGTGCGAGAGCGGGCTACTCCCCGGCACGCTGATGCGGAACGAGTCGCTGCGGTTCATTTGCAAGCCGTCTCCACTGCGCGTGGAGCAGACGACCACGCCGTTTACAAATGCCATGCAGCCGGGGCAGGTCGTCATCTTCCCCGTGGCTCACGGCGAGGGGCGCTACTACGCGGACGAAGACGTGCTGGACGCCCTCGAAGCAAACGACCAGGTCATCTTCCGCTACTGCGACGCCAACGGGCAGGTAACGCCGGAGGCGAACCCGAATGGCTCGGTGCGCAACATTGCGGGCATCGTCAACGAGCAGCGCAACGTGCTGGGGCTCATGCCGCATCCTGAGCGGTGCGTGGAGGGCCTCATAGGCAGCGGCGACGGCGCCCTCTTCTTCGAGTCCATCATCGAACACGTGGCTGCCTTGCCGGCGTGACGCCACCAGGAAGTAGCTGCCCCCGACTATGCTTGACGCCAGTACGCCGGTCACCATTCTGCTCCTCGCCCTCAACGGGCTGGTAAGCGGGTACGCCTTGTTGGTGGACATATCCATCATTGACCGGCTTGCCTTCCGCCCGCAGCGCATCCTGAAGCACGGCGAGTACCAGCGACTCATCACTGCGGGCTTCGTCCACGTCGGGATTGCACACTTCGCGTTCAACATGATCACGCTGTACTTCTTCGGGCCGTTTCTCGAGCGAATCTTGGGCCCTGGGCTTTTTCTGGTATTGTACTTTGGCTCTGAGCTAGCTGCGCACGGCCTGTCACTCGTCCTCAACCGGGACGACCCCCACTATTCCGCTATCGGGGCATCCGGCGCGGTGAGCGGTGTGGTGTTCAGTTTCTGCCTCTTCCGGCCATTTGCCATGCTGGGCGTCTTCTTCGTGATCCCGATGCCGGCTATCGTGTTTGCCGTGCTGTATGTGGTTGGCTCTATTTACGCCCTGAACCGAGACGAAGAGCCCGGTGGGATGGGCAGTAGCGGGGGAGGTGGGATCGCACACGAGGCGCACTTGGGCGGCGCTATCGGTGGGCTGGTCCTGACCATCATTTTGGAGCCACGGGCGATTCCTACGTTCGTGCGAGAGGTACAGGCCTTGTTGGGCGCTGTGCTGTAGGTCCGTTATTGGTAAGCGACGGAATCAATGACTTCGTAGCACGGTCGGTCACGATACCGTTATTGATGTTGCATTAATGGGGGCAGCGCCGTACGTTACCCCTGACTTCATGCAACCAGAGCCCGCGGCGCGGGACCTCAGTCGCATCGAATCATGGACAGCAAAGAGCTCGGCACCGTCGCTGGCGGCCGGGCTTTTTGCTCCGCACCTCGTGCCGTCGCCGAGTCCCCCCTCCTCAGTGCAGTATTGTGAATATCCTGTGCACATTTTGTGGAAAACTTGGCTTGACAGGATTCTCACAAACCCCTACCCTGTGAATAGTGCTTTCGGGCACTGTTCCTTGACGCGACTGAGTCTCTGGACTGCATGAAGTCAACCGTATGCCCGGCCGCAAGGTCAGGCGAAGGTGATGCAGCGCTCCGGACGATGTGACCGCGTTCATCCCCGGATGAGTGACGGTGTACGTCGCCGAGCCTCCGAGCGAGATGTTTCGCTTCCTGTTCGTGGTACAACCACGACAGGATACCGAGATATTGGACGCAACGAGACGGTCAGGAAAGTGTGCTGGTACTCGAAAGAGTGGCAGTGTGCCAAATGATCGGCACTGCATCCGCAGGAGTATCTGATGAGGATTATCTGCCGATGATGCCTCACGGATGCTGCTGAGGCAGCCGCGCGAACGCAGCCGTACCTCCGGGTACGCTGCCGCGGGTAGCTGCCACGCGCACTGCCGGACGCCAAGTACCCCACGGGGTACTCGCGGAAACGCGGTGTGTGCGACGGAACGCATGCGTGCACCACCCTCTCGCGAGGACAGGTAACGCAGCGCTACCGTACCTTCGCGGTGTACGAACGGCTCCAGCATATGCTGGAACGCCGCTTCGCGCTGTTCGTGGCCGCTGTTTCGTGTCCATGCGAGACGGCTGCGCCCAACCCGGTAACGGATTGTGCGCGTTGGCCACTGCTCCCGACGTAGTCGGGGGCAGGAGACGGGCCTCCCAACCGGCGTGATTGATCTGCTTCGGCAGACGATACCGCCCGGGAGGCTGTTGCGTCGGGGAGTTAAGACAAGGCGATTGCCAGGATGGGGCGACCGGCAACGGTGGCCCTTTTGCGTTTCATCAGCCGGGGGAACGCCTAACAACATCAGCCGGGGATGTCGCTACGGTAGGTCATGTAGCAGGTCGCCCCAGGTGTCAAACGTGATGTGCGGCGCGTGCTCAGAGGAGGGTGCCGTGCTACTGCCACGGAGAAACCAGGCCACATGCCAACCCGCACGGTGTCCGCCCTGCACATCCGAATGGTATGAGTCGCCCACGTACAAAATCTGATTGGGCGAGCACCTAGCAGCGTTCGCCGCGTATGCAAAAGCCTTAGGGTGCGGCTTTAGGTAGCCGGTTTCCTCCGTAATTACCACGGCGTCTGATGCGTCCCGGAGCGCGGGGAAGCGATCCAGTTTTTGGGTTTGAATCTCTGTAAACCCGTTCGTCAGCACACCAACGGGAAAACGGTTCGCGATGTGCAAGAAGGCCTCGCGGGCGTCGGGGACAAAGCGCCAGTGCGCCGCATACCGCTGGAGGTAGTAGTCACTAACTGTTTGCGGATGGAGCGCGCGGGCATCAAGCGCATCAAGCAGTTGCTCGAAGCGGCCGAGCTTGAGGTCAGGCTTCTCGATGGAGCCGGCCGCGTACTGCCGCCAGAGCGGGCCACTGCATGCCCGGTACGTTTCGTGAAGCGTCGCATTCGGGACGGAGTGGAGGGCATCGAACGCGTCTTTCACATCGTCCAGTGCGGCGCGCTCGGCATACTGATGGTCGAGCAGCGTATCATCGAGGTCGAAATAGACGAACTGGATATCCACAGTTAGGCAGAGAGAGGTTTTTCGAACATCGCGTACTCTTTGTCGACGACGCCGCCCATCGACTCGAGCGAGTTGATGAGACGCCGGTTCGTGTCAAGTACCCAGCTCATTTCGCAGGCGTCGTACCCGTTCGGTGGGCCGTTCTCGATGGTGGCTAACACGAGGAGCGAGTCGAGGGCACGCCCTTGATATTCCTTGCGGACGCCCATGAGTGGCATGCGGACCTCGTAAATCCCACCAAATTGCGCGTAGGCCAGCAATTTGGGGAGACCGAGCGGGAAAAGCCGTCCGTCTGATACGTGCTGCAGTGCCATGTTCAGATTGGGCAGCGAGATGGAGAAGGCGACTGGCGTGCCCTCATGTTCGAGGAGAAAGACCATCGCCGGGTCGACGATCTGCTTGAGGTCGTGGGCCAGCTGCTCGAACTCGGCGTCCGTCATGGGAACGTGCCCCCAGTTGTTTTCCCACGCATCGTTGTAAATGGCGAGGATGGTGCGTGCTTCCTCATCGAATCGGTCCATGTCCAGCGTGCGCAGTTCCAGGTTGGGCGTACGGCGCTTCACGAGTTGAACCCCCCGCCGTAGCTTATCCACCTTGACGTATTTCTTGTGGACGTAGTAGGCCCACATCGTCATGGCGCGCTCGAAGCCGTAATCCACCAAAAAGTCTTCGTGGTAGGGCGGATTGTAAGGCATAAGAACCGATGGATCTCGATCGAAGCCGTCGACAAGCAGGCCTGCGGTGTCGTTCAGCGAAGGGTTGGCAGGGCCACGCATGCCGGTGAGGTTGTGCCCGCGCAGCCAATCCGTCGCGGCATCGAGGAGCGCCTCGGCGGCGGCGTAGTCGTCCACACACTCAAAAAAGCCGAAGAAGCCCATGCCATCGTCATACTTCTGCAAGTGCATGCCATTTACAATTGCGGCAATGCGGCCCACGGTTGCGCCCGAGTCGTCTTCGGCTAGGAAGAGCTGAATGGCGCCGTGATCGAAGAACGCGTTCTTACTTGTGCTCAGTGTCTTCTTCACGTCTTGGCGTAGTGGGGGTACCCAGTGGGGCTGGTCCTGATAGAACGTGTACGGAAAGTCGATAAACCGCTTCCGGTCAGAACGGCCCCTGACGGGGTGTACCGTAACAGAAGAAAGGGCAGACATGGGCAGGGGAGGTGATCCGAAGGGCGAGGGGGCGCCATAACGTACAAAGCGCCGCCGAAAGAATCGGCAGCGCTTTGTCGGCGTTGAGCGGGACGACGCGAGGATCAGTGGTTTACGCCATTTACAGAGGCGCCGGTGGCTCCATTGGAGCCGATCACGCCATGCTTCCGACCCACCCGGTGGAACGCCTCCAGAATGCGGTCGAGCTCGTCGTCGGTGTGGGTCGCCATGTACGAGGTGCGCATGAGCGCTTGGCCCTTCGGTACGGCCGGTGGCACCACGGCGTTCACAAATACGCCTTCCTCAAGCAGGTCGCGCCAGAAGGTGAAGCACGTCTTCATGTCGCCCACCACGACGGGGATGATAGGCGTTTCGCTGTCCCACACGTCGAAGCCCAGGTTGCGGAACCCGTCGCGCATGTAGTCGGAAATCTCCCAGAGCCGGTCCAGCCGTTCGGGTTCGGCCTCCAGAATGTCGAGGCACTTCAGCACGGTAGCCACGTTGGCCGGGGGCATGGAGGCGCTGAAGATATGCGGCGAGCTCTCGTGGCGGATGTATTCGATCACGTCGCGGTCACCCACGGCAAAGCCGCCCAGCGAGGAGAAGCTCTTCGAAAACGTGCCGGTAATGAGGTCCACTTCGTCTTTGAGGCCGAAGGTCGCGGCAGATCCTGTGCCACCCGGGCCAATGACGCCGATGGCGTGGGCATCGTCGAGCATGAGCGCCGCGTTGAACTCGTTAGCAAGCTCGACAAGGTCGGGCACGCGGGCAATCTTCCCACTCATCGAAAACACGCCGTCGGTGGCAATGAGCTTGCCGGCGTTCGGCTTCTCCTCGTGCGCCCGCTCCAACATCTGGCGCAGGTGATCGAGGTCATTGTGCCGGTAGCGGCGCGTCTCGGCTAGGCTGACCTGCGTACCTGCTACGATGCACGCGTGGTTGTCCTTGTCTGAGAAGATAATATCATTGCGACCTGCAATGGCGGCAATGACGCCTTCATTGGTCATGTACCCGGTGGAGAACAGCACGGCTTTGTCTTTATCCATGTGCTCGGCCAAGCGGTCCTCCAACTGAAGGTGTAGGTCGAGGGTGCCGTTTAGAAAGCGGCTGCCGGTACACCCCGTACCATACTTCTCGACGGCATCTTGGGCGGCGTTCTTCACCCGCGGGTCGGATGTAAGGCCCAGGTAGTTATTGGACCCCGCCATGATAATCTCTTCCCCATTCATGATAGCCCGCGACCCTTCTTGGCGTTCGATGGGGCGGAAGTATGGATACAGATCGGCCTGTTTGACTTGTGCGTAGTCGCCCGATGGGTCGAAAAAGCGATGACACTTGTCGAAGAGGGGTGGCTCGTCCGCAACCGGTGCATCGGTTGCATCGGACGAAGCATCCGCGTGCGGATCCGGGTGCCGTTGGAAGTCGGGGTTCGTCATGATAAGGGCTCACATCTAATCAGTATGGTCGGGCGGAGGGGGGAGCGGCCGCCAGGGGCGGCGCTACACTAAGAAGATCCGAACGCGGTCGTTGTCGGCCCCGAAGAGGGCAATGCCGCGGGGTGCGAGGGTGTCCCCTGCGTTGAATCGCCCACACGCACAAGGATGTCCTCAATACAATCTACAGCTTGATGGTTCCCACAGCGTTCGTAGTCGGAAAGGAGATCGCGGTAGGTATTACGAGCTTTTAAAAAGTCCTTGACATCGTCCGCAGTGAGGGGGCGGTCGAGCACGGCCTGACCGAGGCCTTGACGCTGCAGGAACAGAGCGTTGAGTGTCTGCTCGAAGATGCCCTGGTTGGGCACGACGAGAAGCGGTTTGCCCAAGTACAAGGCTTCGCTAATCAACGTAAAGCCCGCCGTGCAAACCACGCCGCACGCCGACGCCAAGTCATCGAGGAAGCCGTCGAGGCACGGCGCCTTGACGGTAATATGGGCATCGTCGCATGAGGCGCGGGCAGGGTCGTTGCAATAGACGATAAACGAGGCCTCTACGGCGCCCAACGCCTCGATGACATGGTCTACGCCGTGCGGATGGTTATAGTAGACGAGCACGTGGTTACCGCTAGACGGCGTGCGCTGTTGGACGGCGGGGCGAATAATGGGGGGCACCAGCGTCGTCCGGGCCGGACGTTTCAGGGGGGCAAAGAAGAACGACGTCAGGAGCACATGCTCTGGGTGGCGAGGCGCAATCCACCGGATCGCAGCGGCCGTAAGTTTTGCAGCGGGCCAGTGCTTCATGGGCAGGTCATATTCCATCTCCGTGACCACCTGCTGATGGTTAAAGGAGAGGACCGGGAGCCCCATGCGCTCGGCTGCGCGGGCCGAGAAGGCCTCGAAGTCTGTGATGACCAGGTCCGGTTGTAACGCCTCGAACGTATCTGTTAACCGGTCGAGCACGGTGGGCATCTGAAGCAAGATTTTGCCGTTGCAACAGATCGTCTTGCCGTACCGGATGCGATTCGACTCCATCACTTGGCGAAGCGCGGGCACCGGGATGACGGATTCATCTTCCGCTTCGAGAATTCGCTGGGCCATGCCGCCGCCACAGAACGTTACGGTATGGTCGCGTTCGCGCAACGCCGCCGCAGTGGCCATCGCCCGCGACGTGTGGCCGCGCCCCTGTCCACTAAGTGCGTACACGATATGCGCCATGGCGTAAAATACCGTTCGGAGTATTGCCACCACGGAAGGCACCGTAGCGGCTAGAGGGTCAGGGGGATGAAGGGGCTAAGCATACAATGAGAGCCGGCCGTGGAAAGGTGCCGGGTGCAACGAGTCAGGACGCCTACTTGTTCATCCGACGGCACCAAATCGCGGTCTGCCGGCTCAGAAGCGCCATCGGAGACGTGCTGCAACACCGGCCCCTGCAGGGTACACGCGCATCGATAGGTCTTCGTCCACGTCAAAGGAGAGTAATTGGGCGCTTACATAAGCGTCAAGTACAGTAAACGCATAGTACAAGCCGATGCCAACGACGGAAAGGTCACGGTAGCGCCGAAACTTATCCCGCTCTTCACGAAGGATGCTAGCGCGGACTGCGCCACCTACCTCGTTCTCGATCTGCTGGTACTGCGACTCGTACTGAGCGTACGGATTGGGGGTGGCGTCTTCGTTGGCCTTAAAAAGGGCTGCCCGCCGGTAGAGCAGATACTGGTTGTTGCTATACACGACGGCGGCGCCGAGCCCGGCGAGCCCAGCATACGCGAAGGGGACCTTGTAGTACTGTCGGTTGTAGATCTGGCCCCAGCCAGGCACGGCGAGCGCTCGCCACAAGGCACCACGGGGGGTGTGATCAGCAGGAAGGCCTTTCGCTTCTAGAATGGCGCGCCGGGTGCTGTCCGGCTGGCCCGTTGCAGGGGAAGAAGCGCCGAGTCCTGCAACGACGAGCACGGCTGCCAGTGCCGCCCGCAGGCGGGGCAGGTGCGCGGAGCTCCGGGCTGTGATGCGTAGTAGCGCTGTGGCGTGCGCCGTCGAACAGCCCGCAGGCGCGATGCTCCTGATCCTGAGTAGAGAAATCAAGATGCCGGATACGTCAGTCCAGAACCAGCTCTAATAGCCGTTCCAGGTCATCCTCGGAATAGTATGAGATCTCGATGCGCCCCTCGCCGTCCGACTTGTGCTTGATGTTGACCTGCGTGCTCAAGAAGGAGCGGAGCTTGTCGCGGTACTGCTCCAACTGCATCGCGTCTCGGTCCGGCGGGCCATTGCGTGTGGTTGAAGGGGCCGTAACGTCACCGTCGGCCGGCTCCTTAGCGTCCTCGTCAGCTTCACGGCGGGCACGGACGCGGCGCTCCACCTCACGCACCGACAGGTCCTCGTCGATCGTCGTTTCGAGAAGATCGACCTGCGCCTCCTCGTCTTCGATAGTGATGAGAGCGCGGGCATGCCCCATCGATACGCTTTTGTCACGTAGGGCGGCCTGGATGCGCGGCGGCAAGCGCAGCAGCCGAAGGAAGTTGGCTACCGTTGCGCGGCTCTTGCTGACCTTCTCGGCGACCTCTTCTTGGGTGAGGCCACACTCTTCCAGTAGCCGCTTGTAGCCGAGGGCGACCTCGATGGGGTTCAATTCCTCGCGCTGCACGTTTTCAACGAGCGCCATCTCCAGCATCTGTTCGGAGTTGGCCTCCCGCACGAAGGCCGGCAGACGCTCCAGGCCGGCGCGGCGCGCGGCGCGGAACCGGCGCTCGCCCGAGATGATCTCGAACTGCCCGTCGCCCAATGCCCGCACGGTGATGGGCTGGATGATGCCAAGTTGTTCGATCGATGCGGCCAGTTCGTCGAGCGCGTCGTCGTTAAACTCCTGGCGTGGCTGGTACGGGTTGGGCCGGATGCTGTCGAGCTCAATGTCGGCCACGCGGCGCAAAAGCCGAGCCTTGTCCTGAAAGCGGTACAGTTTGCTCTTGGACAAATCACCGCCCTCTTGCTGCTCCTCGGAGCGCTCCTCACGCTCTTCAGAAGGGAGCAGGGCACTGAGGCCTTTACCGAGTGCTGATTTCTTGGAAGCCATGCGAGTCAATCGTTAGCGATGAAGCACGTAGCGGACGGCACGTAGCGGACGGCACGTAGCGGACGGCACGTAGCGGACGGCACG
>CAYFQN010000069.1:10860-14358 GCA_964345285.1 uncultured Rhodothermales bacterium
AGCGGACGGCACGTAGCGGACGGCACGTAGCGGACGGCACGTAGCGGACGGCACGTAGCGGACGGCACGGGTCGCCTGTCAGAGCGAAAAGCCGTTGGCCGGGGTCGTCGAGCTTTGCGAGGGGTGGTCGGGGAGGTCGGGAAGGCTGTCCGGGTCGCCGTTGGATGATGCCTCTTCCTGCACTTCGCCGTTGTGAGATTGCAGGAACTCCATGTTGGATTCGAGGATTTCGCGCGCCAGCGCCATGTAGTTCTTCGCGCCGGTACTGGTCGCATCATACAGCAACACGGGCTTGCCAAAGCTGGGCGCCTCGGAGACGCGCACGTTCCGCTGCACGATGGTCTCGAAGACCTTCTCGCCGAAGTAGCGCCGTACCTCCTGGGCCACCTGATTGGAGAGGCGCAGCCGCGTGTCGAACATCGTGAGCAGCACACCCTCAATCTCCAAGTCGGGGTTCAGGTGTTGGCGCACAATCTTGATCGTGTTGAGGAGCTGGCCGAGGCCCTCCAGCGCAAAGTATTCGGCCTGGACGGGGATCAGCACCGAGTTGGCCGCCGTCAGCGAGTTGAGCGTGAGCAGGCCCAGCGACGGCGGGCAATCAATCACGATGAAGTCGTACTTGCGGCGAATGCGGGTAAGCGCATTCTCCAGAATCTTCTCGCGCTCCATCACGTCAATCATCTCGATCTCGGCGCCGACCAAGTTGATGTGGCTCGGCACCATGTCGAGGAACGGCATCTCCGTGTCGCGCACGGCGTCGGTCGCTGCCACATCGCCGATGAGCACCTCATAGATTGAGGACGTCACGCTCTGGGGTTCGATGCCGATGCCCGAAGTGCAGTTAGCCTGCGGGTCGATATCGATGAGCAGGGTGGAGTGCTCGGTGGCCGCCAACGACGCAGCAAGGTTAATCGACGTCGTCGTTTTCCCGACGCCCCCTTTCTGGTTGGCAACCGCAATGACTTTTCCCATGGGACGGTGTGGCTCTTGAAGATTACAAACAGGCCCAGCGAACCGAAACGGGCTGGCAACAACGCGCGGCGGGGTGGTGAGCGGCCGGAGGGCTGCCAGCGTTCAGCGAACTATGTGATGCAACAGCACATGCAGATAAGGACGGTGCTGTCAAGGTAACAAGAAGGAAGGACGAGCGCTAGTGACGCGAAGATGCAGCCCGTGCAATTCGTCGTTTCCGCAGAAAGGCGGTTGGGGATCACTCGCCGCCGATCTGGGGTTTGCACTACGTCCCGCTCGCGGCACGCGCGCCACCAGTCATTTGCTGCGACTCGGTACACAGGTCGCAGTGGTTCATACTGCCGTACTGACTCGCGCCGCGGGATGTTGCCTCACCGTTGACGTCCGTGCTATGCGGTGCGGCCCACCCGTCCCGATCACGATTCACCCTGCCCCATGGCTCGTCGCATCGTCCTTCATTCGGATGACACGTCGCCTTCACCGGATGATCTGTCGGTTGATTACCGCGGCGACCTCAACCCCCAGCAGTACGCCGCCGCCACGGCGTCGGGCGGGCCGGTGCTCGTCGTGGCCGGCGCCGGCACCGGGAAGACGCGCACGCTCATCTACCGCGTCTCGTATCTGGTAGAGACTGGCACAAAGCCCGAGTCGGTCACGCTGCTCACGTTTACCCGCCGCGCCGCCCGCGAGATGACGACGCGCGCCGCGACGCTCCTCGACGGGCGCTGCAAGCGCGTGCAGGGCGGGACGTTCCACGCCTTCTGCCTCGGCATCCTGCGGCGCCACGCCAACGTCATCGGCTTTCCGAACAACTTCAGCATCCTCGACGCAGCGGACGCGGGTGACGTGATTTCCGTGCTCCGCTCGCGCGGTGGCTACCACCAGTCCGACGAGCGCTTCCCGCGCAAGGGCACGCTGCAAAAGATGTTCTCGGCCGTCACGAACCGCGACACGCCGCTCGACGACCTGCTGGCCGACAAGTACCCGCAGTTTACGCATCTGCATGACGACTTGGAGCAGCTCCGGCGCGCGTACCGCGCGTACAAGCAGCAGCATGCGCTCATGGACTTCGACGACCTGCTCCTCCGCACGCTGGAGCTGTTCGAGGCGAGCGACGACGTACGGAAGCAGGTGGCCGCGCGGTGCCGCCACGTCCTCGTCGATGAGTACCAGGACACGAACGCGCTCCAGGCCGATCTCGTCCGCCAGTTCGCCTCCGTGCATGGCAACGTGATGGTCGTGGGCGACGACGCGCAGAGCATCTACCGCTTCCGTGGAGCCGACTTCCGCAACATCTTCCAGTTTCCTAATCAGTACGCCGATACCACCATCCTGAAGCTGGAGCAGAACTACCGCTCGACCCAGCCGATCCTGGATCTGGCCAACCACGTCATCGAGCAGGCGAACCGGTCGTACGACAAGACGCTGTTCAGCGAAGTGAAGGAGGGCGACCTGCCGGCTGTGGTTCCGGCGCCGGATGCGCAGACGGAGAGCCGCTTCGTCGCCCAGATGATCCTGCAACTCCGCGAGCAAGGCGTGCCGCTCGACCGCATCGCGGTGCTCTTCCGCAGCAGCTTTAACGCGTACGATTTGGAGGTGGCGCTCAACCAGCGCAACATTCCGTTCGTGAAGTATGGCGGCATGAAACTGAGCGAGGCCGCGCACATCAAGGACGTGCTGGCCCACCTCAAGGTTGCCGAGAATCCGATGGACGCGGCGGCGTGGAATCGCATCCTGCAGCTCTTGCACGGCATTGGGCCGAAGACGGCCCAGGACCTGATCGAGTGGGCCACCGAGGCGGCCGAGGATCCGTTCGTGGCGAGCGAAAGCGGCCCGTTCTCCAAGCGCTACATCAGCGACCTCAAGACATTGTTCGGCACGCTGCGGTCCATCCGCGACCCCGACATGCCGCTCGTGGAGCAGGTCGAAGCCGTGCTCGACTACTATCAGCCCATCCTCGAAGACACGTATTACGAGGACTACCCGAAGCGTGAGCCGGACCTGGAGCACTTCGTGAGCCTCGCCGAGGGCTATGACGACCGGCAGACCTTTCTCGCGCAGCTCGCCCTGGACCCCATCGAGCTTACTGCGCTGGACCAGGAGGGTGCCGAGGAGGACGAGCCGCCCCTCGTGCTCTCGACCATCCACTCGGCGAAGGGGCTTGAATTCCACAGCGTCTTCCTGATCCGCGCGCTGGAGGGCAACCTGCCCTCGCGGTACGCCATCAAGGAAGACGGCGGCGTAGACGAAGAGCTGCGGCTCTTTTACGTGGCCATCACGCGGGCGGAGGAGAACTTGTTCATCTCGTACCCGATGCTCAAGTACCAGCGCTTTCGTGGCGAGTACCTGACCGACCCGAGCCGCTTCATCACAGGCATTCCGGACGATGTGCTAGAGCCGGTGGAGCTCGTCGAGGCCGACGCGCCGGACGAACTGGAGGCGCCGGATGACGTTAAGCAACTGAACGGCCGCGTGCCGGACGACGCCGACGTGCGGGCGTCGTCTGACACTCGCTCTGCACCCGAT
>CAYFQN010000070.1:0-14314 GCA_964345285.1 uncultured Rhodothermales bacterium
CAGGCAGAGAACCGATCGGAGGTAGTGGTCACCTTGACATTACGCAGCGCCTGGACCGCTGCCTTGGCTTCTCGCCGCGCACCGGCGGTGGTGACGAGTGAGGAGGTCGTGATGGGGATCGTTGAACTGGCGTGCGAGAGCGTGCCGATCGAGTAATCCGAGACGCCACGCTAACGCAGTGCCATAAGCAGTGCCATACTAAACGGCTCTTTGCATGCGTTCTAACCAGTCCACCTAGCCCATACCCTCGACGCTGGACCTGCCCCCTTTCACCAACCGACCGACCTGATGCTGCATCGCTCCGCTCTCGTGCTCGCTGCTCTGCTCCTTACTGCCCTCTGGACTGCAAAGCCCGGGGTTGCGCAGCAACCGTCTGTGCCGCAGGGCCGTGCGGTCCTCACTGGTACGGTTGTCGACGCTGAGACAGGCGATCCGCTGGCCAACGCGAACGTGTTTATCGCCGTCTCCATGCGTGGCACAGCCACCGATGCCCAGGGCCGGTTCCGGCTGGACAACGTGCCGCTGGGCGCGCAGCGGCTGTACGTGTCCGTCATCGGCTACGAGCCGCAGGCCCGCAACCTGAATCTGCGCGAGGCGCGCGTCTACACGTTCGAGTTTGAGTTGGAGCCGACCGTGCTGGAGTCGGAAGGGGTAACGGTCGAGGCCGAGCGGGATGAGAAATGGCAGGAGCGGTATGAGCGGTTCGTCCGCCAGTTTATTGGCGAGACGCCCAATGCCGCGCAGACCGAAATTTTAAACCCTGAGGTGCTGTCGTTCGACGGGGGCATCGGTACGCTGGAAGCGAGCGCGGCCGAGCCGCTCATGATCGAAAATGAGGGGCTGGGCTACCGCATCGAGTACTTCTTGCGCGACTTCCGGACGACTCCCACTCGCACGCAGTACGACGGCGAACCGCTGTTCGAGGAGATGGAGGGCACGCCGGAGCAGCAGGCCATGTGGGACGCCCGTCGCCGTGAGGCGTTCCTGGGATCGTTCCACCACCTAATGCTTGCCATGCTCAGCGACCGCGTCGAGGAGCAAGGCTTCAAGCTGTACAGCCGCCCCAGTTCGGGGGGCTCCCTGACGGACGCTTCCCCCTTCGGTGGCGCACGCCCGTCGATGAGCCAACAGCGCTTTCCGATCGAGGTGGATGATATTTTGAAAGACGGTGACGTAGAGAGCGAGCGCATCCTCGATTTTAGTGGCTTTGCGGAAGTCATCTTCATGGGAGAAACGGAGAGCGAGGCGTATAAGACGTGGCGCGAGCAATACCGCCAGGACAGCACGTTCCGCACCCGGGCCCCGAGGTTCCAAACCTCTCAGTTCTGGCTCGAGCGCGGCCCGGCTACCGTCGATTACAAAGGCGACGTGGTTGACCCCTACGGCGTGACGGTCTCCGGCTACTTTGCGTTCGAGCGCGTGGGGGATCAGCTCCCCAAGGAATACCGCCCGCGATAAGGGTAGCATCGGCCAGTGCGATCGTGCCATGCCGCTAGCGTTCCGCGTGCGGTACCCGTATCTTGAACGAGCATCCGATCGCCTGCTTCGATGAGCTACGCGCTGTTATGAGTGCCTGTCATCGGCTACTCATCACTCTCACCGTTGCCCTGCTGGTCCCTCCAGGGGGGCCTGCAGTGTATGCGCAGTCTCCGCCCCAAGCGCGGCTCGTCGGGGTCGTACGGGGTGCGGAAACCGGCGGCTCCCTGCCGGGCGCGCACGTCTTTATCGCCGCGTCTATGATCGGCACGACGACCGACTCCACCGGCCGCTTCGATCTGCGAGGGATCCCCCTGGGAGCGCACCGCCTCTACGTGTCGATGCTGGGCTATGAGCCTGCGGTGCTCGACACGCTCATCCAGAGCGCCACCACAGACACGCTGGCGTTCGAGTTAAAGCCGGCCGTGCTGTCCGCCGGCGAGGTTACAGTCACCGCCGAGCGAGACGAAGACTGGTACAAGCGGCTCCAAACGTTCAAACGCCTCTTCATCGGCACGTCGAGGCGCGCAGACGAATGCACGCTGCTCAACCCAGAAGTGCTCGCCTTTGAGACGAAGTGGTGGGGCCGCTTCGAGGCCTTTGCCCGAGCGCCTCTCCGCATCGAGAACCGGGCCCTCGGCTACCGCATCCGCTACCACCTCGATGCGTTTAGCGCCAGCGGCAGCACCGTCCGATGGGACGGCGAGCCCTTCTTCGAGCCACTCACCCCGACCGACTCGGCGGAAGCCGCCGCCTGGGTAGCCCATCGCCAAGCAGCCTACAGTGGGTCAATGCGCCACTTTCTGCGTGCTCTTCGCTCTGACCGGCTGCGAGAAGCTGGGTTCACCGTATACCACCATCCCAACGAGGCTTTCCGCTCAGCCAGCAGTCGGTTTCGGATCCGCGCTCGCCGATTGATCGAACCAACAGCCGAGGACTCTGTCTCCACCCTCAACTTCTTTGGTCGGTTGGAAGTCATCTATCGCCATGAGCAAGAAGATAGCCGCTTCCTGCGCTGGGCCGGCCTCTATCACCGAAGGGCCTCCGGCCTGCAGACCTCGCACCTCAAGCTCAACGAACATCCGGTCACCGTAGATGCCAGCGGCGAGATTGTCGAGCCGTATGGCGCTACCGTGTACGGTTATTTTGCGTTCGAGCGCCTCGCCGATGCTGTGCCTCGGGGATATGCGCCACCCTCTTCCCAGCGCTGACGCCTCGTGGTTGGGCGCGGCTATCCCGCGCGGCACCAGCACCTCGGTGTGATTGCTGCGGTCTCTTCCGCGAGATCCTGAACATTTCAGGCTGTCGCCCAATGGTTCCACGCCCTGACGCCCTAGATTGCATTGACCTGCAATGCGCAAGACCAACCGGCCGGATGACGGCTTTGCGATGACATGCCAGCCCGAGCGCCGGGGTCTTACGGTGCCCAGAACGCGTTCTTGAAGTGTGTGATGTCGGGATCATCGCCCTGATTCAGCACAATGCCAACCACGTCAAACCGTACGGGCGAGCCGTCCAGGCGGCGCTCATACAGGTAAGCCTCAGCAACCCGAGCAATGCGCGCTTGCTTGTCCTCGGTGACCGCTTCCTCGGGGGATCCATATCCCAACCCCGAGCGCGCTTTCACTTCCACAAACACGATCTGCCCGCGCGAGGCCCCCGATGGGTCGAAACACACGAGATCCACCTCCGCGCGCTCGTAGCGGTAATTTTGGTCCAGGACGCGATAGCCTTCGCCTTCAAGATAGCGCGCTGCCAGGGTCTCTCCGTGGTCGCCGATATGCTTCGTGCTCATGGCCCGTTTACAGCATTGGAGGAGCTAGTCCTGAACCGGATCATTAGGTTGTGGCTCGATGGACGCGACAAGTTGTGCCAACCGGCGGATGGTGGTCGTGTTCTGCCGCTCGATAAGGGGGAGAAGCGCTTCGAACAGTTCATCCAGCACGTTGATAAGCTCCACCATCTTCTGGATGCGCCAGCACAGCGCCGCGTCCGCATCCGGCAAGTCATCGCACGATCGAGTAGCATCGGGCTTGAGGTGATCCCGGAGCGCGTGCAACTTCTTCTTCACCGGCTTGATCTCTCGTCGTTCACGCTCCTTGATAATCTGGGCCGTGATGTGCCACACGTCTTTTCGGGCTACATAAAAGTCCTTACGAGAACCCGACAGATGCGTCTTGTCGACCAGATTCCAGTCGGTAAGCGATCGCAAATTCATGTTGGCATTGCCGCGACTAATCTCCAGCCGCTCCATGATGTGGTCCGTATTGAGCGGGGCATCCGAACAGTAGAGCAGCGCGTGGATCTGCGCCATCGTGCGATTGATGCCCCAGGTGGAGGCCATCTCACCCCATAGTTGCACGAACCGGTCAACGGTTTCCCGGTGGCGCGTGTTGGCCGCGAAGGGATCGCCGGGCGAGGCGGCGTTGGATTGGGCAGAACTCATACGGAAGCTTCGAACGTGATAACGGGATGCGAGCATCGCGCACAGAGGCCTCCGCAAACAAGCGGGCGGCACGATGGCCGGAAGAGTGTCACCCTGTGGACTTCCTGCGCTTACAACGAACAACATTTCCGTCTCATTTTCATCCCCTCGGGGGGTGTTCGCCAAATGTTTGCTCCTGCTGGCTGTCAATCGCCTCAGTGCATGCTTAGATTTGGGACGTGTCTAATTGATCGTCTTTTGCTGTTTGCTTCCTGGCACACTATGGCTGCTCAGTGGATAACGCTTACGACAGACTTCGGAACGCGCGATGCGTACGTAGCGGCGATGAAAGGCGTGATGCTAGACATTTGCCCGGAGGCGCGGTTTGTGGACATTACGCACCAGATCAGCCCGCAGGACGTGATGGAGGCCGCCTTCGTGCTCCGCCAAGCCGTGCCCTATTTTCCGGCCGATACCGTGCACCTTGTCGTGGTGGACCCAGGCGTGGGAACGGAGCGGCGCCCCGTGGCCGTCCAGCATGGGGCGCATCATTACGTGGGACCGGATAACGGCATTTTCCCGTTGGTGCTGGGCACCAGTTCCCCCAGCCAGGCCGTTGAGCTAGATCGCAAACCTTTTTGGCGCACCACCTCACCGAGCCAGACGTTTCACGGGCGCGACATTTTTGCGCCGGTCGCCGCCCATGTGGCTGCAGGGCAGGCGCTGTCAGAAATGGGATCCCGCGTGAACGAATTGAAGCCCCTCCGCTGGGCCGAACCCATCGCTGACGATGAAGGCCTGCAGGGCTGGGTGGTGCATATTGACCGATTTGGCAACTGCATCACCAACATCTCGCGCTCCACCTTGGCGGCGTCAGCCCCCGACGACACCACGGCCGATGGGGCTTTGCCCATAGAATCCGGCTTCAAGTGCTTCATCGGCAGTTCGTCGTTCACGTCAATTCGCCCAACGTACGGCGATGTCGCCGAGGGCGAACCCTTGCTTCTCTTCGGCAGCAGTGATTTTTTGGAGGTATCGGTGAATGCCGGGAACGCCGCCGAATTGCTCGACATTCGAAAAGGTGATTCCGTAAACCTCGTCTTCAATGATCGGGCCGCGTAACTCACCGCGCGGGCGCCCACGTCGACATGGACTCCGACTCCTCGCACACGTCGCGCACAGCACTGCTCAAGCACCTGGACCAGGTGTTCGAGATGGCTCGCGTTCTTGCCCCCACTGAAAAGCGCGCCTCAAAACTGGTGGAGGCCACGTATCGGCGCGCAGCCCAGTCGTCGGCGCCTGATGATCATTCGGTGCGGGCCTGGCTCCTTCGCTTACTCCTCCAAACGTATGCGGCTCGCCGCTCGGATGCAGCGACCACGTCGAGCGTGTCAACAATGCGGCGCCCTGCTGACCTGCTGCAGGATTTCCGCTTTCAGACGGCCGAAGACGCCCTCCAGCGATCCGTACCGGTGGCCTTTGCGCTGCGCTCTCCGCGCGAGCAGCTCGTGATCACCCTGTGCGACATCGTTGCGCTCGACCCCATGGAGGCGGCCACCGTACTGGACACCACCCCGCGGGATCTGCATGAGGAGGCCGCTACTGCCCGCGATGCACTCTGGGACGCCGTCCGTGACGAGTTGACGACTGGTGAACAGACGTTGGTCGAGGAGGAGCTTCCAGATGGCGCGCTGCAAAACGCCGTACGCCGCGTCGTGGCCCCTCACTTGGGCCCGATGCCGCCCAGGCTTCGCCCGTCCGTGACCGCCATCATGGACCAGGACCCGCGGGAGCTGCAGGCTACCGCGCCCGAGGATGAGTTCGATACGCTCGATGACCCCGTCCCCCCTCGCCATGCGGAGTCGCAGCGGGGGCCCCGTAGCCGCTCGCCCCGCTTGGGCAAGCGGCTCCAGAAGGGGGGCGTCATCTTGCTCGTCGTGCTCGCCCTCAGCCTAGCTGCCTATGGTGTAATAACCTATCTCCTGCCGCGCCAGGCCCCTTCCACGGTCAACCTCATTCAGCTCTCTGCTGAGCGCGCGGATGGCCTGCAGCCGATTCTCGAAACCACCAACGCCGTAGAAGCCGAGTTGTATGTTACCGAACAACTCGGGCGCAACGTTGCCGTGCCCCGCATCGACTCCTCCGTGCTGCGCGGCGTTAGCATCGTGGAGATGAATGGTGCCATCCGCATCCCGGCCTTTGTCTTCACGGATCAGGCAACGGATCGCCGTATCACGGCCTATGCGTACACCTACGCCGTGATTGATCAGCTGGGCGACCGCGTCCAACTCGCGCAGGGCGTGCGCGAAACGCTCCAGAGCGAGCAGCGCATCACCCTGCACCCGACGGACACGGGCAACGTGTTGGTCTGGCGCGTGCGCGACGATATCTACCTGGCTGTCACAGAAGGTAACCCGCGCAGCCTCCGATCGCG
The DNA here is from genome assembly GCA_964345285.1 of uncultured Rhodothermales bacterium. Classification (GTDB taxonomy): domain Bacteria; phylum Bacteroidota; class Rhodothermia; order Rhodothermales; family Salinibacteraceae; genus JAAAPH01. The sequence goes on from CAYFQN010000070.1 coordinate 6,336, forward strand.
CATTGCCCCCGCCTCATAGTGGGCAGCGACGAGCCGAGGCGGCACCTTATGCAGCGGCTTCGTTGCGCGAGGCAGCCGGCAGCGTGATACGAAACGTACTCCCTTCTCCAAGCCGCGAGTCGACCAGCGATAGGCTGCCGCCGTGGTAGTCCTCTACGATGCGGCGTGCCAGGCTTAGCCCCAGCCCCCAGCCTCGCTTCTTAGTGCTAAATCCGGGCCGGAAGATGTTGCTCCACTCCCGCCGCTCGATGCCACACCCGGTGTCGTGCACCTCGATGTATATGTGGCCACCCTGGTGCGCCCCCTGTACCTCGATGGTGCCGCCGGCTTCGCCCAGCGCGTCGAGGGCGTTCTTGAGCAGGTTTTCCACGACCCACCCGAACAGTTCTTCATTGATGGGCGCGCGCAGGGTTGGCGGCACGTCGGCGTGGAGTTGGATCCGGTTGCCCTGCTGCGGAATGCGACGATGGATGTAGTCAACGGTGCCGTACACCACCGGCGCAAGATCCATGGGCTCCATCTTGGGCATCGAGCCAATATCCGAGAACCGGTTGGCCACGCGGCGCAGGCGGTGCACGTCCTTCTCGATTTCATCGACGGCTTTGGCGCGTTGGTCATCTCCCAGCTCGGGCAGGCGCAGGAACTCGACCCATCCCATCAGGCTGGAGATGGGGGTGCCAAGTTGATGGGCCGCTTCACGGGCCATCCCCACCCATAGGCTGCTCTGCTCGCTACGGCGCACGTACGAGAACCCAACGTAGCCAACAAGAATGAACAGCCCCACAAAAAGGAGCTGCACGTACGGAAAGATGCGCAGCTCTTTGATTAGCGAGGATTCGTCGTAGTGGACGTACTGCCGGAGTTGCGTGCTGGGCACGTCGGACGTGCCGGGGAAGGTGATCTCGATCGGGATGGGCGCGTACGTTTCGTCCATCTCGGCGCGCAGTTGGCGCAGCCGGCCTAGCGCCTCCGCCGAATCGGCCGGTGGCATTTGGCCGAGCGTCTCGGGCACGTCAACATTGCGCCAGAATAGCGGCTCTTGCGAGGCGGAGTCGGTGATGATCGCCGGCACCCCGAAGGGATTGGGCTCCAGAATCTCGTCGAGGATGAAGTTGAGTTCACCCGTCGGCGGCATGCTCTCCGCCCAGGCAAGCGCCCGCCGATAGCGCTCCAGCTCAGCGGGCGACAAGGTGTCCATCGGCTGGCTTTCGACTCGGTCCAGCCGGTCCAGCCAGTCCTGCAGGGCCTTGAGCTCCGTCCGATACGGGTTAAACGACCGGCGCTGCGCCTGTGCAACCTGTGCCTGGGCGTCGGCCCACAGCTGGATGACAGACTGCTCCCGCTCTCGGAGCCGCTCAACGAGCCGCTGCGTGTATGCTAGCGATGCGATCGCGATGAGGCCCGCGAACACGATCATCCCCAGCTTCAGCTTGACGGACAGGCGGTACGCCTTCATGCCATTGAAGATTGCGTGTTAGCCATAAGAGGTACAGGGCATACGCGCTCGGCACCCCCCGTACTGTATACCCGGCCCGGCCGCCACGGTCCGCCGTCGCTTCGCCAGACGGCTCACGCGGCGGACAGACGCGCCTCTAGGTCGGTAATGATCTGCTGTCGCTTCGGGCCGATCGACACCATACCGACGTCCGTACCGATGTAGTCCGCAATGAACGCGAGGTAGTCCTGCGCTTCGGTGGGCAGTTCCGCAAAGTGGCGGGCGCCGCTGATGTCTTCCTCCCAGCCCGGTAGCGTTTCATAGATGGGTTGCACCTTTTCGAGGGTCTGCACCTCACTCCGGAAGCGGCGCGTCGTCTTGCCATTATACTGATAGGCAGTGCACACCTTCAGCTCGTCGATGCCGGAGAGGACGTCGAGCTTCGTGATGGCGAGTTCAGTGAACCCGTTGATCATGCTCGTGTACCGGAGCGCTACCAGATCGAGCCAGCCGCAGCGGCGCGGACGACCGGTCGTCGCGCCGTACTCGTCCCCCACGTCGCGCAGCTGTTGGCCCACCGTGTCGTTTAACTCCGTGGGGAACGGGCCGTTGCCCACGCGCGTGCAGTACGCTTTGGCGATGCCGATGGAGCGATTCACCTCCGTCGGCGGCACGCCAAGGCCCGTGCAGCAGCCGCCCGCCGTCGGGTGGCTGGACGTCACGTACGGGTAGCTACCAAAGTCGACGTCGAGCAGCGAACCCTGCGCCCCCTCGGCCAGCACATGCTTGCCATCGGCCAGCGCGTTGCACAAGTACTCCGATGTGTTCGTCACGTACGGGTCGATGAGCTGGTCGAACTCGACGTACTCCTCGATGATCTGGTCCACGTCTAGCTCGTCGGCGCCATAGATGCGCTGCAAGATGGCGTTTTTCTCCTTGATGGCGTTCGTCAGCTTGTCCCGCAGTACATCGCGGTCCAACAGGTCGACTACGCGGATGCCAGTACGCGCGAATTTGTCCATATACGCCGGCCCAATGCCGCGCCCGGTGGTCCCGATCGCATCGCTGTCGCGCGCTTCTTCCCGGGCCGCTTCTACGGCCTTATGGTACGGCATAATGAGGTGCGCGTTATGGGAGATGCGCAAACGATCCTCGACGTCGTAGCCCAGTTCCTGGATCGTCCGGATCTCTTCAATCACGGCCGCAGGGTCGAGCACCACGCCATTCCCAATGACGCACGTAACGCCGTCATGGAAGATGCCACTGGGCACCAGGTGGAGCACGAACGTCGTGTCATCCCACGCGATGGTGTGCCCGGCGTTGGCACCGCCTTGATAGCGCGCCACGATGTCGATGTCTTGGCTCAGTAGGTCGACGACTTTGCCTTTTCCTTCGTCGCCCCACTGGCTTCCGATGACAATAGATACCGGCATAGGTTGGGGTCAGGGTGTGAGTAAGCAGTAGCAGAGAAACGCGAGAAACGGCCCGTGGGGACCGCCGAGCATCATCCGGCCTCGACGGCGCGGCGCTCTTCCCAGTGCCGGAGCTCAACCACCACGGGCGAGGCGACGAAGACGGATGAGTACGTTCCGATCATGACGCCCACGATGAGGGCAAAGGAGAACCCACGCAACACCTCTCCGCCGAAAATAAACAGAATGGTGACTACGATCAACGTGGTAACGGACGTGACCACCGTGCGGCTCAGCGTCGTGTTGATCGACTTGTTCACGACCTCATCGAATTCTTCCGTCTTGAACAGGTTGGCGTACTCGCGAATGCGGTCGAATACCACCACCGTGTCGTTCAACGAGTAGCCCACGATGGTGAGGAAGGCCGCGATAATCGACTGGTCGATCTGCAGCGAGAACGGCACGATGCCGCTGAGCAGCGAAAACAGCCCCAGCGTAATGGTAACGTCATGCACGAGCGCGGCCACCGCCCCCATGCTGTATCGCCACTCGAACCGCACAAGGATGTACACGAAAATGATGAACAAGGCCCCAAAGACCGAGTAGAGCGCCCCGCGCTTCAAATCCTCAGCAAAGCGTGGCCCAACGATATCCGTCCGCACCAGCTCCGGATTGGTGTCGGGGAAGGACTGCTGGATGGTGCTCATGATCTGGTTTTCAACGGTCGAGGTTTCGCCCTCGGACGAGGTCCGAATGAGCAGGCCCGCTTGGTCGTAGCGCTTCACTTCGGGCTGCTGGCCGAGCACGGGCGTCAGTTCTTCTCGCACTTCAACCGCAGAGAGCTCGCCGACGTTATCGACGACGAACTCCATGCCGCCCTGAAAGTCAATGCCCAGAGCAAGCCCTTTGAAGGTGAGCGACAAGATGGCGATAGCGAGCAGGATACCGGAGAGGATATAACCTTTCGTTCGGTTCGGGATGAAGACGTAGTCGGCATTTTCAAAAAGACGCATAGTGTTGGATCGTTCAGGTTATGCCCGTCGGCGGGCAGGTCTCAAAATAGATGGTGCCACATGCTGAGTGGGACACGGGGGGGACAGGCGCGCGAGGGAATCATTCCTTCCCGCGCGCTCTTTCCCCTACCTCTCAGATCAGCCGTAACTCACGCTCATCTTGCGCTCACCGACGGCGTAGTCGGTAATGAGACGCGTCACGATGATGGCCGTAAAGAGCGACGACAGAATACCCGCCATCAGCGTCACAGCAAAGCCCTGAATGGGGCCGACGCCGAACGAGTACAGGATGGCGCCCACGAAGAACGTCGTGATGTTGGCATCGAGGATGGCACTCAACGCCTTCTCGTACCCGGCGTTGATCGACGCCTTGAGCGTCTTCCCGGTATTCTGCTCCTCCCGGATGCGGTCAAAGATCAGCACGTTGGCATCCACCGCCATACCGATCGTAAGCACAATCCCTGCGATGCCCGGCAGCGTGAGCGTCGCGTTGAAGCCAGCCAGGATGCCGAGGATCAAAATCACATTCAGGAACAGTGCGACGTCCGCCACGATGCCGCCCGCTCGGTAGTAGAACCCCATGAAGAACGCGACAAGTAGGAGTCCCACCGTCACGGAAACGAAGCCGGCCTCGATGGATGCTTCGCCGAGGCTCGGGCCCACCGTGCGCTCGCCCACGATATCGAGCGGGGCCGGAAGCGCGCCTGACTTCAGGATCGTGACGATGTCCTGGGCCTCCGCGCGGGAATCCAAGCCGGAGATCTGCGTGCGGCCGCCGGTGATCCGCTCCTGCACGGTAGCGTAGTTGTACACGGCACCGTCCAGCACGATCGACACGAACTCGTTCACATTGGCTCCCGTTACGCGCGACCAGATGCGCGCGCCATCCGAGTTCATCGTGATGTTCACTTGAGGCTGGTTCGTCTGGCTGAATCCCACGGAGGCGTCGGTCACGGCCTCGCCGGTCAGCTCCACCTCGCTACTCATCCCGAGCAGTTCAAACACTTCTTGCCCCCCTTCGGTGGTGCCCACGGGGTTGGCGAAGTACATCAGCTCCGTGTTGGCCGGCAGCATGTCTTGCACCTCGGGCCGCGACAGCAACTCGTTGGCGCGGGCCGTATCCTGCGCGGCCACCTGGCCAAACACCACGTTTTGGCCGTACGGAAGCGGCTGCATGACCGCCAGCAGCGGATTCGTCGGGCCGTCTCCCGGCTCTTCGCCAGTGAGCGATGTGCCGGTGGTGTCGTCTTCGACAAGCGTCGTGCCCGTCGCCGGATCGGCCTGCGACTCGGACGCATCGGCGAGATCGGTGCCCTCATCGGCCGACTGGGCCGTGGTGTCGGGCTCATAGTATTCAATAATCTCACGCGCCGACTGGGCTAGCTCCGCCGGGTCCGCCATCAGCCGAAATTCGAGCCGCGCGGTGCCTCGCAGCAGGTCGCGGATCCGCTCCGGGTCGTCGATACCCGGCAGCTCCACGACGATGCGCCGCTCGCCCTGCCGCTGAATGGAGGGCTCGGTCACGCCGTACCGATCTACGCGGTTACGGATGACTTCGATGGCGCGCCCGATGGCCTCATCGGCCTGCTGCTCCAGGTAGGTCTGGACCTCCTCGTTGGTGGAGCGCCGCGTAATGTTAGCCTCCTCGTTGCGGAAGTAGCGCGAGAGGCGCACGTTCGGGTCACGCTCTTCGAACGTGTTGATGAATGCATTCACCACAGACACGTCGTTCGAGGTGGCCTGCTCGCGAGCCGAACGAAGCACCTCGTTGAACGCCGCGTCGCGGTCCTGCGCTAGCTGGCCGATCAAGTTCGCCACCTGTACTTCCATGGTGACATGCATGCCCCCGAGGAGGTCAAGCCCGAGATTCAGCGACCCCTGCTTGATCTCCTGGATCCGCGCGAAGTTTTCCTGCTCGTACTCCGCGCGCGCCTCTTCGTCGAGGCTGTTCATGCGCTGGGTGATGATGAGGTTCTGCACCGACGGGTACAAGTACCAGCCGCACAGAACGACGAAAAAGACGGTGATAAAGACTTTAAATCCGTTACCTTGCATAGTGACGTTGGAGGATTCTCAGCGTGGATGTCCACAAGCGGTCGCGCCATGCGCGTCCATGCAGCAGGTGCCGTTTGCACCAGCCAGGCACATGGAAGCCTCGGACAAAAACGGGTTTGGTGGAGGGATGCCCAGACGCGGGCATGAGGGCCTCGGGCCTGCCGAGGCGCAGGGACTAGGGCGCACGGGGACGCGCCGGAGATAGGGTGTGGTGTGCCATGGCCCGCATCGGGATAGCGGCCCACAGCAGCCGGTGCGCGCGTCGTGCCACCAACGCGGGTACGTCAGCCAGTCGCGCAGAGGGCGGCGCGGTTCGCAGCGACGTGGTACCATCTACCGACGCTTTCAGCAACGCCGTGGGCCGGGGGGCTAATGCCCATCCAGACCGCTGGGCGATACGCCGCTGCAACTCGTTCAATACATGCTGGTGGGTATTGCCCGACACCCCGAGCACAGTCGCGAGCGGTAACCTCGCGCCTTGCTGGGCGTAGCTGTCTACAAAGTGACGCAAAAAATCGGGCAAGGCCCCAGGCTGCGTATCCGCCGCGGATTGCAGCGCCGCTTCGAAGGCCGCTTTCTCGCTCTCATCGAGCGTCACGCGCACCTGCGATCGCAGCCAATCGGCGTGCGAGTCGGAGGTGGACCGGGCTCCATCGCTCGGCCATACCATCGCCAGTAGGCTACTGACAAGCAGCAGCACCACGCCCTGTTGCATCCATGGCGCTCGTACCCGGTGCATGGCGATGATTGGAAGAGTCGGTGACAGAGGAGTAACACGTACACAACGTTCAGTGAATAAAGTACACCGACCGCAGGTTCCAATCAATCGCGGCACTTGAAGCTTTCCCAAAACGCACCCCTCTCGCCGCTGCCACGGGCGTGTCGACAGGGCGATGGCTGGCTGCTATATGTCCACTACCCTCCATCAATTTACCATGCGCATGAATACGCCCTCCCCAACGGCCACCGGTTCGCTTTCAACCGCAGACGGCACCCGTCTCTTCACGCAGCGCTGGCGGCCCGAATCGCCCCGTGCAGCGGTAGCTCTGGTGCACGGGTACGCTGAACACTCAGGCCGGTACGCGCATGTGGCCGGCTACCTCAACGCGCATGATATCGCTGTGCACACATACGACCAGCGCGGATTCGGCCGCTCGGAGGGTCGACGCGCCCTCGTCATGTCGTTCGACCAACTGCTTGATGACTTACAGCGCTTTCTAGATCGCATGCGTCGCAAGCTGCACGATGACGTACCGCTTTTCCTGTTCGGCCACAGCATGGGGGGCGCGCTATGCGCGCTGTACGCCATCGAACGGAGCCAGGCATTCCGCGGGCTCATCCTAAGTAGTCCCGCCGTGGAGGTCGATGATGATATCGCCCCGTTCCTCCGAGAGATAGCAGGCGTCATCGGACGGATTTTTCCCACGCTGCCTACCATCCAAACCCCGGATGATGCCATTTCGCGCGACCCAGCCGTGGTCGCCGCTGCCAAGGCCGATCCGCTTAACTACGATGGCCGGGTGCTTGCCCAGACCGGAGCCGAATTCATCCGTGCAGCCGAGCGCATCCAGGCGCACATGGCCGCCATCGCATTGCCACTTCTCGTCTTTCATGGCACGGCGGATAAGCTCACGAGTCCGCACGCCAGCCAAATGCTCTACGACCAAGCCCGCTCACCAGACAAAACGCTGAACTTGTACGACGGGCTCTACCACGAGACGCTCAATGAGCCCGAGCGGAAGCAGGTACTAACCGACATCGTGGCATGGTTGGACGCGAGACTGTGAAGGCGCCGAGTGCCTTGCCCTAACTAGCTACTCTCCCAGCACCAAGTCAAACGTCACCTGCACACTGGCAGTCACCTCGATTTCGCCGGCCGCGTAGGCATCAGGCTCGGGCGCGGCATCTGCCTTAGCCATGGCGGCAGCTTCTACCCGGAACGAGGGGCGCGGGAAGTCGAAGCTCTGCTCGCTGATCTGCCGCGGGGGGCCGACCTGCGCGCCGAGCGTCTCGGCGAGCAGTTGCGCCTTCGTCCGCGCCTGCTGGGCGGCCTCAGCCAAGGCT
>CAYFQN010000071.1:0-14312 GCA_964345285.1 uncultured Rhodothermales bacterium
TGAGCTTTCATCGGGTGATCAAGAAGGACTATCTCCACCTGTTTCCGGATCTGATGAGCCGCTCCCGGTATCACCGGCGGCGCAAGGACTTGATGGGCATCCAGCGCGAGATGCTCCGCCTCTTGATGAACCGACTCCGGCTTTTGGCGATGTGGCTGGCGTTGGACTCGGCGCCGCTTACCACGGCCGAGTCGCCGCGCTGGAAGTCGGCCCGGATGTCGATCTGGGCCGCGGAGGCCGGTTTTGCTCCGTCGAAGCAGCAGTTCTTTCTGGGGTTTCGGCTTCATCTTCTCGTGTCGAATACGGGAGCGATCTGCGATTTTGTGCTCAGCCCGGCTAACGTCATCGCAGATCGCTGGAGAGCGCCGCGTGGCCGAGCATATGCTTGCGGTTGAGGCCGAGTGGCAGACCCAGCAGGCCGACATGCTCGCCGGAGCTCGACCGGTGTTGGCCGACAATGGGTACTGCGGAGATTGGCTTACAAGTCTATTTGGCAAAAACGGCGGGGCGCTCTGGTATGCGCTGCGCCGAAGCCGAAAAGCCGCCTCCGAAGGGGAAGCAGCGCTTCGCGCCTGGCACCGGGGGCTGCGGGCTCGAATTGAGAGCGTCTTCGCTTCCTTGGAAGACCAGTTCCAGATCGAAGAGACGCGGGCGCGGTCGGTCTGGGGCGTGATGACGCGCGTCGTGGCGAAGCTGTTGGCCTACATGGCTGGCTTCGTGGTTAACGAAGCGCTTGGCCGCCCCGGAACGGCCTTGAAGAGCCTCTACCGGTGAATCGAACATGCCACGCACCTATAGCACAACGCGTTCTCAGACACGCAACACGTCCAAGCCCAACTGGAGGAGCTCGCAGATCGAGAGCGGGATTCGGTAGCCCGAGTTCATCACATGCTCGACGACGAAGACATGCTCTTCGGCCGGGCGATCCATATTCCTGACCGGACCCGTCTGCAGCTCGCGTGCCAGGCGTACCAGTGGATGCTACCGTCCGGCCACCCGGAATCGGAGGCGCGCGTGGAGGATCACTTCCCGGAGGCCGGCCCCGGCAGCTGGATCAATGCCTCTGACAAGGTCCACCTGCTCGAACAGCTCGTCATCACCCCTTCTCTGTTTTGTTTTTCAACTGAGCCTGAATATACACCTGTTGTGAATATAATGTTGACTTTATGTTAGGCCAAATTTACCTTCCTTCTGTTTCCACGCAATGCCTGTTAGATCGGAATATGTTAACATATGAAACGGCTTTGGATAGGGCACTCACTCGTTGGTTTCGCTCTTCTGTTTCTGGCTACTTCAAGTGCATATGCACAAACAGGTGACATAGAAGGCACGGTCATCGATACGCAGACGGGGGCTGTACTGCCTGGCGTAAATATAACGGTGGTAGAACTGGCGCAACAAGGTATTGGGGCTGCGACCGATGCTGATGGTTCGTACCGGATTGCTGGCGTACCCGCAGGAAGTTACACGGTACAGGCCCGTTTCGTAAGCTACCAGACTGCCGAACGTCAGGTGGAGGTAGTCGCGGGGGAGACCGTAACTCTCGACTTTCAGATGCGCGAGGACGTGCTTGGGCTTGATGAGGTCGTCATCACCGGACAAGCCACCTCTGTGGCTCGACGCAACCTCGCCAACGACGTGGCTACAGTCAGTGCTCAGGACATTGAGCGCGTTCCCTCGCAGACCATCGATCAAGCGCTGCAGGGTAAGATCGCAGGGGCCAATATTCAGAGCAATAGCGGGGCGCCGGGAGGTGGGTTGCAGGTCACCCTTCGTGGGGCATCGACGATTATCGGCAATCACACGCCGCTGTACGTCGTAGACGGCGTGATCGTGAGCAATGCCACGCTCCCATCGGGCCTCTTTGAGGTAACTGCGTCCTCAACGGACCCCATTCGAGGGGGCAGTCAAGACAACTCGCCCAACCGGATCGCGGACATTAATCCGCAAGACATCCAGAACATTGAGATTCTGAAGGGTGCGTCGGCAGCGGCTATCTATGGCTCCAAGGCGAATAACGGCGTGGTGCTTATCACGACGAAGCAAGGCCGACAGGGTCAGACCCAGTACAACCTCTCACAGCGGGTGGGCGTCTCTCAGCTCGCGAATACGTTGGGAAGTCGCCGCTTTACCTCGCTGGAGGATGCGGAAGATGCCTTTGGCGACCGCGCCACCGACTTCTGGCGAGAGGGGCGCTACTTCGATCACGAAGAGCAGATTGCAGGCAACACGCCGCTCCAGTACGAGACGTCACTCAGCGCCAGCGGCTCCTTCGGGGAGACGCGCTATTACCTCTCGGGGCTGATGAAAGACGAGAGTGGTATTATTGAAAATACAGGATATGAGAAGCAGGCGATCCGCCTGAATTTGAGTCAGTCCGTCGGCGAGCGGCTCTTGTTGGACGTGAACACGAACGCCATCCGCTCGGAGACGGCGCGCGGATTCACCAACAACGACAACCGTAGCATCAGCTACTGGATGACGTTCCCTTCGACGCCGAGCTTCGTCGACCTGCAAGCCAACGCCGACGGGGCGTTTCCCGAAAACCCGTTCTCGGACAGCAACCCGCTGGAGACTGCGACTCTGTCGACCAACGATGAGACAGTGTGGCGTTTCCTAGGATCGACGAGCGCACAGTGGCAGCTCATAACCCAAGATAAGCAAAGCTTGGAACTGGTCGGGCGTGCGGGTGCCGACTACTTCGTACAGAAAAACCAGATCCTGACTCCACCGGAGCTGCAATTTGAGCCGAGTGATGGGCTGCCCGGTACGTCTGTATTGTCGACAGCCTACAGTAGCAATGCCAATCTTAGCGTCAATGCCGTTCACCAATTTCGGCCATCCCGCTTCAACCTTACGGCGACGACGTCGGTCGGCACGCAGTACGAGGTGCGCGACCTAAACTTTGGGCGAACGACCTCGCGGGCGCTCATCGCTGGCCAGTCGAATATCGACAAGGGCACGTCGGTGGGCGTATATCAGTTGCGTGAGCGTGTTGTAGACCAGGGGTTCTTTGTGCAGGAGGAGCTGCTCTACAATGATCGTCTGCTCGTCACGGGCAGCCTGCGCGCCGACCGGTCCAGCAGTAACAGTGACGTCGATCGGTTCTACTTGTATCCGAAGGCTGCCGCCTCGTACCGGTTTGATAATATTGTGCCCGGTGTGCTGGATGCAATCAAAGTGCGCGCCGCGTTCGGTGAGTCAGGGAACCGGCCGAAGTACGGACAAAAATTTACCGAGTACATTGGCCAAAATATTGACGGCGTCGCCACCGTGTCGGTGCAGGGCGTGACGGCGAGTACGGAACTGAAACCCGAGCGCCAGCGCGAGATCGAAGGTGGCCTCGACTTCACGTTCTTTGAAGAGCGCGCCACGCTGGCGCTTACAGGCTACTACCAGCAGACCACGGACGTGCTGCTCGAGCGCGAACTCCCACAGTCGACAGGCTTCTCGACGGCGATATTCAATGGTGGCGAGATCGAGGGACGCGGCTTCGAGGCGCAGCTGCGAGCCGTTCCAGTTCAGACGGAGCGCTTCCGATGGTCCTCTACGACGAACTTTTCTACAAATTCAGCAGAAATGAAGGACCTGCCAGTTCCTCCGTTCGTCACGGAGGGCTTTGGATTCCTCTTCGGCGCTTTCTTCATTAATGAGGGTGAATCGCTCACGGGCATCTACGGAAACACACCCACCGAAGAGGGAGGTTCAGAGGTCGGAAAAATTGGCGACGCAACGCCGACGTTCAAGACAGGATTCGCCAACGAGTTTAGCTACGGGCCGCTGAGTGCGTTCGTGCTGCTCGACTACCAGCAAGGCGGTGACGTGCTGAACCTGACGCAGCTGCTCTATGACCTGTCGTCCAATTCGCCCGATTGCAACGACATGCTCCCGTCCGGAACGTCGGTGTGCGCGCAGCGCGTCAGCGAGTGGCCGACGAACACGAGCGTCTATCTGTACGACACCACGTACCTGAAGCTGCGCGAGGTGACCGTGAGCTACGCCGTGCCCGCGCGGCTGACCGAATCCCTGGGCCTCCGGTCGGCGCAGTTGAGCCTGAGTGGACGCAACTTGCTGACGTTCACCGACTACCCCGGAATGGATCCGGAGGTGAGCAACTTCGGGAGCCAAGCCATTGGGCGGAATATCGATGTGGCGCCGTATCCGCCGAGTCGCACGTTCTGGTTTTCATTGAACGTAGGTTTCTAAGCCGGCCCGACACTTCGATCGCCATTGCCCTTATTGCCTCAATCATTTTGTGCGGATCATGAGACGACGCGCTTTCCCTCGACTTTTTGTTTACTTGCTCGCCATTGGCGGCCTTTCCCTAGGGCTGGCCGCTTGTGACCTGACCGTGGAAGACCTCAACAATCCGAGCGTCTCCAGCATCACCACCTCGCCGAGCCGCCTCGATGTCGCCACGGCCACGCAGGGCCTCCTGCGCACCTCGCGCGGCAACGTGGCGGAAATGGTGCAGTGGATGGGCGCCTTCGGCCGCGAAGGGTATCCCATGTCCCAAACCGGAGCCTCGCTGACCGGGAGCGTCATCAACCCCCTCAACGGCGGCAACTTCCCGGGGACGACGCTCTGGGAGGACCCCTACCGCAACATTCGCAATGCCAATCTCGTGGCCACCGCCCTCGAAAACGTAACTGGCGAGGGGTTCACGGCCGCCGAGGAAGAGGCCATCCGCGGGTTCACCAAAACGATTCAGGCGTATGACTTCCTGAACCTGATTCTCACCCGCGATCGCTTCGGCGCGCCCATTGACGTCGACCGCGACCCCAACGGCGAGCCGGCGCCCATCGAGAGCAAGGCGGCTGTCTACGCCCACGTCGCCACGCTGCTCGACGAGGCGCGCGATCACCTGGCCGCCGCCGGAGAGACATTCCCGTTCTCCGTGCATAGCGGTCTGGCCGAGTTCGACACGCCTGCCTCCTTCTTGACGCTCAATCGCGCGCTCCGGGCCCGCGTGGCCGTCTACACCGACGACTGGACGACGGCACTCGACGCGCTCGACGACTCGTTCCTCGGCACGGGCCAACCGCTCGATTACGGGGCCTACCACGTTTTCACCACGCAGTCCGGCGACGAAACAAATCCGCTCAACCGGCCCGATTTCCTCTACGCCCATCCGCGCCTGTTGGATGAGGCGCAGCTTCAGAGCAATGGCGACCCCGACCGGCGTGCGCAAACGAAGCTCCGCACGGTCGAGTCGCTGACGGTGTCGGGCGTCACATCGGACGTGCAGTTCACGCTCTACGACACGCCGACGGCCTCGCTGCCGTGGGTGAAAAACGAGGAGCTCATCCTGCTCCGCGCGGAGGCGAACATCGGCCTGGAGCAGTACGGCGCCGCCGAAACCGATATTAACTTCATCCGCGAGAATTCAGGGGGGCTCGACCCGGTCACCATCACTGCCGATAACGCCCTCGACCAGCTCCTTTACAACAAGCGCTACTCGCTGATGTGGGAGTACGGCCATACGTGGATTGACCTGCGGCACTACGGCCGCCTCGAGGAGCTGCCGACGGACAACGGCGACCCGTACGTGACCGATGCGATGCCCATTCCTACGAACGAATGCTTCCCGCGGGATCCCGAACCAGAAGGGTGCGGAACCGTGCCGGGCATCTAGCGGCACGCGGTGCCATGTGCCGACGGTCGCACACGGTGGAGCCTTCCGGGCCTCACTGCTGGGTGGCGTGCCGCAGCGCGGCTCATTCTTGCTATTTGCCATCGCCCCGAATTGCCATGATGCGGACGGCTCTTTCTTCTGATCTTGCGCGGCGCACGTGCTTTCTCAAAAAGGCCGCGTTGACCCTCGCCGCAGTGCTGGTGTGCGCAGCCCTCTTGCCGCACGGCGCTGTGGCCCAAGAGGCCGCGTCCCAAACGCCCATCCCCGCCGATGCGCTGGTGGACATCGGCTCCGTGCTCAGCGGGCGCGACGCTCCGCAGTGGCACCCCGACGGCACCACGATCGGCGCGATGTCGACGCTCCTTGGGGGGCTGGACTTTGTGGGCCTGGACGCCGATACGGGGACGCCGCGGCCGCTCGTGGACGATCTCACGCTCGTGGGTACGGGCTCGCCGGGCTCGCAGAAGCCGCAGTTCTCCCCCGATGGCCGCTACGTCGCGTACGTCTCGTCGAAGGAAGGTCCGGCCGATGGGATCGGCAGCGCGGACCTGACGACGGGGGGCGACGCGCCGGAGATCTGGCTGCGCGACCTGGAGGCCGGCACCGACCGGCAGCTCACCGCGCTGGGCAGCCGGATCAACGCGCTGCGCTGGTCGCCCGATTCCGAGACGCTTCTCTTTACGAGCGACCGCTACGGGAGCCAGGACGTGTGGACGGTGGATGTGGCGAGCGGGCAGGCGACGCGGCTGACGGCCGACCCCCGCTACGAGGTATACCCCGACTGGCACCCGTCGGGCGATGAGATTCTGTACGTTCGCATGAACGAGGCCTGGACGGACCACATCGTGATGAAGATGCCGGCGACCGGGGGCGAGGCCGAGGTGCTCTTCCGCGACACCGACTTCTTCGACTACCGCGCGGGCCTGTCGTTCGGGACGCCCCGCGTGAGCCCGGACGGCGAGCACGTGCTCTTCCGATCGCTACGCAGCGGCTGGCACAATTACTGGATCGTGCCCTACGACGGCGGCACGCCGGCCCAGGTCGCTCCGGCGGAGGCCGATCAGAGCCACGCCCGCTGGTCGCCCTCGGGCGATCGGATCGTGTACCTGGAGAACAGCCGAGCCACGACCGAGGTGCGCGTAGTCCCCGCGGACGGCGGCCCGCCGACGGTCGTGGTGGACGCGGGGCGCATGGCGGTGCCGCTTGGCCACGAGGGGCTGACGATGGGCGAGGCGGCGAAGCCGGAATGGTCGCCAGACGGCACGGCGATTAGCTTCACGTACTCCACGCCGATCCAACCGGAAGACCTCTTTGTCCTCGATCTGGAGACGGACGCTATCACGCGCCTTACCACGTCTGCCACGGCGGCCCAGACGAGCCGGCTCGTGATGCCGGAAAAAATCAGCTACGCAAGCACGGACGGCTACACGATTCAGGCGTACTACCACCGCCCCCTCGGGTTGGCCGAGGGCGAGCAGGCGCCGGCGATTATGTGGGTGCACGGCGGGCCCACCTCGCAGTTCTCCGACGGCTTCGGTCGGCACCATCAGGTGCACTACTTCGCCCAGCAAGGCTACGCCGTCCTCATGCCGAATGTGCGCGGGTCGAGCGGGTACGGCAAAGCTTTCGAAGATGCGAACAACGACTGCTGGGGCCGCTGCGACCTCGAGGACGTGCGCGCCGGCGTCGACTGGCTCACCGCGCGCAGCGAGGTCGACGGCACGAAGCGCGGGATCACGGGGACGAGCTACGGCGGGATCCTGAGCATGGCGGCCGTCGCGTTCGCGCCGGAGCTCTTCCAGGCGGCCATCCCCATCTCGGGCTATGGCAACATGGCCGACTTTCATCGGACCGTGCCCGAACTGCAGCACATCAAGCTGCTCGACTACGAGCTCGGCACGTACCCGGAGCATGAGGACGTGTACCGCCGCCACTCGCCTATCCACTACGTCGAAGACGTGACCGCGCCCACGTTCCTCATCCATGGCGAGGGGCGGAGGGTGCCCTGGCGGCCCGAGCAGCAAGACCCCGAAATGGCGTCGCTCGACTTTGCCCGCGCGCTCGATCAAGAGTACAAGATCTTTCGCTACAAGGCGTTTCCGGGGGAGTCGTACTACGTGTACGGGCGCGCCAACACGATCCAGAAGCTGCGCGACATGAATGCGTTCTTCGACCAGTTCCTGCGTGACGACGTCGTCGATCGCAGTGCGCGCCACGCGGCCCCCGAATAGCCGGGTCCAACCGGTGTGACGTATTCGCCCCTCATTCAGCCTAGCTCCTTGCGCCCGATGAATCCTGCGTGCCGCCTCCGGTTTCTTCCCGTCCTTTGCCTGGCCTTCGCGTTTGCTCTCACAAGCGGGTGCGGGTCGGCGCCTTCGTCCTCCAGCACGTCGCCCCCTGGGGCGTCTGCGCGTGCGGATGAGGGGCTCGATGCCCTGCTCGATATCGGCTCCACCGTGAGCGGGGAGACGCCGCAGTGGGCGCCGGACGGCTCGCAAGTCCTGTTCGTGTCGAGCCGGGGCGGGAGCCGTGGCCTGTGGGGCGTGAGTCCGAGCGGGGGCGAACCCCAGGAGCTGGCCGCCGACATCGGCAATGCGGGCCACTTCCTCGCGCGGCAGTACCCGACGTGGTCGCCCGACGGCCGGTACGTTGCGTACCTGTCGTCGCCGCCCGCGCTCGACGATCAGAGTCAGGAGCTGTGGCTGTGGTCCGCGGAAGATGGGTCGACGCGCGCGCTCACGAACCTGGGCGGTCGCATCAACTCGTTCCGGTGGTCGCCCGACGGGGCGCAGATCGCGTTCGCCAACGACCGCTTCGGCAATTACGACATCTGGACAGTAGACGTGGCAGATGGCACGACGGCCCGGATCACAGACGACACGCGCTACGAGGTCTTCCCGAGCTGGGCGCCGGATGGGGCGCGCCTGCTTTACGTCCGCCTGAACGACGCCTGGACGGATCACGACGTGCTCGAACGGCCGTCCGAGGGCGGACCCGCGCGCCTCGTTGTGCAAGACACCGACTTCTTCGACTACCGCGCCGGGGGAACGTTTGGCTACGCCGACGTGTCGCCGGACGGTGAGCAGGTGCTCTTCCGCTCGTACCGCAGCGGCTGGATCAACTACTGGCTCGTGCCCCGGGCGGGCGGCACGCCCCGCCCGTTGGCCGCCGCGGAGGCCGAGCAGCGGCACGCCCGGTGGTCGCCCGACGGCGAGCGCGTGCTCTACATCGAGAACCACAACGGATCGCATGAACTGCGCGTGGTGAATGCGGACGGTGGCACACCGGACGTCGTCGTCGCCCCCGACGGAATGGGCGTCGTCTCCGAACCCGAGTGGTCGCCGGACGGGCAGTCGATCAGCTATTTCTACGAGACGCCGTCTGCTGTGCGCGACCTCTACGTGGTCGACGTAGTAAGTGGCACGCAGACGCAGCTCACGCAGTCGATGCCGAGCGGGGGCCGCGCCGCCGACGCCGTCGATGCGCTCGTGATGCCGGAGAAGGTATCCT
The DNA here is from genome assembly GCA_964345285.1 of uncultured Rhodothermales bacterium. Classification (GTDB taxonomy): domain Bacteria; phylum Bacteroidota; class Rhodothermia; order Rhodothermales; family Salinibacteraceae; genus JAAAPH01. The sequence continues at coordinate 9,146 of CAYFQN010000071.1, forward strand.
ACGAAAGCACCGACGGATACACCATCGACGGCTATCTCTACGCGCCCGAGGATGCAAGCACGGAGGCGCCGCAGCCCGGCATCATGTGGATCCACGGCGGGCCCACCTCGCAGTTCAACGACACCTTCCAGCAGCACGTGCAGTACTTCGTCCGGCGAGGGTACGTCGTCCTCCAGCCTAACATTCGCGGATCGAGCGGCTACGGCAAGGCCTTTGCCGATGCGAACAACGGCTGCTGGGGGCGCTGCGACCTCGACGACGTGCTCGCAGGGAAAGACTTCTTAGGCAGTCTCGGGATCGTCGACACGACGTCGGTCGGCATCACGGGGACGAGCTACGGCGGTTGCATGAGCCTCTCGGCCATCGCGTTCGCGCCGGGCGCCTTCCAGGCGTCGATTCCAGCCTCAGGCTACGGCGACTGGGAGCACTTCATGGAGGAGCAGGAGATGCGCCACCTCAAGCTGCTCGAATACGAGTTCGGCCTGCTGGAGGCGAACCGTGACGTCTACATCGCCAACTCGCCGATCCACGCCGTCGAGGCCGTGCAGACGCCGACGATGCTCGTGCACGGCGAGGGCTTCTTCCCCGAGTCGGAGGCCTCTGCGCTCTTCGCTCGAGAGCTGGAACGCCACTACAAGGTGCACGACCACAAGGTGTATCCGAACGAGAACTACTACGTCTACAGCCGTGCGAACCGGCGCCAGATGCTCCTCGACATGAATGCGTGGTTCGATCGTTTCCTGCGCGACAACATCGTCGACCGCACGGTGCCGTAGCTTGCTTCTTCGTTCACGCCCTACTCAATCAACTGACCGGCCCGCGTGTTTTCTGTCTCCTCCGTTCTACGTTCATTTGCTTCTTCGTCCCGCGTCGCGCCGTGGAGTACGTGCGTGCTCGTTCTCCTTGGACTGCTATTGGGGGCTGGGCCCGCAGTGCAGGCGCAAGCGCCTGCTGCGTCCGACCTGCGCGTCGAGGTGACCTTCGACGAGGCGCTCAGCGATGCACCGATGACGGGACGTCTCTTCCTCGCGCTCAGTCCCGACCCCGAGCCCGTCCCGCGCATCGCGGCGTACATGTCGGCGCGGCGTCGCGTCGCGCGCGTCCCGTTCTTCGCGATGGACGTCGAGAGCTGGGCACCGGGCGCGCCAGCTGTCATCGACGCCTCGGCGTCGGGCTACCCGCTGCATAGCCTGGCGGACGTTACTCCGGGCACGTACTACGTGCAAGCCGTTCTGAACGTCTACACCCGCTTCGAGCGGGCCGACGGCCACGTGATCTGGGCACCCATGGATCAGTGGGAGGGACAGCGCTGGGCCTACAAGCCGGGCAACTTCGTGAGCGAGCCGGTGCAGGTGCGCATCGACCCGTCCGCGTCAGAGACGATCCGGCTGACGCTCACGCGCACGATCCCGCCGGTGGAGGTGCCGGACGACACCCGGTGGGTGAAGCGGATCAAGATCCAGAGCGAGATGCTCAGCGAATTCTGGGGCCATCCGATTTACCTCGGCGCGACGATCCTCCTGCCCAAGACGTACGAGGAGCAGCCCAACCGGCAGTATCCCACCATCTACGTGCAGAACCACTTCAGCCTCGATCCGGCCTTTGGCTTTTCGACGACGCCTCCCGCGCCGACCCCGCCGTCGCCCAACCTGAAGGCGTACCCGCGCTCGAATGTAGAGACGGCCGATCCCTGGCAGGGCGGCGGCGAGAAGGAGTCAGGCTATGAATTCTACCAGGCGTGGGCGACCGACACGCTCTCGCAGATGGCCGCCATCACGTTCCAGCACCCCACGCCGTACTTCGACGACTCCTACGCTGTCAACTCGGTGAACCACGGCCCGTACGGCGATGCGCTCGTCGAGGAGCTCATCCCGTACCTCGAAGAGCACTTCCGTCTCATCGCCGAACCGTACGCGCGCGTTCTCACGGGCGGCTCGACGGGCGGCTGGTCGTCGCTCGCGCTGCAGATCCAGCACCCAACCTTCTTTAATGGGACCTGGACGTTCTACCCCGACCCGGTCGACTTTCGACGGTTTCAACTCATCAACATCTACGAGGACGACAACGCGTTCATCGTGCCCAATGCGGCGTATGGCGCGCCCGAGCGGATGCTGCAGCGGACGCCCGAAGGGCAGCCCCTGGCGACCGTACGACAGATCAGTCAGCTCGAGCACGCGCAGGGCACGCGGGGCCGCTCCGGGGCGCAGATCGACGCCTGGAACGCGGCGTTTGCACCCATCACGGAGGACGGCTATCCGGCCGAGCTCTGGGACAAGGTGACCGGCGAGATCGACCGCGATGTAGCCCACTACATGCGCGATAACGGGTACGACCTGCGTTACTACCTACAAGAAAACTGGTCTGAGATCGGGGACGACCTCGTGGGTAAGATCCGCATCTATAACCCGGAGATGGACGACTTCTACCTGCCGCTAGCCGTCTACCTTATGGAGGACTTTCTCGAAAGCACGACCGACCCGTATTACGACGGCGCCATCATCCACGGGCGCCCCATGAAGGCGCACGGCTGGTCGCCCATAACGAACGCTCAGCTCGTCGAGGAGATGGCCCGCCACGTGGCCGAGCATGCACCGGCAGAGGCCGACACGAGTTGGCTCCGATAACGACCCTGCCCGCCCACGCTTTTCCTTTTTCGTCGCCTGATGGAGGCCTCATGACGCATCTGCTGCCGCCGGTTCCGGCATTTCAAGGTTTTCTTCGCGCGTGCGCTTGGTGCACGGTGTTGGCGGTCGCGCTCGCGATGTGGAGCTTCACCGCCGCCGCCCAACCCCGTACGGACGAACCGATCCCCGCGGATGAGCTCGTCGACATCGTCTCTGTGCTCGCAGGGCGCGACACGCCGGTCTGGTCGCCCGACGGCTCGACGGTCGCCTTCATGTCGACGATGCGCGGGCAGCTCGACCTGTTGGGCGTCGATCCGGCGGGCGGCGCACCACACCGGCTCGTGCCGGACCTCACGCTCGTGGGTACGGGCTCGCCGGGCTCGCAGAAGCCGCAGTTCTCCCCCGATGGGCGCTACGTGGCCTACGTCTCGTCGAAGGAAGGCCCGGCCGATGGTCCAGGCGGTCTCGGGCGTGGCCGCGTCGGGGAGCCGGGCGCGGCGGGCTCCACCGCGCTTGGGGAGAGCGGATCCGTGCCGATGAGCGCGGCCGATCTGACGACGGGGGGCGACGCGCCGGAGATCTGGCTGCGCGACCTGGAGGCCGGCACCGACCGGCAGCTCACCGCGCTGGGCAGCCGGATCAACGCGCTGCGCTGGTCGCCCGATTCCGAGACGCTTCTCTTTACGAGCGACCGCTACGGGAGCCAGGACGTGTGGACGGTGGACGTGGCGAGCGGGCAGGCGACGCGGCTGACGGCCGACCCCCGCTACGAGGTGTACCCCGACTGGACGCCGGACGGACAGTCCATCGTGTACGTGCGGATGAACGAGGCCTGGTCGGACCACACGGTGCTGGAGATGCCCACTGAGGGCGGCCGGGCCCGCATTGTCGTGCGGGATACCGAGTTTTTTGACTACCGGGCGGGGCTCGCCTTCGGCACGGCGCGGGTGAGCTCAGACGGCGAGCACGTCCTTTTCCGATCGCTGCGCAGCGGCTGGCATAACTACTGGGTCGTCCCGCGTCCGGGCCCCGACGGACCCGGCACGCCGGTCCAGATCGCCCCGGCGGAGGCCGACCAGACGCACGCGCGCTGGTCGCCGTCGGGCGACCGCATCCTCTTCCTCGAAAACCACAACGGTACGATCGATGTGCGCGTGGTCGCGATGCGCGATGGGCAGCCGGTCGGTGACCCGACGGTCGTCGCGAGCCCTGCTTCCGTGCTGGGCCCGGACGAAGCGATGGGCGAGATCGAGGGGCCGGCGTGGAGCCCGGACGGCACGCGCATTGCCTTCGGTCTCTCGACACCCACGCGCCCGGCCGATCTCTACATCGTCGATGTCGCCAGTGGGGCCGCCACGCGGCTCACGCACTCCGCGCCGGAGACGGCGGTGGATCGCCTGCGCCCGCCCGAGAAGGTCAGCTACGAGAGCACGGACGGGTTTACGATTCAGGCGTACCTGCACCGCCCGCAGGACGTGGCGGACGGCACGGCGCCTGGCATCATCTGGGCCCATGGCGGGCCGACCTCGCAGTTCTCCGACGCCTTCGGGAGCCACCATCAGGTGCACTACTTCGTGCAGCAGGGCTACGCCGTCCTTATGCCGAACGTGCGCGGGTCGAGCGGGTACGGCAAGGCCTTCGAAGATGCCAACAACGACTGCTGGGGCCGCTGCGATTTGCACGATGTCCGCGCTGGGGTCGAGTTCTTGAAGGCCCTCCCCGAGGTCAACGACGCGAAGATGGGCATCACGGGGACGAGCTACGGCGGGATCCTGAGCATGGCGGCCGTCGCCTTCGCGCCGGGGCTCTTCCAGGCGGCCATCCCCATCTCCGGGTACAGCGATTGGGTCGGTTTCCACGACTGGAACGATGAGCTGCAGCACGTGAAGCTGCTGGCGTACGAGTTCGGGCCGTTTCCTGACAGCATCGCCGTCTACCGGCGCAACTCCTCGATCTACCGGGCCGCGGACGTCACAACGCCGACGCTGCTTCTGCACGGCACCGACGACTCCACAATCCCGTGGCGCCCGGCGCAGAAGCCGGTTCCTGCAGCGGTCGACTTCGCGCGGGCTCTCGACCAGCAGTACAAGATCTTCCGGCACCGTGCGTATACGGCCGGGTCATACTACGTGTACGGGCGCGACAACACAATCCAGAAGTTGCAGGACATGGCCACGTTCTTCGATCAGTTTCTACGCGACGATGTCGTCGATCGAAGTGCGCGCCACACAGCGCCTGAATAATTCCACCGGATCCAGGGTTGCGGTAGCATTCGGACAAAAAGCGACGCTAGTGCGCGTTCTTGCTCTGCGGTTTCGAGGCCGACGTGTTTAACGGTCAAGTCAGCGAGCGCGTCTCAACGGCGCCTTCCGTCCCTGTTCTACTGCATCTTGATCATATCGCATCTCAGACATGCAACACGTCCAAGCCCAACTGGAGGAGCTTGCAGATCGAGAGCGGGATTCGGTAGCCCGAGCTCATCACATGATCGACGACGAAGACATGCTCTTCGGCCGGGCGATCCATATTCCTGACCGGACCCG
>CAYFQN010000072.1:0-7052 GCA_964345285.1 uncultured Rhodothermales bacterium
CCCCTTCGCTGCCGGCGGACAGCAGCACGCACAGCGAGTGGGAATGGCCGCTCGTCATCCGCCGCTTCGCCGATGGCGCCGTCACGAACGAGGACGGCGATGCGTTCGCCTTTCGGATGATGGACACAAACGGTCGCGGGGTCGCATCCGGCGCGTATCCCACCCTCACGGCCACCGTCCCGCCCCGGCTGCTCGGCGGCACGTTCGTGGAGACGCCAGGCCGGATCGGCCCGTGGGAAGCGTCAAACGGCGACTTGTACTTCCTCATGGAGCCGGCCGAGACGTACAACGTGCTGATGGTCGTGAAGTCGACCGACGGCGGGCGCACCTGGCGCGAGGTCGACGGCGCGAACCGGCCGGCGACGGGCGACCTGGAAGGCTTCGCGTCGGACCGCCACGGCGACACCATCCACATGCTGCACCAGATCGATGAGGCGGTGCTGTACCATGCCTTCCACACGGCAGATCACCCAACGGCGCCGGACACGTGGGTCGTGCGCGACGACACGGTGGCCACGCCCGGTGAGCCGCCCGTGCAGGTCGCTGCGCTCACCGCCCGCTCCGACGGCAGCCTCGTCGCCGTCTACGGCGGACCGGAAAAGATCCACGTCGCCACCCGCTCGCCCGAGGGCACGTGGAGCGATGAGACCGTCATCGACGCGTCGACGCCCCCGGATCTGTCGGGGCCGCAGACGGGGCGGGGCGCAGACAACGTCGTGCACCTGGCCTACACAGGGCGCGACGGCACGGCCTGGTACCGCCGGATCCGGCCGGATGGTACGCTGACGCCACGTGTTCAAGTCGCGTCGAACCTCGGCACGACGGAGGCCGATGCGGGCTCGGTCCTGCCGCTCGTCTTTCTGCCTGCCACGAATACGGTGGTGGTGATCTACCGCCGAACGGACGGTACGCTGTGGGCCCGTCGCATCGTCGACCATAGGCCGCCCACCGACCCCGTGCGAGTGAGCGAGCGCGCCGTCGTCCAGAACGCGGTAGACTCCGATCAGGTGGGGGCCGACGCCATCGCAGCCGACGGGACCGTCCATGTGCTGTTCATCGAAGACGGCACAGGGCACATCTATCACACGCAGCGCGGTGCTGCAGGCGCCTGGCAGGCCGCCACGCTGCAGGTGGACAGCGTCGATGCGCAGTGGGTTCGCGGGATGCCGCTGAGGCGCGGCGGCCCAGCGCCTCGCGTGTACGGCTTCGTCTACGATGCGGGCTCGAACGGTGGATCGGGCATGAACCGCTACGCCGAGGTGCCGCTGGGGCGGTGACCGACCGGGGCTGTCATCCTGAACTCGATGCAAGATCTCACAGTTCAAGGCATAGGTCATACCTCGGAGATCCTGAATCAAGTCTGGGATGACAACTTGATAAACGTCGCGACGTGTTCTCGCTGATGGCTAGCCACACAGAAGCAAAAGGGCGCATCCCTCGGTGGAGACGCGCCCTTTGCGCTGGAATCGTATGTCGGTGTACCAAGTTAGCCGATGTGCGTCTGGAGGTCTTCGCGGCGGTGGCGCTGTCGCAGCTTGCGGAGCGCCTTCTCCTTGATCTGACGCACACGCTCGCGGGTCAGGTCAAAGCGCTTGCCGATCTCTTCGAGCGTCAGCGGGTGCTCGCGGCCGATGCCAAAGTAGAGGCGGGTGATCTCGGCCTCGCGCGGGTGCAGCATGCTCAGCGCCCGCTCGATGTCGATCTTCACCGACTCGTCCATCATGTCGTTGTCCGGATCATCGCTCTCCTCATCCGGGAGGACGTCGAGCAGGCTGTTGTCGTCTTCTTCGTTGAAGGGCGCGTCCATCGAGAGGTGGCGGCTGGTGTGCTGCATCGCCTCGCGCACCTTCTTGACGTCAATCTCGAGCTCGTCGGCGAGCTCTTCGATGTTGGGCTTGCGCTCGAATTCTTGCTGGAGGCGTGCGCTGGCCTTACGGATCTTGCTGATCGTACCGATCCGGTTCAGCGGCAACCGAACGACGCGGCTCTGCTCGGCGAGGGCTTGCAGGATGGCCTGGCGGATCCACCAGACGGCGTAGGAGATGAACTTGAAGCCGCGCGTCTCATCGAATCGCTGCGCGGCCTTGATCAGACCATAGTTGCCTTCGTTGATCAGGTCGGCGAGCGACAGCCCCTGCCCCTGATACTTCTTGGCAACCGACACCACGAAGCGCAGGTTGGCACGGGTCAGCTTGTGAAGCGCCTCCTGATCGCCCTCTTTGATGCGCCTAGCCAGCTCGACCTCTTCCTCGGGCTCTAGCAGTTCGATTTTGCCGATTTCCTGGAGATACTGATCCAGCATGCGTTGCTGGCGGGGGACGTACATAGGGCTTCGACGGGTTGGTGTGTCAGATTACAGCGTGGTGGCGTACAGCGGAGGAGGCTCGTGCGGCCGAGCCGTCGTGGTCAGCACTGCTACACACATCGTGCGTTGTCGCGCATTCATCACGACCAACACAAAGTGATGTTCCGCGAGGGTTACATTCGCTCCATGGGCTTCGATGTTCCTCATCCGTTCTTCTGGGCGACGCGTAGCACGGCGTCGGCAACGGTGCGCTCATCACTCATGCGCGGCACCTTCGTCTGCCCGCTCACCCGGTCTTTCGTCTCTTTGAGCCACGCGTAGAACGTGCCATCAGGTAGCGCCTCGACGGTGGGCGCGCCGAACGCGCGGGCCTCGCGGCGAATCTGATAGTGACGGTTGACCTCCTGCAGGTACCGGTCGAGGGCCACGGCGAAAGTGGCCATGTCCGCCGGCGCCTGCTCGAACTCGACGAGCCACTCGTGGCTGGGCATACCTCCATTCTGTGCCGGGCGCGGCGCGATGTGGTAGTCGGTCACGTGGGCATCCGTTTCGTCGCAGGCGGCCTGCAGCGCAGCCCGGGCCTCGTCGCCAAACACGGCCTCGCCGTACCGGTCGATCATCTCACTCGTCCTGCCGGCCACCATGATCTTGGGCGGGTCGGTCTGTGTGAAGCGGACCACGTCGCCCACGTCGTAGGACCACAGTCCGCTGCACGAGGTCACGTACAGCGCGTAGCGTACGCCCGTCTCCACGTCATCGATGGTGTAGCGGCGGGGGGTCTCAGTTCCCTTCTCGTCCATCCGCACGAACTCGTAGAAGAGCCCGTTGTCCAGGTGCAGCAGCATGGCCGGATCGTCGAGCCGGTTCTGGAACGAGAAGAAGCCCTCGGATGCGCCGTACGTCTCGATGAAGTCGATGTCGCCGCCGATGAGCTCTTCCAGCAAATCGCGGTACGAGCGGAGGGCCACGCCGCCGGAGATGAACAGCTGCACGTTGGGCCACACCTCTTTCACCGTACTCACGGTGGCGTCGTAGCGCTCGTTGTAGCACTGGATGAGTTCCTCGAACAGCACGAGCGCCCACGTCGGCACCATCACGAGCAGGCGGATGTCTTTGTCGACGGTCCGCTCGGCGATGGCGCGGAGCTTCTCTTCCCAGTTCGGCAGAAAGGCGATTTCGTTGGGCACGGCCTGGAAGAGGCTGCTGAAGAACTGCGGTGCGTGCTCGGCCAGCAGGCCGCTCACCTCGCCAACGAGCGTGCCCGGATAGTTGGGATCCTCCTCGATGCGCCCCGGCAGCGTCAGGTGTTGCCCGCCAAAGATGCGAAGGTTGCCCGTCTCGGCGACGTAGTTGACGCCCGTGCCCACGCTGAACGTGCGATCGTTTTCGATCATCTCCATGCTGATGGGGATGATCTTCCCTTCGGAGACGGTGCCGCTGGAAACGGCGAAGTGCGTGCACTGCCCGGGCCACATCACGTCTTCGGCGCCCTGCCGCACGCGCTTCACGTCGTCGCGAATGCTGTCGTACGCGTGGAGCGGCATGCGCGCTTGGTAGGCCGCCACCACGTCGTCAGCGGCGGCGATGGAGGCGAACCCGTAGCGCCGCCCCCACTCGGTATCGGCGGCCTGCTGCAGTAGGCCGCGCAGCACGGCGCGCTGGGTTGCCATCGGTTCGCGGATAAAGCGCTTGACGGACCGGAGCGGACCCGCGGTGTGCAGCAGCGAGTGAAGGAGCGACATGAAACATGCAAAAGCCATGATCGGACAGACCAAGTCCATTATATTTTCTTCGCCCGGCAGGTTCCGCAGTGCCCCCCAAACACCGCGCTACGGCGTGGATTACATAGAAATGTCGCAGTCTCCGTGCGGCACCCGTCTCGCATGTTGGTTATGTTGGAAACAACAACTCGTCACCACGCACTCGCTTCCCCTATGCTCGACACGACTTCCGACGTGCTCCATCCCGACCATTTCGATACCGACCGGTTCATGCTCGACTGCCGGGGCCGCTCGCTGGATTGCCGCCCCGGCCAGCCACTCGGCGCACACGTGATGGGCATCCTCAACGTCACGCCCGACTCGTTCTCGGACGGCGGGCAGTTCCTCGACGCCGACGACGCCGTGGCCCGTGCCCAGGAAATGGTTGACGAGGGGGCGGCCATCATCGACGTGGGCGGCGAGTCAACACGGCCCGCCGGATCGGTGTATGGCGAGGGCGCTGCGCAAGTCGCCCGCGAGGAAGAACTGGACCGCGTACTTCCTGTCATTGAAGGCGTCGTGGAACGCATGCCCGAGGCGCTGATCTCCATCGACACGTACAAACCGGAGGTGGCGCGGGCCGCGCTGGAGGCCGGCGCGCATATTGTGAACGACATCACCGGGCTGCGCCACTACCCAGAGACGGCGCATGTGGCCGCAGAGTACGGCGCGCCGCTCGTCGTCATGCATTCGCTGGGCCGCCCTGGCGCTATGCCGCACACGCACGACTACGACGACGTGACGGGCGATGTCAAGGAGTCTCTGGAATCCTCGCTGTCGATCGCTGAGGCGGCGGGCGTGCCCCACATCATCACCGACCCGGGCTTTGGATTTGGGAAGACCGTGCAGGAGAACCTCCGGCTCATCAACCGAGTGGATGCGCTGCTGGCGCTGGAGCGGCCCGTGCTGGTCGGCATCTCACGGAAGAGTACCATCGGTGCCGTTCTGAGCACGGCCGACGAGCCCGCGCCCATCGGCGAGCGGCTGTACGGCTCGCTCGGCGCCACGGCCGTGGCTGTGCTGCGCGGCGCAACGATCGTTCGCACGCACGACGTCCGCCCCACCGTGGAGATGTGCCGCGCACTCGGCGCCACGGTGCAGGCCCGCTAAACCTGGCGTCGGTGGTGGACCGAGACGCCGTCTGCACCGTATGGACTACTTTAAAGTATCGAAGTCCTCTCACCGGTCAACCCCCTGGTTCTGTTGAGCAGCCTGCTGCCTGTGTCCATCGTGCTTGCGGTCACGCCGTTCGATATCATCTCGTTCGGCGTTGCTGATGTCATCGAAATCAGCCTCGTCTCGTACCTGCTGTATCGGTTGTATCAGCTAATGCGCGGCACCATCGCCGTGCAGATTGCGCTTGGGCTCGGCGCACTCTACCTGGTACAGGTGCTCGTGCGCGTACTCAACATGAAGATCCTGCAGGCCCTCTTCAGCTCCATCAGCGAGGTCTTTGTGCTGGCCGTGATCGTCCTCTTCCAACCCGAGATCCGTCGCCTGCTGCTCATGCTGGGCCAGAACCCACTCGTGCGGCGGCTGGTGAGCACAACGGGGCAAGAGGAGGTGGTGACGGAGACGGTAGCCGCCGTCGAGGAGATGAGCAAGAAGAAGATCGGTGCGCTCATCGTGTTTCAGCGCTCGACGGGCCTGCGCAGTTACGTGGAGACCGGCGAGAAGCTCAACGCCGAGCCGTCGCGCGACCTGCTGCTGGCCATCTTCCACGGCAAGAACCCACTGCACGACGGCGCCGTGATCATCCGGAACCGGCGCATCGAGGCGGCGCGCTGCATCCTGCCGGTGTCTACCACGATGAAGCTGAGCCCGCAGCTCGGCCTGCGCCACCGCGCCGCCGTCGGCCTCACCGAGCAGACGGACGCCTTCGTGGTCGTCGTCTCGGAGGAGACGGGCAACATCTCCATCGCCCGCGAAGGTACGCTCATCTCGAAGCTTACCGTCGACGAACTGCGCACGTACCTGACGAACGCCTTGATGGGCCGCACCGCGCGCTCGTCGGCTTCGTCGCAGGCCTTGGCTGAGGCGTGATTGTTTCGCTGCGTCGTCCGCTCTGACTGAATTGGTTTTTCTCTGAGCATGGCCCGTTCCACCACCGACCGCAAATACCGCCGCCAGCGCGCCCAGCTCGTCGACACCCTGCGCGAGCGGGGCATCGAGAACGAGCGCGTGCTGGCCGCCATCGGGCGCGTGCCGCGGCACGCGTTTGTGGAGCCCGCCCTGCGCGCCCGAGCGTACGCCGACGAGGCGCTGCCCATCGGCCAGCAGCAAACCATCTCGCAGCCGTTCACGGTGGCGTACCAAACGTCCCTCCTCGACCCGCAGCCCGACGACCGCGTGCTGGAGGTGGGCACGGGCAGCGGCTACCAGGCCGCCGTGCTGTGCGAGATGGACGTGCGCGTCTTCTCCATCGAGCGGCACCAGGCGCTACTGGAGCGCACGACGTCGCTGCTCGACCGGCTCGACTACCGCGTTGTCACCAAGCACGGCGACGGCACGAACGGCTGGGTGGCTTTTGCGCCGTACGACGGCATCATCGTCACCGCCGGGGCGACGGACGTGCCCGACCCGCTCCTGGAGCAGCTCCGCGCGCCGAGCGGCGCAGGCGGTGACGGCGGGCGGCTCGTCATCCCCGTGGGCGGGCGCGGCGGCCAGCAGATGCAGCGCATCACCCGCACCGGCCCCACCCGCTACCGCCGCGAGGACTTCCACAGCTTCCGCTTCGTCCCGCTCGTCAGCGAGGAGGATGACGGGTGAGCGTGGAGGACAGGAAGATGGCTTTCGGGACATCAATCGGAGGTGGCGAGAAAAACCGGCTCAACCTCCAGCGTCTCCACATCAAGCAGATAGAGATGATGGGAAACGTTTGGAATGAACCGCTCGAACAATATCTTCTCCCCATTCGGGTGCCATTCCGGGCTCCGTGCAATTCCCGGCCCTTGAGTAACTTGACGGATATCCGTGCCATCAGCGCG
>CAYFQN010000072.1:7152-14064 GCA_964345285.1 uncultured Rhodothermales bacterium
TCCGTGCAATTCCCGGCCCTTGAGTAACTTGACGGATATCCGTGCCATCAGCGCGCATCAAAAACACCTCCGCGCTTTGGTCCTCGGCTCGGTATACGAAGGCGATGTGCGCACCGTCCGGCGAAACCGATGGGTAGTTGATTATTCCAGAGTCTGGCAGATCGGTAAGCTTTTCGATCTCAGTGCCATCAGCGCGAGCGCGGTAGATCTGCCTGCGCCGGTCCTCTTCGACCGTCGTGTCCCAGTTGACATAGACAATGGATTCGCCGTTGGGAAACCAGTTCGGCATCACCCCATAGGGGATCAAGATCCGAGCACCGGAACCGTCGGGGTTCATCATGGAGACGCCTCGTGGCTTTCCAGCCGAAACGGCGTAGAGAATGCGATCGCCGCTCGGACTCCAACGCCCGGCTACCGTGTCTTCCAAGTCCGGGTTCGGCGAGTCGGCCCCTGAAAGCCGAACGAGACTATCTCCACGAACGTTGATCTCCACGAACGTTGATCTTGAACAGATAGCGCGGGATGGAGGCCGTATGGAAGACAAACCACTCTCCGTCGGGGCTCCAGTCTAGCCCCACTACACGACCGGGCGCGACCTTGCGACGCGTGTCCGCTTCAAGATCCGCAATCCAAAGCTGATCCGACTCGCCAGGCTCAGCACCAAGGGTTTCTGGGATGTGCTCGAACGCAATCTGGATACCATCCGGCCCCCAGTGCCATCAGCTGCATTGAACACCTCGCTTTCGGGGATATCGGTATCCCAGGGCTCGTTGCCTTCACCGATCACGGAGCATCCCGCCATCGCAGCCACCAGTGCAGCAGTGGTCAGCGTAGCAAAATAAAGCGAGACAATGAAACGTGTGACGTCGAGCATGGCGCCGAGACAATCCAAGATGAGGTGCATACTAGCATAGCACCCGCTGCCGAAACGGTCAAGCAAACACACTGCGTTCCCCATTCGCCCTTTCCCTCGCGCTCTTTCATTCGTCTCTAAACGCCGTGCCCTGCGTGTCGAACGCGACGCCGAAGTACTCCGCCACCGTGGCGGCGTGGTCGTTGAACGAGGGGCGCAGGCTGAGGGCGTGGCCGGGCGTCGTCCCGTCGACGTAGAGGAGCGGCACGAACTCGCGGCTGTGGTCCGTGCTGGCGGTCGTCGGGTCGTTGCCGTGGTCGGCGGTGAGGACGAGGCGGCTGTCGGCGGGCAGCGCGTCGAGCAGATCGGGCACGGCGGCGTCGAACTGCTCCAGCGCGCGGGCGAAGCCGTCCGGGTCGTTGCGGTGGCCGAACGCCTGGTCGAAGTCAACGAGGTTCGTCCATACAAACGTCGGCGCGCCGTCGTGGGCGCGGATCTGCTCCAGCGTGGCGGTAATCCCCTCGGCGTTGTTTTTCGTCGCGATGGCGTCGTCGAAGCCGCGGCGGGCGAACAGGTCGTTGATCTTGCCGATGGACACGGTGCGGACGCCGTGCTGCTGCAGCACGTCCTGCACGGGCGGATCGTCCGGGACGCGCGAGAAGTCCTTCCGCTCGGCGGAGATGCGCGTGTAGTCGCCCGGCGTGCCGACGAATGGCCGCGCGATGACGCGCCCCACGGCGTGCTCGCCGACGCACACCGCCTCCCGGGCGATGCGGCAGAGTTCGTACAGCCGGTCGAGCGGCATCACGTCCTTGTGCGCCGCGATCTGGAAGACACTGTCCGCCGACGTGTACACGATGGGGTGGCCCGTTGCCGCATGCATCGGCCCGAGCTCGTCGATGATGACGGTACCGGATGCCGGCCGATTGCCGAGCACGCCGCCGCACCCGGTTTTCTCCACGAACGCGTCGATCACCGCCGGCGGGAAGCCATCGGGGTACGTGGGAAAGGGCTGTTCGAGACGGAGGCCGGCGAGTTCCCAGTGCCCCGTCGTGCTGTCCTTCCCGGCGGACACCTCCTGCATGCGCCCGAAGTGGGCGCTGGGCGTGTCCGTGGCTGGCACGCCGTCGAGGTCCGCGATGCAGCCGAGGCCGAGATCGGCCAGGTGCGGCAGCTTCGGGTGGGACGTGGCGCAGACGTGGCCGAGCGTGTGGCTTCCGGCATCGCCGTAGCGGTCGGCATCCGGTTGCGCGCCGATGCCCACGCCATCGAGCACGATGGTGACAAAAAGCGACATATCCTCATACAGTGAATCCAAAAGAAGGCGGTGCCGAAGCGCCGTGTGGCGTAGAATCGCCCCGTAAATCCGCGTCAGGTCGTTTCGTTCGGGCGAGGCATGGATGTTGTCGCGGATCGTTACAGGATCGCGCCGCTTCTAGACGCCGACGCCCGGAAACGGCCGTCGCGTGGGTGCAACAAATGCGCATGAACAAAATATATAAGTACATGCACTGGTCGCCTCCCCACGGGTCCGGTGCCACCACCGTCCGGGTACGCCCTGCTCATAACGCCTCCCGAGATGCAATTCAAAAAGACGTATATCCTCCCCGCCGTCGCCATCCTGATGCTGGGGGCCGTGCTCGGCGTTCAGCTCGAATCGGCGTTCTCCTCTGACGAGGACACCTACTCGCAGCTGCGCAAGCTGGAAAAGGCCTTCGTCATCATCAACCGCCAGTACGTTGATCCCATCCAGTCGAGCAAGGTGGCCGAGCAAGGGATTGCCGGCATGCTCGACGAACTGGATCCGCACTCCAGCTACATCAGCGCCAAGGAAGTGAAGGAGGTGCAGGAAAGCTACCGCGGCTCCTTTGGCGGCATCGGCATCTGGTTCGAGATGGTCGACGACACGGCGCAGGTCGTCTCCCCGATCACCGACGGCCCGAGCGAGAACGTGGGCATTATGCCGGGTGACCGGATTGTGGCCATCGAAGACTCGAACGCGGCCGGCCCCGATGCGTCCTCGGACGCCATCCAGCGCCGCCTCAAAGGCCCGATCGGTACGGATGTGCAAATGACGGTGCGCCGCCCGGGCATGAACAAGCAGATGACGTTCACCATCACGCGCGACGAAATCCCGCTCTACTCGATCGACGGCTCGTACATGATCGACGACCGGACGGGCTACATCAAGATCAACCGCTTTGCGATGACGACGCATGAGGAGTTCGCAGACAGCCTCCGCGTGCTGAAGGATCAGGGCATGCAACGGCTCGTACTCGACCTGCGCAACAACCCCGGCGGCGTCATGCAATCGGCCGTCCGCATCGCCGATGAGATGCTAGCGAGCGGCCACACCATCGTCCAGACCCGCTTCCGCGATGAGAGTTCGAACCGGCTGTTTGGCGCCTCCAACGGCGATGCCTTTGAATCGGAGCCGGTGATCGTGCTCGTCAATGGCAACTCGGCGTCAGCGAGCGAAATCATCTCCGGCGCGCTGCAGGACGAAGACCGCGCCCTCATCGTGGGGCAGCGCACCTTCGGTAAGGGGCTCATCCAGAAGCAGTTCGAGCTGACCGATGGGAGCATGCTGCAGATGACCGTGGGCCGTTACTACACGCCCGCGGGCCGCCTCATCCAAACGCCCTACGAAGACGGCGACCTGGAGGACTACTACGAACAAAAGTTTGCCGACTACGACAAGGCCACATACAACCCGAGCGAGTACAAGGGCACCTTCCCCGACTCGCTCAAGTACGAGACCGATCACGGACGGACCGTCTTTGGAGGCGGCGGCATCCTGCCCGATTACATCGTGACGCCCGACACGTCGCGCCTCTTCCGCGCCGTCGTGGGCAATGGCGTGGATCGGATGTTCGTGCTGGACTGGTTCAAGGAGAGCGAGCAGCGGCTGCGCGAGACGTGGACCGAGCGGCGCCAGGCCTTCATCGACTCCTACGCGGTGGACGATGAAGTCATCAGCGCCTTCTGGGGCTTTGCACAAGAGAACGGACTGTCTCTAACGTCGGACCCGGCCGAGGTGTCGATGAAAGACGGCGTCTTCCTCCGCGCCGAGGCTGCGCAGGAGAAGGAGCGCCTGAAGACCTACTTGAAGGCTCGCATTGCCGGTCGACTGTACGGCGGACGCGCCGCCATCCCCATTCTGAACCAGGTGGACCAGGACCTGAACCAAGCCCTTGCGCTGTGGGACCGGGCGGAGGCACTGGCGGCGTATCACGCACCGAACACGGCTGGTACCACGCGGAGCGGCGATAACTAGTCGCCCCTCCGCACCAGCACTTACCAACGAGCCCGGGCCGGCACGAGAAACATCGTGTGGTGCCCGGGCTTTTTCTTTCTCCTGCCGCATCTTCTCCACCACCCCGTCTCAGCCCGTATGCCCCGTCTCCTTCGCTGGTTTGCTCCGCTCGGTCTCATCCTCTTCGTCGCCGGCTGCTCGTCTTCAGCGCCCACTGCGCCAGACGACGGGGCGGCCTCAATGACCCGGGCCGACGCGGTGCAGATGCCGGCCCGCCCCCTGCCCGGTGAGCCCGTTCTGGAGCGCGGCTTCGCCGATGCCATTGAGGCCGGCACCCGAACCGAGGACGGCACGCCGGGCCCCAACTACTGGCAGCAGGACGCACAGTACGACCTGGAAGCCACTCTGCACCCCGAACAGAAGCGCCTCGACGGATCGGCGCGCATCACGTACACGAACAATTCGCCGGATGCACTGCGGCGCTTTCATATTGAGCTAGCGCAGAACCTGCACAAGGCGGGCGTCATCCGCAACGAGATGGCGGAGGTGACGGGGGGCGTGACCGTGGAGCGCGTGGCGGTGAACGGGACGGAGTTGCAGCCTGGAACCAGTGGGCCGCGCTACCAGCAAGCCAACACGCAACTGGTACTGTTTCCCGAGTCCTCGCTATCCCCCGGCGCCTCGGCGACGATCGAGATCGACTGGCGCTTCACCATCCCTCAGGCTGGGGCCGGCGCACGAATGGGCTACAGCCGTGACAACCTCTTTTTCCTCGCGTACTGGTACCCGCAGATGTCGGTATACGACGACGTGGCCGGCTGGATGACAGAGCCGTTCATGGGCCGAGCCGAGTTCTACGCCGACTTCGCCGATTATACGGTGACCGTCGCCGCGCCCGCCGAGTGGATCATCGCCAGCACCGGCGCGCTCCAAAACCCGGAGGCCGTGCTCACGCCCGCTACCGCCCAGCGGATGCGCGAGGCGCACGCCAGTGATCTGCCGATGCAAGTCGCCGGGCCCGACACAGATGCCACGCAGGGTACACCGGACGACACGCTGCGGTGGACCTTCCAGGCCAACCGGGTGCGCGACGTGGCGTTCAGCGCAACCCGCAACGGCTACTGGGAGGCCGCCCGTACGCCCGTCGGCGACCGCGATGGCGATGGACAGACCGACTACACGGCCATCAACACATTCTACCGCCCGACGGCTCCACTCTGGTCGGAGGTGACTCGCTATCAGCAGCACGCCATCACGCAGCTCGGCGAGCAGATGGATTATGCCTATCCGTGGCCGCACATGACGGCTGTGGAGGGTGGTGGCATCATCGGCGGCGGGATGGAGTTTCCGATGATGACGCTCATCGGCGACTACAACGGCCGCAGCGACACGTCGCTCTACGCCGTAACCGCCCACGAGCTCGCCCACATGTGGGTGCCCATGGTGGTGGGCAGCAACGAGCGGCGCCACAGCTGGATCGACGAGGGGATGACGACCTTCAACGAAAACGACGCGCGCACCGATTTCTTCACCGGCAGCACGGCCATCCAGACGGACCGGCAGCGCTACCTGCAGGCCGCGCGCGCCGGGCTCGTGGAGCCCATCATGCGATGGTCCAACTTCCACCCGAGCGGGACGTCGTTCGGCATCGCCTCCTACCCGAAGCCGGCCACGCTGCTCGTCGCGCTACGCGGGCTCCTCGGTGAAGACACATTCAATGACGCCTTCCATCAGTTCATCGACACGTGGGCGTACAAGCACCCGTACCCCAGCGACCTCTTCAACACGTTTGAGGCCGTTAGCGGTCGTAATCTCGACTGGTTCTGGCAGAGCTGGTTCTATGAGGCCTGGACGCTCGACCACGCCGTCGGCAACGTGGCGACGCAAGGCGACGGGAGCGCCACGGTAACGATCCGCGACCGCGGCAAGGCGTTCATGCCGGCCCGCGTCACTGTCATGCGCGCTGATGGCTCGGCGATGCAGCGCACCGTGCCGGTGAGCACGTGGCTCGATGGCGCAACGGAAACGACGCTCGACGTGCCCGCAGGCAGCGCCATTCAGCGCGTCGAGATCGATGCGGCGCGCGTCTTCCCCGACATCGACCGGAGCAACAACGTATGGACGGCCGACGACGCGCCGCCGACGTCATCGAACTGACGTGGCAACATCAGAGTCCGGAGTGGACGCCGATAGATAGGTCTCGATGAGCGCCTTGAGTTCAGGGTAGCTGAGCGCCCCGGCGTGGCGATCGACCTCCACGCCATTGCCAAACACAATGAGTGTGGGCAGTCCTTTTACGCCGTGGGTCTTGGCGACCTCGGCGTGTGCCATCGTGTCGATCTTCACGACGCGACAGCAACCAGCGTAGCGGCGAGCCAACTGATTCAACGGCGTGTTCATCATGAGGCATGGCCCGCACCACGCCGCCCAGAAGTCGACGAGGACGAGGTTGCCCTGCTGGACGAGTGTGTCCAGTTCCTCTGGCGTCACTGCTACGGGTTCATCCGCAGGGGCATCGTCCAGCACGGGCGGCTCGGCGCTGCGCCAGGCGCCGCGGGCAGCGGCTAGCGGCCATCGGATGAGAGCGGCTAGATTGCTCCCCATCATCAATCCCACAAGTAGCGCGTAGCCGCCGAGGCGCAGCGGCAACTCGCGGAGCGCCGTCGACTGCTCCAGCCACTGCTCCAGCCGGTTCACACGAAGCAGCAGGCGGTCGGACAGTGAGGCCTCAGCCATGGGAGGGGCAGGCTTAGGATGAAGGTTTTCACATGATCTGGCGCTCGAACGGCTCGCCTTCTTCGAG
>CAYFQN010000073.1:0-13873 GCA_964345285.1 uncultured Rhodothermales bacterium
CCGACGCGCCCGATGCGTACTACACAGACGTCACCGTGCGTGTCCGCCGAGCGGATGCCATTCTGGCCCGGGTTACCCTCAATGACCAAAACGGCGCGACAACCATTTTTCAGCTGAATGACGTAGCATTAAGCCCTCCCATTCCGGAAGGCGCCTTCACGTTTCAGCCGCCGCCGGATGCTGACGTCGTGGATCTGCGCTCTTAACCCTTTCGATGCATCGTGACCAAACGCGTTCGACGACTTGTGATGCAGGTGGGGAGCTTCGCGCTCGCGGGGCTGCTGCTCTACCTGTCCCTCCGCGGCGTAGATTTCGCTGCGATGGGTGATGCCTTTCAGGCGGCCAACTACTGGTGGCTGCTTCCGCTCGTGAGCGTGACGCTATTCAGCCTCGGACTTCGGGCGTGGCGCTGGCAGGCGCTCCTGCAAGCGCTCCCTCGCGATGGCGCCGCTGACGAGACCGACCCGGCAACGGCCGTTACGTACGGCGACACCTTTTCGTCGCTCACCATTGGCTACATGGTGAACTACGCCGCGCCGCGCCTCGGGGAAGTTGCCCGGACCGCCAATCTATCAGCCCGGGCCCGGCTGTCGTTCAGTGGCATTTTCGGGACGGTTGTGATTGAGCGCGTGCTGGACATGGTCGTTCTCGCCCTCGCACTGCTGAGCGTCATCCCGATCATGTGGCCCCAATTGCCCGCCATTCGCCGCTCGTTCATCGAGCCGGCGCTGGAGCCCGTGGGGGCTCTGCCCCTCGTGTGGCTCACCGCCCTCGGCGGAGGACTGCTTCTCATCTTGCTTGTGGCGGGGGCCTGGTTGTACCGCGCGCTACAGAACCAATCGTCGGCCGTACGGCAGCTGTGGACATCCACCGTACAGCCCGCACTGGTTGCCTTCCGGGACGGCCTCTCGACGCTGTGGCGCTCCCCTCGCCGTGGCGTGCTCGTCGGCACGACGTTGGGCATGTGGACGTGCTATGCCGTCATGGCCTACTGGCCGTTTGTGATGCTGGGCACGGCCGCCCCGTACGGCATCACCCTCCTCGACGCCTGGGCGCTCATGGCCATCGGGGCACTCGGCATCGTGGTGCCCTCGCCCGGTGGCACGGGCTCGTACCACTTCATCACCACCGAGGCGCTGATGATCCTGTTCACCATGCCCCGCGCCGACGCAGTGACCTACGCTGTGATCACGCATGGCGCGCAGTTAGTGCTGTTCGTCGTGGGCGGGTTGCTGTGCCTCCTGTGGCAAGGCGTGAGTGTCAGGGCCTTGCAACGACGTGCTCGCGAGGCCGAAGCCGCCTCCCCCGAGCAGCCAACGGCCTGACGGGTGCCGTGCCGCAGTGCTTCACCGCGTACAAAGCAGTCGCCCGTGTATCCGCCTGGTCCGCTACGAGCGGATGCATTGCGTTTTTCGTTGCGCATCCCCTTCTTGGTAGTCCCACTTCGTTCTAATTTATATCCACAGCGCCGATGCTCGAGGACCCCGCGGCATCGCACCCAACGGATCGTGGCTCGGCGGCGAACCATCCGCCGCCGAGCAGGCGGCTCCGCGCTTGGCACGTGGCCGGGGCCGCGCTGTTGACCGCCGTGGCGGGCCTGCTCCTGTACGGCTTCTGGCCTACACTAGCCGGCGAAGACGCCGCCCTCGACGAGCGTCCCGACGTCGACGAGGAGGTCGCTTCGGTGGCCGCCGTGGAGGCGACCATTGCCGAGCGTGTAAGCTTTCCGCTCCGCGCAGAAGCGACCGGGCACCTGGCGCCATGGCGCCGTGCGGCGCTCAGCGCGGAGACCGAAGGCCACGTCCTGGAGCGCCCCGTCGAGGAAGGCGATTATGCCGAGAAGGGCGCCCTCCTCGTTCGAGTCGACGATCGCGACGAGCGCATCGAGCTCGCTGAGGCAGAGGCCGAACTCACGAAAGCCCGGGCTGAGCACGCCGTCAACACCCGTGAGGGGCCGCCCGCGACTGCCCCCGACACGAGCGCGCTGGCCGCCGCGCAGCGCGCCCTGGAGGACGCGCGTCAGGCGTTCGACCAAGGCACCATCGGCCCGGCGGCGCTACAGGCGGCGCGTCGGCGCGTTGAGACGGTCCGGGTGCGCGCCGGGTTGCGCCGCGAGGCCGTTCAGGCCGCCACCTACGGGCTCACCC
This sequence comes from uncultured Rhodothermales bacterium, assembly GCA_964345285.1. GTDB lineage: Bacteria > Bacteroidota > Rhodothermia > Rhodothermales > Salinibacteraceae > JAAAPH01. The sequence continues at coordinate 2,148 of CAYFQN010000073.1, forward strand.
AGGCCGAGCAGCGCGTCGAGCGGGCGCGCCTGACGCTGGAGCGCACGCGCATCACCGCCCCCTTCGCCGGCCGCGTCGCGGACCTGAAGGTGGAGGTGGGCCAGCGCGTGGCCCCGGGCGCTCCTGTCCTCACCCTGCTGGACGACCAGCCCATGAAGGTCATCGTCGACGTGCTCGAAGAGGACCTCGTCCGTCTCCAGGAGGGCGCTACCGCCCGCGTTCACGTCCCCGCGCTCACCGACGACGGCTCAACTCCGACAGCGGCCTCCGACGGCGAGGCGCTGCCGACGCCTCCGGATGCGGCCCTCTTCGCGGGCCGGGTACACGCCATCAACCCGCAGGTCGACGTGCAGCGCGGCACCGGGCGGGTCACTGTGGCGATCCCGGATCCCGGCGGGCGCCTCGTGGCCGGGCTGTACGCCACCGTCCGGCTGGAGACCGCTCGCCTCGCCGATCGCCTCGTCGTGCCCGCCGGCGCCGTCCTCGTGCGGCAGGGGCGCGACCTCGTCTTCGTCGTCGAAGCGGGCCGTGCGCAGTGGACGTACGTCGAGACCGGTGCGCGCTCGGGGAGCTTCGTCGAGATCACTGAGGGGATCAGTCCCGGCGACACGATCGCCGTCGACGGCCACTTTGCCCTCGCCCACGACGTGCCCGTGGAGGTGACCGCCGTGCAAGAGGTGGCCGTGCAATAACGCTTGGAGACGGCAGCGTTATGATTTCGAGGCCGGCTGTGTCTGCACGTTAAAGATTACGCATCCCTCCCACGGTGGTCATGCCATGCCTGCCCCCCCCCCCGACGATGTAGCCCGCGCCAAGCGGCACATTGAGGAACACCTCGCGGACGTCGAAAGCCCGCGCGAGGTGGCCAGCGCCCTGGACGTTTCGTACGAGACGCTGCGCAAGCGATTCCGGCGCGCGGCCGGCGTGCCGATCGGCCGCTACATCCGGCAGGCGCGCATCGATCGGGCGCGGAAACTGCTCATCACGACGGACGACCCCGTGCACGTCGTGTGCCGCCGCGTTGGCTTTGCCAGCGACAGCAGCGGCATCCGCGCCTTCAAGCGGGCAACAGGGCTAACGATGGCGCAGTACCGGCGGGGGTACCAGGACGGAGAGGCCTCCGGCTGACCAGGAGCGTATACCATCTATGCACACCACCAGTATATACCATCAGCGTGGATAGAATTCGTTTGTACTACCCTTCCGCATTAAGTAGTCTCAGTTTGAGCAGTTCAGAAGTGGGAGCCAAGCTACAAGACGAAATTCGAGTTTGCCCTACGACACTGGGGCACTCCAGCAACATCAATCCAACTTGAGTGCAGCCATGGTTCAAACAAGAAATATCAGATACGTCCTTGCTATCATTGTATTATTCGCAACCGGTTTTATTGGAGCAAAAACTACTACTCAGATGGGTAAGGCCGACAGCGTTGAAGAATGCCAATACGAATACGATGTATGTGTATATGAAGGATATGGATGCAGGGATACTTACCAGAGTATTGAATCAAATTGCGATTCACTTCCAGGTGGGGACTGCATGTCCTATGATCCATGTCCAGAGGACGTAGTGGATTAGGAGCGAGTCGACTCATTATCAATCAGGAGCTCCAAATATTGCCGATTGGTTTGGGCCCATCATATTTTTAACTTTATTTCTAATGAAAGATAGAGAACAAAATGAAACATGTTGATTGGTTTACGAGTGCAATTGCCATTATTCTGTGTGTTGTCGGTCTGTTGGTTGGGACAACCATAAACAGTAAATCTGCCAGTGCTTCTAGTGCCGAGAGTGGCTACTGTGAGGAAGACATATGTGATGTATACGAAGGTACTCATCACTGCACTGATACGGCGGGTACTTTCGCTACCAACTGTAATCTATTGCGTGGCACCTCCGATTGTCAGCAGACGGGGTGTGGTGAAGACGTGGAGAACTGAGAATATGTAATTTGTCTGTGTGGCTGGTGAGTTCCGGGTTGTCTTGCGGAGTAGAAATGATCTGTTAGAACCCTGATTGGCTTCAGCCTCCTTGCCGGACTTTAATCGATAGATAAGCCATGTTAGGAGTGTTTGGTACCAGAGTGTGGTGGTGTATATATGCGTCACACTTGACCGGGATACGTTTATGGGACAACTACGTCACGGCTGCCCCCGAACGTCTGAGATCATCCGCCGAGCCATACAGCAGAGTCTCGACATTGCCACTCTCGCTGGCGCGGTATCTTTGAATTCGTGCACAGTCGTCATTTGCAGATCTACGCGAGTACAAATAGGAAAGGGAAATCGATGATCCGAGTAACGTGCACTGCAGCTTTCCTTATCATGTGGTTAGCACCTGGTGGAGGGCTAGCGCAGGATATTCATCCAGACCAGAACCTTATACCCGGGAGTCAGGACGCGATCGTTGTGAAGGCTGAAGACGGCGCTCGTGCTGCCCCTCGTGTAATAGAAGCCTTGGTAAACTTTGAAGTGTCACGCGATATAGGTTCCCTAGACGGTCCGATAAATACCATTTTTGGAAATATTGAGGACATCAAAACGGGGGGTGATGGATCAATATGGACGTTGGACGGGAGGTTAAATCAAGTTAGAAAATACAAGGGAGGTAGCGCCCCCGTCTTCTCATTCGGACGTCCAGGTCATGGTCCACTTGAATTCATGCGTCCAGAAGCACTTGCGATATTATCGAATGGAGAGATCGCTGTATTGGATCCAGGCAGATTGGAGATCAAGTTCTTTAGTATTCAAGATACGACAGCGGAGCACTTGAAGACTATAAGGCATGGCATTCCTATGGCCTCTATGTGTGGGATGGGAAGTGACGTGTACATCCGAGGTGTTCCTCCTGTCGGCGAAAGAGATAAGTACTCTCGCAACACCAGTGTAGCGTTTGAGGAGATTCCTTCAGTGATCGTTTACAATCGCGATGCTGGGAAGATTGCTCAATTTGGTGACGTATATGAAACTGACGACCCTGCATTAAGGCTCCAGCTAACGGAAGGCCCAATAGCTTGCTTTGCAGAGTCCGAGAGCATCATTGCCTCAATGGGGGGAACGTCTTTCATTTACGCTTACAGTGCGCGTGGACAACGGAAGTGGGTTGCTAAATTAGATGGTCTAAAGCCTACAGTTGTCGAAAAGACCGACAGGGCCACCACGTTCAGGAGTGGCTCGCAACCTAATGACCGTGTGTTGTCAATTGTCAATCTTGGAGGCGGTTATGCTTTGATTCAGTCCAGGCATCGAACCCCCAAAGTGGCAAAAGAGGGCAAACTCTACGAATATTTGGATTCGTTTGTGATTGATGTAGAATCCGGAGAGGGTACTCACATAGGGAACGAGTTACCCTTAATTTACGAGTACGACGCTGGTACAGCGTACTCGTACTCGACTGTACCCTATCCTAAGTTGAGTATCCTCAATTCCGAAGACTGATGAGATATATAGCAGTAACTGGGGTCGCTCTGTTCTCATTGCTGCTTGGTACTATTGTAGGCTACTATACAAACATAGAAGTACCTGAAATTGTAATACATTGGCCAGACCGTAAGGCTAACGAGTATTCACCTTCTTATAACGGTGAGACAGGTGACGAAGTAGCATTCATTTTTATAGGATCATCAAAATGCCAGTATGCAAATGACGAGCGCGTTAATCGTATTGTAAGGCGGGCCAAGCTACATCTAAGCCGATTGATCAATGAAAAGGGTCTAAGCTTCTCGGCAACTGGTATCGCAAAAGACTGGATCGTTCGGGACGGTATAGAATACCTTGGTAAGTTTGGCAGCTTTGATGAAATACTAGCTGGTAGAAGTTGGCTGAATGAGGGTGTACTTAAATACGTGTACGAAGAAATACCAGGATACGCAGCTACACCACAAATCATTGTTACGAAAAGAAAGGTCTTAGGAGTTGATCATGACTACTATGGTACGATAGACGAAAGAATACTAACGAGAAAGATAGGTATTCAGGAGTTACTAAATTGGGAAAAGAACGGTTTTCCAATTCCAGTCGTCAGTTCGCAAAGCATGGTCCGATGATCACTTTTCCCTTTTGATTTTTCTCACCACTGGCATGGAGTGCACCCGTGGGATTAGCTGCTCGGCTAAGGTGTAGTGATTGAGTCTGACATGCCCCCCATCTCTGGACAGTTCGGTGCGTTAAAAATGGGCTATCTCGAAGGTCTCAGTTGATGTCTAATTGGACAGGTATTCCGCTGGAGATAAATACCCCAGCGAGCTATGAGGACGCCGCCGGTTGTAGGCTTGCCGCCAGCCCTCGATGGTCTGCTTTGCGTCCTGCAGCGAGGTAAACCAGTGTTGATTCAGACGTTCCTCGCGCAGTCGGCCGTTAAATGATTCGATGAAGGCGTTGTCGGTTGGCTTACCTGGGCGGCTAAACTCCAGTTTGACGCCGTTCTCATACGCCCATCGGTCCACTGCTTTTGAGGTAAATTCCGTCCCGTTGTCGACGAAGATCACTTCGGGCAACCCACAGGTCACTGCCAAGCGCTGTAGTACCGATACAACACGCTGCCCCGTCAGCGACTGGCCCACCTCGATCGCCGGACTTTCGCGACTAAAGTGATCCACTAACGTCAGGCAGCGGAATCGGCGCCCATCCGCGAGCTGATCGTGGACAAAGTCCATTGACCAGTGCTGGTTTGGGGCGGTCGGCCGGGTACGCTTTACCCGGGGCCGGCTGACCTGCTTCTTTCGGGTCTTGGTGCGCACTTGCAGGTTTTCTTCGTGGTATATCCGGTAGATGAGTTTGTGGTTAACGACCCAGCCTTCGCGGCGCAGAAACACGTGCAGGCGGCGGTACCCATAGCGTACATGAACGCCCGCCAGGTCGCGCAGTCGAGTGCGCAGGGCCGCGTGACCCTTAGCCCGGCTCTCGTAGTAGTATGTCGACCGGTTCAGTCCGACGAGCTCGCAGGCCCGGCGGCACGGGGCCTTGAAGCCAACGCGCAGAAACTCAACTAAATCGCGCTTCTGGGCTGGCCTCAGAGATTTTTTGGATCGACCATCAATATGCCTGCCTTTCAGCGGTCACATCTCTACGGCGCGGCGCTCGTCGTATTCCTTAGCGCAGTGCTGCTCATGGGATGTTCGACATCACCGACGAATAGACCCATTGAAATAGACGCCGGCTCGGGACATCCAATCGCACTTCCCGATTCGCTCTATTTCTCCGTCATCAGGGAAATCACATCTGATGCAACGGGCAACGTGTATGTCATCGAAGCGAAAAACCACGCGCTGACGAAGTTTACGCCAGCGGGCCGCTTCACAACGCAAGTGGCTCGTAAGGGCCAGGGACCGGGTGAATTTGCTCGGGAGCCGGAATCAGTTTGCGTTTGCGACGACATCGTATATGTCTCTCTGAGAAGTAGTCGTCGTCTCATGGCATTTGATCAGAATCTTTCATTTCAGGAGCATATCCATTTGCCGGACAGCGTGGCCTACCCGTACCACATTTCCTGTGGGCCTGCCGGCTTTATCACCGCCGGCAGTATGGAACCGCGCTATCAAACAAACTTTATGCGGTACTCGGTCGATGGCCGGAAAGCCGTCCGACTTTCTCTCGAAAAGACGCGCGGGCAGATGTACTGGGATTTAGTTATGGTAGCGTCTCACCCTGACGGAACGACAGCCGCTAGTTATCGCCGACTTCCTTTTCTCGAAATCTTTAACCCGGACGGCTCGACCCGTCGCGCTTTTCGAATGGAGGGCGTCCACGACGTTCCCGATCTTCCGGAGGTTAAAGAGCGCACCGTCCAAGAGCAGGTTCGAATGTTTCAGAGGCATAAACCGAAAGGATTGGTATCCTGGGGAGTGGACATGGACCAGGACAAGAATATATACGTGTTGGGTGCCGACTATGCGACGATGCCACACCGCGAGATCTACGTGTATGACGTCGACGGCACGCTGAAGGCAACGCTTGTTCTGCCTAAGCCAGCGAAAGTGTTCCACGTTCGCGGCAACACGCTGTACCTCGCGGAGAACAACCGCACTACCCTGATGGCATACAAACTTCCTGACGCGCTATGAGACGGTGAAAAGGGGTGGGACGACGAGGCGATCATCTTCGCCGTCCTGCTTTCACGCAGCCCGGTGTTTCCACTCCACTCATAACCTCGCTACTCATGAAAACGCGGAAAAAGGCATTCGTCGTCGCAGCGTGCTTCTTGATGCTTTTCACATCGCATCCCGTTACGACCGTCGCGCAAGACGCGTTGTCAGACGTCATCGAGTGGACGGACTCTCTCGCCCTGGAGGAGCGGTTGGACGCCCCCGACGGCGTCTACACAGTCTGGCCGGTAGCGAGCATTAACCCGCACGGTGGATTCATCGTCGTGGACGAGCGGGAGCGCCAGGTGCGGCTTTATGATCGAGAGGGGAACTTGAACGACTACTTCGGACGCCGTGGGCAAGGACCGGGCGAGTTCAATACCCCGACGACGGCTCTGCGACTTTCCTCCGGTCACGTTCTCGTGCCTGACGTCTACGGCGGCACGATTTCGCGCTTTAACGAAGAGGGGGGTTTTGTAGGGAAGACGCCCCGAATCTTCCGAAAGATCTATGAGATCCACCGGCTCCCCAGCGACGACGAAATTCTAGTAGCGGGCCTACAGGCTCAGGGGGAAGACCAGAGAAGACAGCCGGGTTCCTTTCCCCTCTTGCACCGGTTCAATCTGGAATCTGAGGAGATCGTCAGCAGCTTCTTCCCCCATCCGATTCCACTGGGAAGTTACGGCAACATACTGTTTGGCATCGGCCACATGGCCTCGGCCGATGTGTTCGGCGATCAGATCGTGGTGGCGTTTGCTCCGCAAAGCGAGCTTTACTTTTTCGATGTCAGCGGAGCGCCCACCGGCAGCGTCGACATGCCCCTTGAGCATTTCCGTGCGTTGGAAGACCTCGACGTTGGATCTGGAACCCTGTCGAGCTCGGAAATATGGGACTACTCGACGATGCACTCAGAGATCAACAAGGTCCAATGGCTCCGTGAGGACGTCATCCTCGTAAAGTACTGGGACCTCATCGAACGGGAGCCCTGGACAACCCAGAACAACGTTGCAGCCGTTACCCCCGAAGGAACCTTGCTCTTCGACATCGCGGATACGCCCCGGTTCTTAACCGCCGACCGCGAAATGCAGGAGCTGTTCTTCAGCGATCCCGACTACGAGGTAGAGAATCGCTGGAAAGTGGGGCGCCTCATTGAGTCCGTTCTCGAATGACGGCTCCGCGGCGCGTCAGACGTTTGCTGTAAAGCACCCGGACGATCAGAAGCAGCCTCTCCTCTCGGGCGCCACATGATAGAGTGAGGATCCACATGCCCATGAATGAGAATCTACTGATGGAATAGGTCAGAGGGGGCTTCCACCCGTGTGCTGGCGTGATGCACAGGTTGTGAACGCCCCCCGTCTCTGATTATCTTGACCGTAGTCACCTCTGCGATCCTCGTCTGGAGCCGAGCCTGCCATGCGCGCTTTCATCCGCTTGTGCCTGCACCGCCCAGTTGCCGTAACGGCGGTGTGCGTGCTCGCCAGCGTCCTGGCCATTGCGGCACTCGTGCGCCTGCCCGTCGCCCTGCTGCCGGACCTTGGCTACCCCGCACTCACGGTGTGGACGGCCTACCCCGACGTGCCGCCGGCCCGCGTCGAGCGCAGCGTCACCGAGCGCATCGAGGAGGCCGTGGCCGGCACGCAGGGCCTGGAGCGCATCACCGGGCGCAGCCAACTCGGCGGCAGCCTCGTCGAGCTCCGGTTCGGGTGGAACGCCGACCTCGATCTGGCGCTGCTAGAGGTGCGCGAGCAGATCGACCGCCTCGGCGAGGCCCTGCCCGACGCCGCCGAACGCCCCATCGTCCTGCGCGTCGACCCCAGCGAACGGCCCATCCTGATGATCGCCCTGAGCGGCGCCGGGGCCCATCCGCCCGATACGGCTCGTGCCCGCCTCCCTGCAGCCGCCCCCTCGCCCCCGCCGGCGCGGCAAGACCTTGCCCGCCTTCGCGAGGTGGGCCGTGAGGTCGTCGCCCGGCGCCTAGAGCAGCTGGCAGACGTGGCGCGGGTGCGTGTCACCGGCGGCCACGAGCGGCAGGTGGACGTCCGCATCGACCCGGATCGGATGGCGCGCCACGGCCTCGGCGTGGAGGACGTGGCCCGCGCGCTGGAGCAGGCCAACGCAGCCCTGCCGGGCGGGGCCGTGCGGCGCGGCCCCTTCCGCTACGCCGTCGAGGTGAGCGGCGAGTTCGAATCACCCCGCGACATTGCAGCAACGGTCGTCACCCGCGCCGGGCCGGCGCCGATCCGCCTGCGGGACGTGGCCATGGTGCGCGAGGCCACCCAGGAGCGCCGGGGGCTCGTCCGCCTGGACGGGCGCGAGGCGCTGCTCCTCCTCGTGGAGCGAACGCCAGGCGCGAACACGGTCCGCGCAGCGGCCGACGTGCGCGCGGCGCTCGGCCCGCTCGAAGCGGAACTGCCGGGCGTGACGCTCGACGTGGTCGTCGACGAGAGCGTGTTCGTCGAAGAAGCCATCGGGGGCGTCGCGCAGGCTGTGCTTCTCGGCGGCGTGCTCGCCATCTTCGTGCTGCTCGCGTTCTTGCGCCGGCGGCGCGTGCTCGCCGCCGTGGCCGTCGCCGTGCCACTCTCGCTCGGGCTCACGCTCATCGGCTTCGACCTGCTGGGCGTGTCGCTGAACCTCATCGCGCTGAGCGGCCTCGCCCTCGGCGTGGGGCTCCTCGTCGACAACGCCATCGTCGTCGTCGAAAACATTACGCGGCTTCGGGAGGACGGACTCGGCCCAATGGAGGCCGCCTTGGAGGGCACTGCCGAAGTGGCGGGCGCCATCGCGGCGAGCACGCTCACCACCATCGCCGTTTTCCTCCCCATTACACTGGTCGAGGGCCTCGCCGGGCGGCTCTTCCGCGACCAGTCGCTGGCCGTGGTTGCCGCACTGCTTGCCTCCCTCCTCGTGGCGCTCACCGTCGTGCCCGTCCTCATGAGCCGCGAGCGGGCGGCCTCTAACGATGATTCTTCCGGCCTGCGGATGACGGGTCTCTTGGAATGCTACGAGCGTAGCCTGCGGTGGTGCCTAGATCGTCCGGGACGCGTACTGCTCGGATGCGCCGTCCTCCTCGCCGGCGCGGGCCTGCTGGCGTGGGCGCTGCCTCGTGAGGTGGTGCCGGCCGCCGACCAGGGGCGCGTGGAGGCGCACCTCACGCTGGAGCCCGGCGCCGACCTGCCTCTCGTGAGCGACCGCGCCCGGCGCGTCGAAGAGGCCGCCCGCGAACTGGGCCTCGCCCGCCGCGTCCTGGCCGACCTCGGCGAGCGCAGCGAGGCGCGGCTGGAGCTCGACCCGCGCCCGCCCTATAAAGGCGACCTGACGTTTATCTTGCCCGACAGTGTTGGGGCGCAGGCGGCGACGGCGCGCCTGCAGGTGCTGGACCTCCCTCGCGGCGCTCGGCTGGAGGCGCGTCCGGCGCAAACCCAGCTCGAAGCGCTCCTCACCGCCGGCGGCGCCGACCTGCAGATCGACCTCATCGCCGACGAGGCACGCCCTTCGGAGGCGGTCGTCGAAGCCGTGCTCAACGCGTTACGCGCCCGGTCCGAGCTCACCGGCGCCCAGCGTGCCGAAGCGAGCGAGGTGCCGGCCTACCGCCTCCGCTTCCGGCGGGAGAACCTGGCCCGCTTCGGCGTGACGCCTGCCGACGTCGGCGCGCGGCTGGAGGCAAGCGCCCGCGGCTACCGCGCCACCGCGCTCCGGCAGGTCGGCGAGGAGGTGCCGATCGTCGTCCGCGCCCGGCAGGCCGGCTCCATCGAGGCGCTGCTCGCCGAACGCATCCCGACGCCGACCGGGCGCAAGCCGCTCCACGTCTTCGTCGACGCCGAGCGGATCGCGCTCCCTGCGGCGCTGCTGCGGACGGGTCAGACACCCGTCACACGCCTCACCGCGAGCGTCGCGCCCGCCTCCGACCTGGCCGCCGCAACGGACGCCGTCGACTCCGCGCTCGCACCGATCCTCGCCGAGACGCCCGGCACGCGCTACGCCGTGGGCGGCGCCAACCAAGCCTTCCGCGAGGGCCTGCGCGCCGTCGGACTCAGCCTCCTCTTCAGTCTGCTGCTCGTCTACCTCATCCTGACGGCCCAGTTCGAGCGCCTCCTACAGCCGCTCGTGATCCTGGCCGCCGTGCCCCTAGCCGCAGCCGGCGTGGCCGTGACGCTGTGGATCACGGGACAGACGGTGAATCTCATGAGCCTGACCGGCTGCATCGTCCTCGTCGGCATCGTGGTGAACGACGCCATCATCAAGGTCGACTTCATTAATCAGCGCGTGGAGCGGGGCATGGCCCTGCGTGCGGCCATCGAAGCGGCGGGCCAGGCACGGGTGCGCCCCATCCTCATGACGACCGTGACGACGGCACTGGGGCTCTTGCCGCTCGCGCTCGGCATCGGGGCGGGGGCGGAGCTGCGGGCGCCGCTGGCGATCGCGATTGTGGGCGGGCTCGTGAGCGCGACGGCGCTGACGCTCTTCGTGGTGCCCGTGCTCGTGCAGCTCGTGGCCCGCAATCCCACGGCTTGAAAAACCCATTTTATGCTGCAAGTGGACGTTACAAAATCCGGCGTACGTGTGTCTGCCGAGATGATTCCCCTCGTTGTGTTGCCAACTACGCTTCGCCTGCTATGTCATCTCGTGAAGATCGTCGGTCGCCGCATCAAATCATCAAAACGGAACGCACGGCGTATATTGAGTCCCTTCCTCCGCCCGTCCCGGACTGGCCGCCCGACGTGCGCATCGTGTACGAAGACATCCTCGATCATCTCTTCGATCTCGGGCTGCGGATCAACGACGTGAAGCAGCGCTGTGGGATTGGCAATCACAACATCTCCAGCCGCTTCAAGCATTTCGTGGGCCGAGCGCCGAAAGCGCATGTGGTCTACCACCGCGTGGCGTTAGCGAAGCGGCTGCTTCGATATAAGACGTTGTCTGTGACGCAGGTGGCCTTTGCGGTGGGCTATGCGAGCCCGAATGGACTCTCGACGACGTTCACGCGACGCGTCAGCGTGTCGCCCACGGTATTCCGAAGAAATCTGAGACGGGATTTGTGAAGAAGGGTGAGATGTAGACGGCGTGATGAAGTCGTATGGTGTGTAGTGAACGTTGTGGGTCTTCTCACTGCAAACGACCCAAGCCCACGTTCTCGACTCGCGTCAAGCGCCTGATGTTTACCTTGACTGTATGTCTGCTTCTGGTGGGAGGTACGGTTTCTTTAAGTTCCGAACCCACAATTTCTACGGTGAAATCACCCACGATAGAAACGGCATCCTTCATTAGATGTGAGGAGTCAACAGGTGGAAACTGTAGAGATCAGTGTGATCCCTCCATATACATGTGTGGTTCCACAACCTGTTGTGCACGTCAGTACTATGAGAATGGTGAGTGCGAGGATGCCCATGAGGACGTCTTCACCTGTGACGGAAATCCGATGGATGTAGAAAACTGATCCCACCACATGGCACGGTATTGACGCTTCCGAAGACGCATTATGATAGCTAAAGTAAGAATCCTTTAATACAATTTTTTTACTTAAAAATACTGATAGTTATGAAATGTTATTTTATGCAGTACGCATGCGCCACTCTGTTTTTTCTTCCTTTCTTAGCTCGACTTTAGCCATTTGAACGCAAGACGGGAGACAGCGTAGGCCGGTAG
>CAYFQN010000074.1:0-13709 GCA_964345285.1 uncultured Rhodothermales bacterium
GTTGTGCGTGGCGGGTTGTGCGTGGCGGGTTGCAGGGCGACGGCATCACTGGGCCCAAGAAAAGCACGCCGGCCCGGCTCCGTCAATGGCTGTGGACGGTTTGTGGATGAAAACGAAGCGAGCCGGCGTCGTTGACGAGGGCGGCGTGAACGTTTGCCACGACCGGCGATACAAGCGGACGCCGTTTTCGCCCCAACCGATCACGCCGCGCCTATGGCCTCCACCGTCCGCGAACCGCTGTACCTCATCTATCTCGACGCCTACCACCAGGGCGATGACATCTTCATCAACGAACTGGCCCAGCGCTTGCACCAGGCGCCGGCCGGCGATCCGCTCTGCATGGTCGTCCACGGCAGCGGCGAGAAGGTGGAGCGCACACTGGAGAGTCAAGGCCTCTTCCCGGAGCGCGTCGACGGCGTGCTGGACGTGTCCGAGCCCGATCACATCCGCCTCGTGGAGCGAGCCGTGCGGGAGACCAATCAGAAGATCGTCGCGGCTTTTACTGATGAGGTCGTGCCCACCGTGGGCATCCAGGGCGTCGACCGCAACCTGCTTCAGCGTGACGATGAGGGCGCACTGAGCGTGCACAAGGTCGGCTGGGTCGAAGCCCTGTTGAAGCAGCGTGTGGTGCCCGTCGTGTCGGCGCTGGTTGACGATGCGGAGGGTTCGTTCGTTCGGGAAGTCGACGCAGCGGAGGCGGTGGTTGCGCTGGCCGAGGCCTTCGAAGCGGTCGACCCCGCCATTGTGTTTTTTACAACGGGCCCCCAACCCGGTTTACCCGATGCCGACGGTGTGCAAGAGGCCGTCTCGGTGGATGCGTTAGGAGCTGACGGCCCGCTACCACGCCCCGAGGCAGTACGCCGTGTGGTGCAGGCAGGACTTCCCGCGCTGATAACCAACCTGGACGGCCTTTTTGCGGACGGTGCCCCAAGGGGGACACGCGTTGATGCGTGAACGTTTGGGTAAATTGTGGGCGTGACCTGAGATCGGACTGAAAACGGCCTGGAGCGGCTTGACAGCCGGTTAAGGCGATGTTATGTTCTCCGCAGAATTCTTGGAAGCACCGCATCTCCGACCCCCTTTAATCACCAACAAACTCTTACACGGAGGCAATACATATGAGCCGTTTCGAAAAACGTTACGAAGAACTGACGGGCATTCTGGAAGAGACCCAGGAGGACCTTATGAAGTTCTACGAGAAAGGCAACAAAGCGGCCGGCACGCGGGCGCGCAAGGCGATGATGGAACTGAAGAACCTGGCCCACGAAATTCGCCAAGAGATCCAGGAGATCAAGAACACCGAGCTGTAAGCGTTGCCGCCTCGTTTCGGTAGGAGAGAGGCTATGCCTGGCGGCATGGCCTTTTTCTTTATTCGGGAGCGGAAACTGTGCCCTAGGCGAAGGTGGAGCAGCCCTGCACCAGCGCCCCCTCCTGCTGCCCTTCAATCGTATCTGACCTCACCACAGTTTCGATCGCCATGACTTGCATCGCTACCCGTATCCGACCAATCCTTTTTGCCGCGCTGGCCCTAACCATCTGTCTGAGTACGCCAGCATCGGCACAGGATGCTGAGTCGGAGGTCCCCCCCAATGGCGCCTGGACCAATAGCTTGACAGGTAAACTGTCAGGGTCGCAGGCGGCGTACAACAACTGGCAGGAGGGCGGGCTAAACACGCTGGCCCTCACCACGTCGCTCGATGGCAAGTTCGTACGGGGCGGAGACCACTGGATCCAGACCTACGAAATGCGCTTTGCCTTCGGCCTCGTCCAGCAGGACACGCTCGCCGTCCGCAAGTCCGACGATCTGATCCGTCTTGGCACCAGCTTGCAGTACCGCGGTGATGGCCTTTTACAGACGTTCCGGCCGACGATCTCCGCGGCGCTGCGCACCCAGTTTGCGGATGGGTTCAACTACGACGAGGATCCCTTCGGCGATGACGTAGAACGCAGCCTCCCGGTAAAAACGTCCTCGTTTTTCTCACCGGCCGTCGTCACCCAGTCGCTCGGTCTGACCTACGAGCCCGCGTCGTGGATCTCGACGCGCCTCGGTGCGGCCGGAAAGGAAACCATTGTGAACGACCCAGCCCTCCGCGTGCTCTACGACGTGGATCCTGATAATCTCTTGCGCGCTGAGGGCGGCGTGGAATCAGAGACGACCATCGACCGCGAGCTGTTCACAAACGTCCGCTACCAGTCGCGCTTGAACCTCTTCCAAACGCTCACGCAGCGCGAGCCCCTCGACGCGCTGTGGGAGAATGTGATCACGATGAAGGTAAACAGTTGGCTAAACGTGGGGCTGGAGTACGTGATGCTGTACGATGCCAACCGTAGCGACGCGGTGCAGATCAAGGAAGTGCTGTCTGTCGGCGTCTCGTTCGCCCTGCTCTAGCAGCTCGACCCGCTCTAGCAGCTCGATTAGACAACGCGAGGGCTGGCTGACCGACCCAGCGGATGACAACACCAAAGATATTGCTGACATACGCGGTGGTGGGCGTGGCGTTGTGGCCGGTGCCGCTCTTCAACATCGTGCACGTCGAGTCGGCCGCCGTCGTGGCGTTTGTCGCCTTCTTCGTCGCAGGGTGGGCAGCGCTGACGGCATTCAACCGGCCCGTCCCGTTGTCCGCCGGGCACGTACTGGCCACGCAGGGAGGTGCGCTGATCGTGCCGCTGGCCCTGCTCACCGTATCCCTGCTCTGGGCCCCGAACTGTGATTACAGGCGTGGGCTGGGGTTCTACGCGCTCTTTCCCGGGATCACCGTCGTGTTGGCCGTTGGCACGGCGTATGCACTCAGCGGAACGGGATGGCGGTTCCAAAAAACGCTGCTTGCCGGCCTCGGGGTTGGTATCGCGGTCCTTGGACCGCTCTACGACATCGGCTTGCACCCGCAGTTCTACACGTACAATCATGTCTTTGGCGGCGTCCTCGGGCCGATCTACGACGAGGACCTGGCCATCCGCCCCGGGCTCTTCGCGTTTCGCGGTCTCACATTGCTGTGGGCGGCGCTGGCCTTTCTGGTGGGGGGCGCGTTGCGGCAGGCAAAAACGGGGTGGAGAGTGCGCGTTGGGATCGGGCTGCTCGCGATGCTGCTCGCAGGCGGCTATGGGTTCTCGGCGCCGCTCGGGGTTAACACGCCGGCGTGGTATCTGCAGCAAGAACTCGGCGGGCACCGGCCGACCGAGCACTTCGATATCTACTATGACCCGGATGCGCTAGCGGCCCATGAGGTTGAGACGCTGGCTCGAGACCACGAATACCGCTATGCGTGGCTCGCGGACCGACTGCAGGTGGACGGGCCCGATCGCATCATCAGCTATATCTATCCGGACCCGGACACCAAAGCCCGGCTAACAGGCGCGCGGACGACCAGTGTGGCACCGGTCTGGTTGCCGCAGCCTCAATCCCACGTGTTGTTGAACCGATACGAGGGCACGTTTGGGCACGAATTGGTCCACGTGTTCTCCCGGCAGTTTGGGCTACCCATCTTGAAGGCCTCGTGGGCGGTTGGGCTGGTGGAGGGGCTTGCCGTAGCGCTAGAGCCGCCCGATGGCGTCCCCACACCGCGCGAGCAGGTGTCAGCCGCAGCGCTCAGCGCAGAGCTCAGTACGGATGCACTGGCCGGTCGGGTCGCCGCGCGGCTGAGGCCGTTCGGCTTCTGGACGGGGCGCGGCGCCGTGTCGTACACCACGATGGGGGCGTTCGTCGGCTTTCTGCTCGACCGATACGGGCCGGAGCGGTTGCGCGCTGTGTACGCACGAGCGAACTTCGAGGCGGTGTATGGTCAATCGATAGATGCGCTGGCAGAGGAATGGGCGGAGACGCTGCACGACATGCCGCTCATCGCACGCGATGCTGCTGCGCTGGTTACGCGTCGCTTTGCGCAACCCTCCCTGTTCGAGCAACGCTGCCCACACTACGTGCCACCGTTCCGCCGGGCGTACCGCGCCGGTCAGGCGGCCCTAGCTACGGCTGACACGACGGCCGCCATCGACCATTTTGCCCGAGCCCTCCGGCAGCAGCCCCGGTTCACGGCTGCGCACCGAGCGCTCGCTCGCATTCGGCTGGCCCGGGGCGAGGCAGCTGCCGTCATCACGCAACTCGACACACTGGCGGCTGGCCTGCGGGCGCCGGCCCTCGCATTTGCTCTCGGCGACGCCTACGCTATTAATGGTCAGCCTACCGCGGCTCGGCGACACTACCAAGCGGTCATCCGGGGACTTCCGTACTATGCGCACGAGACGCGCGGTCATGTGGTGCACCGATGGCTCACCGCCACCCGGCCTGACGCGGTGCAGGTACTGGTAGCGGGCGATTCCGCCGCTGCACAGGCCCAGCGGCTGCGTGCGTTGCCCGAGAGGACACCTGTGCTGGACGCATGGATCGCCCGGCGGCGGATGGCAGCAGGGCGCTACGGAGAGGCTGATAGCCTGTGGAATGTCTTGCCGTCCATCCGCATCACTGATGATGCGCCGCCCACATACGCGGGGTTGCTGCGCCGCGCCCGGTTGCAATGGCATGCATACAGCGCGCTGGAGCACGGGGCGTACGCAGTTGCCAAGCAGCAGGCCTGCAACCTCGCTACCGCCTTTCGGGCCATTGGGGCGCTCAACGCCGCGGCCACTGCTGAGGGGCGGGCCCAGCGCGCCGCATGGGCAGCCTCCGATGCACAGACCACAGCAGCGCAGATTGTCCCACCAGCACGGATCTTTGCACGTCCACCCTGCGTGCCTTGACTCGCCGCTACGGTGTTTGTTCAACGTTTCAGTTCCACTCGACGGCATGTCCCCACCCAACGCTCACGTCTCAGCCGGCTCGCCGTGTCGGTTGTCCTGGCTTTTCGTTATCGTACTTGCGGTAGGGCTCTGGGGATGCGTGAGTGCGCAGCCGTCCAGCGACGCGGAATCAACCGACCGATCAGAGACCGAGGCCTCCACGCAAGATGCAGCGCGGCCGGGCCCGCGCCTCGCTCCATCGGATGCGTCCATTCGGACGATTCAGTTATACGCCGCTGCGTCAGAGCGCCGCCTGCCCGTGCTGCCGCTACGCGGCGGGAGGCAACTCACCCTCGAGTTCGACCTGATGGAATCCACCGGCCGGCCGCTGTCCGTTCACTTCTATCACGCCGATCGATCCTGGAGGAAGGATCTCACGCCAGCTGAGTACATGGATTCATTCCAGGATGATGATCTGCTGACGTACACCCGCTCGCGCGGCACGGTGGTCGACTACACGCACTACACGTACCAATTCCCGAACGACGACATTCGTTTTCGGGTGAGCGGGAACTACATCCTGCGTGTGACCGAGCAGGGCCGGCGCAGTGCCGTGCTGTTCGAGCGGCCGTTCTACGTCACCGAGTCGGCCGGTGTGGTGGCGATGCGCGTGGACGATGTACCCATGAGCGGGCAGCGCAGCCCGTCCGATTTGCCATCGGCCCAGTTCACGCCGCCGCCGGACCTGCGCGGCGTCCCCTTCCAGTACCAGACCTGTTTCGTCCGCAACGGCCGCCTGGACACAGCACGGTGTACCGACCGGCCGCGGCTCATGCAGCAGCCCACGCTCGGGTTTGAGCTGTATCGCGACCGCGCCTTCCGGCCCACGACTGCCGACTACTTCCTCGATCTGCGTGCGCTCCGAACCGGGGGCGCCATCGAGGCCACTGACCGCACTGCCACACCCGTCCGCGTTCAACTGGAGCCCGACTACGCCCAGTTTCCCGGCCGCATGGCCCTGAGTGACCCACTGGACGGACAGGTCGTGGTCGATGAGGCCGTGCGTGGGGTGGGCGAGCCGGATGTTGAAGCCGATTATGCCCGCGTCCGGTTCAGCTTCGTCCCTCCCAACGAACGTCCGCTCCAGGGAGCCCTGCAGCTGAACGGTACCTTCGGCGAGTCTACCCGCATGCGATGGCGGCCCGATCGCGGCCGCTACGAGGGTGAGGTGCTCCTCAAGCAGGGGCTTTACGAATACCATTATCAGTCTGACGATCCCGCTCTGCAGGAAGCGCTGCGCCGCACTCTGCCCCCCGGGCGGGATCGGTATACCGCATTTGTATACTACACCGATCGAACGCTCAACACCGACCGTTTGCTAGCCGTGCAGGCCGCCCAGGCGCCCTGACCAACGGGAGAACCCGTACCAAGACGCGTCTTGACCGGCTCGCTCAATTCGCTACCGTCTAACGATTTAGATCAGCACGATGTATCGATATTGGTTCTACGGCCTGTTGGCCAGTGTACTCGTCCTTGCCGGCTGCGCCAGCTCGCAGGCCGCGCAGGACACCGGCTCCGCGCCGCCGCCCTCGGACGCCTCCAACGGCGACATGAAGCCGTACAGCGAGGTCATCCCCGACGACGCCACGTCCGACGAGGGACTCTTCACCATCCACCGCGTCGACGATAAGCTCTACTACGAGATTCCTGACTCGCTCTTCGGGAACGAACTGCTCATGGTGTCTCGCATCGCCCGCACCGCCACCAACATTGGCTATGGCGGCGAGAAGGCCAACACGCAAGTGCTCCGCTGGCAGCGTATGGACGACAAGGTGATGCTCCGCGTGGTCAGCTACGAGAACGTGGCCGATGAGGAGGACCCGGTCTACCGCGCCGTGCAGAACTCGAACCTAGAGCCCATCATCAAAAGCTTCGACGTCGAAGCCATCGGGCCCGATTCCACGACGACAGTTGTTGAGGTGACCAGCCTGTTCACGACCGACGTGCCCGCATTCGGCTTGCAGCAGTCGCGCCGCGAAGCCTATCGCGTCCGCCGTCTCGATAGCGACCGCACCTACATCGAGGAGGTGCAGAGCTTTCCCGAAAACGTTGACGTCTCCAACGTGCTGACGTACGAAGCGCAGGAGCCGCCCTCGAACGGGTCGACCAACTCGATCACGCTGGAGATGAACCACTCGATGGTACTCCTGCCCGAAGAGCCGATGCAGCCGCGCCTGTGCGACGAGCGCGTCGGCTATTTCAGCGTGGAGCGCACCAACTACAGCGCCGACGAGCAAAAGGCCGCCGAGGAGTGCTTCATCACGCGCTGGCGCTTAGAGCCCAGCGACCCCGAGGCGTTCGCGCGCGGCGAGCTCGTGGAGCCCGTCGAGCCCATCGTCTACTACATCGACCCGGCTACCCCGGAAAAGTGGCGCCCGTACCTGAAGCAAGGCGTTGAGGACTGGCAGGAGGCCTTCGAGCAGGCTGGGTTCAAAAACGCGATCATCGCGAAGGACCCGCCCACGGAGGATGAGGATCCCGAGTTTGACCCGGCTGACGTGCGCTACTCCACGATCCGTTACTTCGCCTCGGACGTCCAGAACGCGTACGGCCCGCACGTGCACGATCCGCGCACCGGCGAGATTCTGGAGAGCGACATCGGCTGGTACCACAACATCATGAACCTGCTGCGCAACTGGTACTTCGTCCAGACGGCCGCGGCCAACCCGGAAGCCCGGGTGCCCAAATTCGAGGACGAGGTGATGGGTGAGCTGATGCGCTTCGTCTCGGCGCATGAAGTGGGGCACACCATCGGCCTGCCGCACAACTGGGGCTCCAGCCACGCCGTCCCCGTCGATTCGCTGCGCTCGCCGACCTACACCGACAACCGGGGTACGGCGCCGTCCATCATGGACTATGCGCGGTTTAACTACGTCGCTCAGCCCGGCGACGGCGTGACGAACTTCATGCCGCGCATCGGGACGTACGACCGCTGGTCCGTCCAGTGGGGCTACCAGCCGATCCCCGAGGCGAGCACACCCGAAGAAGAGGCGCGCATCCTGGATGAAATGATCCTGGAGCATGCGGGCGATCCGTACTACTTCTACGGGGCGTCGTCGTCGTACCAGGTCGATCCGCGGTCGCAGCGGGAGGACCTCACGGGCGATGCCATGGAGGCCAGTCGCCTCGGCATCGCCAATCTGCAACGCATCATCGACAACCTGGTCGACTGGACGTATCAGGAAGGCGAAAACTACAATACGCTCGAAGAGATCTACGGACGGGCTGTGGGGCAGTGGCGCCTGTACATCGGCCATGTGGCCCGTGAGATCGGCGGCGTGTACGAGACCCACAAAACGTACGAGCAGGACGGTCCTGTGTACGAAGCCGTGCCGCGCGATCGCCAGCAGGCGGCCATGCAGTTCCTGGTCGACGAGGTGTTCGAGACGCCGTACTGGTTGATCGACACGGACGTGCTGCGTCGCTTCGAAAACGACGGCGCCATGGAGCGCGTGCGGCAGGCCCAGGCCAGTGCCCTCAACCTCGTCATGGATCCGCAACGGATGGCGCGCCTCATTGAGTTCGAGGCTGTGGATGGCGAAGAAAACACGTACCTCGTCACCGAAATGATGAGCGATGTGCGCGCTGGCGTGTGGTCCGAGTTGCAGCAAGGTGAAGCCATTGGGCCGTACCGTCGCGTACTGCAGCGTGCCTACATCGGGCAGCTCGAAGAGTTGATGACCGAAGATGTCGACCTTCCGCCGCGGCGGTTCTGGGACTACATCGATGTGACGCCCGTCAACGTCGCCCAGTCCGACATCCGAGCCTACGTGCGCGGCGAACTGGAGACGCTGCTCGGCGAGATCGAAACCGGCCTCATCCGCACGGATGATCCGGCTACGCAGTTGCACCTGGGAGACGCTCGCGCCCGGATCGAAGACGTCCTGGAGCCAAGCGCCGACTGACGACCTTCGGGCATATCATCCAACCAAGTAGGGCGCGGCGTTCATTCGCCGTGCCCTACTTGGTTGTGCGCCAACTAGCCAGCCGTACGGGAGCGGGAACCGAAGGCCCCCAATACACGAACGCCCCACTCCAGAACGGAGTGAGGCGTTCGTGTTCAGATGTGAAATCAAGACTCAGAGCTTGATAACCTCCTGGGCGTTCGGGCCTTTGTCGGTGTGGCCGACCGTGAATTCCACCCGATCGTTCTCCTCCAATGTCCGGAAACCATCCCCTTCAATCTCGCTGTAATGGACAAAAAGATCCTCGCCGCCCTGTTCAGGGATGATAAAGCCGAAGCCCTTTTTGTCACTAAACCATTTTACCGTTCCGGTTTGACGATCTGCCATGTTCTTCGTGATGCTAATACAAGGTATGTGTTGAATCGACGACAGGGATCCCAGCCAATTCGCCGCGGTGCTAACGTGAAAAACTGGTTAGAATGTCTGCCAATGAGTGCTCATCATAACAGCCTGCTCTCTTCATGTCAAGCTCCGACGAAAAAAAGACTTCTGCGAAGCCACCGCCCGTTGGCCCGCCCTCAGCGGCCACGCTGGCCGCACTCATCCCCGGGGATCCGGCGTTTCGGGCCAGCGATGCCGTACGACCGATGCTCCGCACAGCGTGTGCCGATCATCCACGAGCAACATGGCATGAGTTGGGGACGAGCGAAGAAGGACGTCCCATCCACGCTGCGGTGCTCGGCAACGGACCGTTTACCGTCAGCCTGATTGCCGGGAACCATGCCGACGAGCCCGTAGGGCCTGAAACGCTGCGCACGCTGATTGAGCGGGGCCTGCAGGAGGGCAGTCCGCTCACGCCGTGGCTCGACCGGGTGCAGTTCGTGGTCGTCCCCCATGCCAACCCTGATGGCGAGGCGCGCAACCGGCCATGGGTGGCCGACTGGCCGTCGCTGGAGGCGTACCTCCAGCACGTCGAGCGCGAGCCGCCGGGGCGCGATCTGGAGTTTGGCTTTCCGGATATGCGGAAGGAAAACCGGCTTGTGGCCACCTTCTTGGAACAGCACAGCCCCATCGCGCTCCACATGAGCCTCCACGGCATGGCCGTGTCCGAAGGGGCGATGCTGCTGATCAACCGGCCGTGGACGTTCCGGACTCAGCCGCTCCGTGATGGCTTCCGAGAGGCCGCCCGTGCCACTGGGCTCCGCATGCACGACCATAACCGCAAGGGAGCGAAGGGCTTTTTCTACATCGAACCCGGATTTACGACGACGCCGCGCGGCGACGCGATGCGTACCTTCTTCCACGCGCAGGGCAATCCGGCTATGGCGCAGCGTTTCCACCAAAGCTCGATGGAGTTCGTGATGGGCCTCGGCGGCGATCCGCTGTGCCTGGTGACCGAGCTGCCCCTCTTCGTCATCCACAACCATGAGCCCACGCCCGGTGTGCCAGAGCGGTACCTCGCCCTCAAAAGCCAGTTTGCAGAGGCCAAGCAGCGTCTGGCTCAGGGACAGCCCCTCGATGACCTGATCGCTCCGTTTGACATGGAGCCCCTGCCATTGCCAACAGCCATGCAGCTCCAACTGCATGCACTGGAGCTAGGGCTGCGCACAGTAACTGGTGTCCTCGGATAATCCACCGGATCAATGACCTTTCGATTAATCCCACCGCGGTAAGCGCTTCCAGCGTAACGGATGCTTGCAGATGGCGCGCCCGTGCCACAGATTCCCCATCGAACAACGCGCTATGACAACCGAACCCTTCCCACCATGATTAAGAAGAAAGTGCACAAAACCAGCGTCCGCGTCACCTTTGAGCTCCCGGCCGATGTGGCTGAGGAAGGCGTTGCTGTCGTGGGCGATTTCAACGACTGGGACCCGGATGAGGGGCAGATGGACTACATCAAGACCCGCGACGTGTGGAAAAAGGGCATCTCGTTCGAGCCCGGCGCCACGCACGAGTTTCGCTACTTGGTCGACGGGCGTGAATGGCGCAACGACGAAGCCGCCGACGAATACGTACCCAACGGGTTCTTCAGCGAGAACAGCGTCGTCAAGTGCACGGACGACGGGGCATGAGCCATGACAGCGTGATGCATGCGTCGTGAGGTCGCACGTGAAGCGCTCCTCACGTTTCCGGCCATCACGCCTCATAGCCCTACCTCACCCGAACAGCAGCTTCACCACGTACACCGACGCCAGCACGCCGACGAGGTCAGCAAACAAACCGGCCGGTACGGCGTGGCGTGTCTCGCGGATGTTGATGGCACCGAAGTACACAGCGATCACGTAGAATGTTGTCTCCGTCGAGCCAAACATGGTGGCGGCCATCTTCACGAACAGGGAGTCCTCGCCGAACTGGTTGATCATGTCCGCCACGATGGCGGCCGAGCCTGAGCCCGTGAGCGGTCGAATGATGGCCATGGGCAGAACCTCCGCCGGCACGCCAATCAGGCCGAGCACCGGGTCCAGCGCGCCGATCAAGAAGTCCATGGCGCCGGATGCCCGAAACATGCCGATGGCAAACAGGATGGCGACGAGATAGGGGATAATGGTGACGGCGACTTCAAAGCCCTCCTTGGCGCCTTCGACGAACTCTTCGTACACCCGCACGCCCTTGATGAGGCCGTAGAGCGGAAAGCCCACGATGAGCGTGGGAAGCACAAAATAGGAGAGGATGCTGATGGCTTCGCGGATGAATTCCATGGTGCGTTGGGGGGATTGGGTTCAGCGTTTCAGGCTAGATGTTCGGGGCGTAGCGCTACCCTAGTAGTGCTACTCTGACCCCTGAACACTCAACCCGGAACCGGACTCTTTCATTGGGTTGGTGACCTTGAAGCGTTTGAGCTTGCTCAGCCCGTAGGCGCCGAGAATGCCGGCGATGGTGGAGAAGAGCGTCGCCAGCGTGATCGAGAAGACGAGCTGATTAATCTGCAGGCCCATGATGGCGATGAGCAGCACGGGTGGTACGAGCTGCACGCTCGACGTATTGAGCGCAAGCAGCATCACCATCGAGTTGGTCGCTGTGTCGTCGGAGGGATTCTCCTTCTGCAAATCCTCCATCGCCTTGATGCCGAGCGGCGTGGCCGCATTGCCAAGGCCGAACACATTGGCCAGCAGGTTGAGCGAGATGGTCGCCAGCGCTGGGTGATCCTTCGGGAGTTCGGGGAAGAGGGGGTGCAGCACGGGCTGCACGAACCGGCTGAGCGCGTGGATGAGGCCCGCGGCGTCCCCGATCTGGAGCAGCCCCAGCACAAGGGCCAGTGTGCCGATCAGGCCGAGCGACAGCTCGGCCGCCGTCTCCGCGAAGCTCAGCGCGGCGTCGGCAATGTCGTTCAGCTTCCGGAACTGCACGGGCTCAAATTGGACGGCGGCCGCGGCGGACGATGCGCCCGCCGTCAGGCTCGGAAACGAGCGCGCCGTGCCGCGCAGCGGATCCCCCTCGTCACTCGCCAGAAATGACTGCGTGGTAGCGAGTGGCTCGGGGAGCGAGCCCTCGGTGCCAAACTGCACCTGGCGCCCGTCCCGCGTCTGCAGTAGCGTGCCGGCATACGCCGAGTCGGGGGTGGCATCGACGTCGTAGAACTGCCGGTACGCCGCCGAGTCGATGCGTACGCGGACGGCCTGCCGCCGGGCATTGGGCGTGTAGCCGTCGGGGAACTCTAGCGTGACCGGCAGCGGCTCGTCGTTGCGGAAGCGGTCCGTGGCGAGCTCGCGTACGTCCGTGGACAAGGCAAAGACGAGGCTGAAGATGATCAGCCCCGCCCAAATGTAGTTCAGCATGGCGGGGGTCGGGTTGGGAGTGGAGAACAACGCGCCTCGCCAAACATAACGATCTGCCGGAGCAATCGGAAGACGCGGTCCTTGCTGCCAGCGGGTCGGTCCGAAGACGCGCACACCCTACCACTGAGGAGAGAACCATGCCGATTTCCAGGCTTGCCGGATGGGGCCTCGTGCTGTTGCTGGTCGGACTCGTTGGCGCATGCCAGTCCGACGACCCGCCCGAGTACCCTCAAGCGCCCGATCGCATTGAGCCGTTGGCTGTGCAAGCCGCAAGCGCGCCCCTCCAGACGCCGCTCCAGTTCGACGCGGCTGGGGTGCACGTTCGCGTTCCAGAGGGATGGACGCCACTCGACAGCACGGCTGCCGCCCGCGCGCACCGATCGGTTGCCGTGGACACACCGGCGGTCCAACCGCAGCTGCTCCGCGTGGTGGGCGAGCAGCGGACGAGCAGCTTCCTCGTCCTCTCCACCGTACGCGTATCATCGGGCGACGTCGTGACGCCCATCCGTCGCTATCTCGCGCAGCACAACCCCGACGTGCTGCGGGTGGATACGCTGCAGGTTGGTGGACAGTTAGAAGTCATCGACTTCGTGATCGCGTCCCGATCGGTCGTGCATCACAAGGTGCTGATGCTCGGCGATGCCAATACGGCAGCGGTCCAGTTCGACTTCGTGACGCCGCGCTTTCAGTACCCGCGCATCGCCCCGTTGATCGAGGCGTCGGTCGCGTCTATTCGACAGTTGCAATAATCCAGGCCAGACAATTCCATAGAGTGAGAAGGCAGCTTTCCATTATGAAGATTTTTTCATAAACTCTCTGAGTAGAATTTTTACCCGATTCTCCATTCTCATTACTCCTTTTCGCTATGAAAAGCCAATTGTATCTCTGTCTTCTGCTCGCTGGTGTTCTGATCATCGCGCCGGGCTGTTACCATGCGCAGGTAGCGACCGACAAGGCGCCCTCGTCAACCGTGATCGAAAACCAGTGGGCACCTAGCTTTGTATTCGGCCTCGTTCCCCCTCCAGTTGTTGAGACCGCGCAGCAGTGCCCGAACGGTTTGTCTCGGGTCGAGACACGTATCAGCTTCCTGAACGGGCTGGTCGCGGGGCTTACGTTCAACCTCTTTACGCCCATGCACATCAAGGTGACGTGCGCCTCCAGCGGATCCATGGGCGCACTCACTCCCCCTGAGATCGAGATGGACACCCTGACGTTCACGGCGTCGACGGATGTGGAGGTGGCAGCCGCGCTGCAG
>CAYFQN010000075.1:0-7065 GCA_964345285.1 uncultured Rhodothermales bacterium
GACGGCGCGGCGTACGTGAGCAGCTGGTTGAAGTCCGACTGCGGCAGGCGCGCGGTCAGCTCATCGACCGGCAGGGCATCCACCGGCACGGCCGACTGCAGGGCCGAGCGCCCCGCACTGCGGCTGCCGATGACGACCACATCGTCGAGCGCCGAGCCCGGCTGGAGCTCAACATCGACCGTGCTCGTCTGGCCGGCCTGCACGGTCACGGGGCGGCTCGCGGCGGCGTACCCCACGAAGCTCACCCGCAGCGTGTATGAGCCGGCCGGCAGCGCCAACTCGTAGCGGCCCTCGGCGTTCGTCGCTGTTCCGCGCTCCGTGCCCACCACGAGGACGTTCACGCCGCTCATTGGATCACCGGTCTCCGCATCGATGACTTGCCCCGACACGGTGCCGGTGGGCTGGGCGAGTGCCATCGGGGCGGTTAGCAGCAGCGCGATGAACAGCCAACTGATGGCGGCGAGACGGTGCATGGAAAAGGAAGACAAGGCAATGCGTAGCGAAGACGTCATGGTGGGCGAGGGGTTACTGAGTACGAACAGACGCCGTTAGCTTAACGGTTGAGCCACAGATATGCAGCCGCCAATCGTAAACCTCTAGAAACGGAGCGTGCCTCACGCAGCCGGCCTGCCCTGCAGGCGGAAGAGGAATTCGTCAAGGCCCCAGATGGCGAGCCCCGCCGTGCCAAACAGCGTAAGCGCCGCTGCGGGTTCCCAGATCACGAAGCCGCCCAGCAGACCCAGTACACCGCCGAGGTACTTGATGTAGTTGAGCTGCTCGTTCGTCGTCCGCTTCAGCAGGTCTTCAAGCTGCTGCTCGTCGTACGCCCGCACGTTTTCGACCACGATGCGCTCCACGTCCAGGTTGTCCACGAAGCTGAGTACGATCTGGGCCACGAAGTCCTCGATCTCGTCGGCATTGGCCTCCAGCTTCTCGGGCAGCTGGTCGAGCATGGGGTCGAGCTCGTCGAGCAAGTGGGGCAGGGCGCGTGGCAGGTCGGCGACCGCCTCGTGCAGGCGGGCGCGGAAGTCCTCTTCGTTCACGAAGCGGTAGGCGCGGAGGGCCAGGCCAGCTAGCCCCCGTTCCGCGTGTGCGTCGATTTGCTCCTCGGTGAAGTCGACGATGCGCTGGCGGACGGCCTCGGAGGCCAGTAGGTCGTCCACGTAATTCACCACGAGCGCTTTCACGTCGCGCCGGAAGCCGGGATCGTTGACGACGCGGCGGGTGACCGAGACGGCCAGGCTGCGGTACTCGGCGATGAGGCCGCTCTCGTGGATCTTCTCCTTGATGATGGCCTCGCTGATGAGTTCGTCGGAAACGGCTTCGGCGAGACGAAAGGCGATGCGCTCGCGCTGGGCGGGCACGAGGCCCTGTCCCACGAGCGGACGCGACTGGCGCGGCTGGAACAGCATGGTGATGGCCAGCCAGTTCGTCAGAAACCCAATCAAGCCACTGACGGAGACGATGCGAAGCAGGCCGTCGAAGACGAGTGGGTGGCTGAAAATCGTGAACTGGACCCCTCCGAAGTCCCACACGAACGAGGCGCCGAAGCAGAGCGCGAGCACGGTGGGTACGGCGCGCAGGTAGGGGAGCAGCGCGGCGTGCGTGCCCACGGCCCGGGGCGGCTCCTCCGTGTGCGGGCGCGGCGGTTCCGCGTCGGGCAAGTGCTGCTGCACGTAGCGGGCGAGCAGCGTGCGGAGGCTACGGCGCGACGCAGGCGACTCTGCGCGGCCGTTGGCGGCCGGAGACGGCGTTGTGGAAGAGGCCGTAGACGGTGGCGGAGACGATGGGTCGGTGCGGTCCGGCATGGGGCGGAGGGGGTTGGCGGCAAGGCGCCACGAACGATTAGAACACGCGGACGAGCGTCATGTCCTTGAGGTACCGGCCCGGGTTCTGCTGAAAGTCGTCCAGGATCCCGTGGAACTGGGTGGCGGCCGAGTCGAGGCGCATGTACAGGCCGGGGTCGTTCACGAGGCGGCCCAGCGTGCCTTCGCCTTCGTTGATCTTTCGCAGCAGCACATCCAGGTTGGTCGATGTCCGCTCCAGTGCGACGAGGTTGCGCTCAGCCTGGCCCAGCACGCGGTTCATGTTGTTGACGGCCACGCCCAGCGAGTCGCCGTTCTCGCTGACCAGCGTATTGAGTTCTTGCGTCAACGACTTGGTGTTGGCGATGACCTCGCTGAGCTGCTCGCGCTCGGAGCGCAGGAGAGTGGACAAGGCATTGGCACTGCTTCGGATGGAAGTCAGCGTCGTCCGCACATCGCTATCGGGCGGCCCGAACAGCATTTGGGCGTCTTCCATCGTCTGATCGGCTGAGCGCAGTAGGCTGTCCGCCCGAGCGGCGAGGACGGGCGCCTGATCGGAGAGCTGCGCCAGGATGTCTTCCGCCGGCGGGCTCGGCACAAAGCCGCCCGGTGGGATGCGCGGGTTGTCGGGCGGGCCGAGCGTGAGGGTAAGCCGCACGCCGCCCAGCGCGCTCACGCCCGATACGGCCGCCGTCGTGCCCTCAGGGATATCCACGCTGTTGTCCATGCGGAAGCGAACGCGCGCCCGCCGGGCTTCGGGGTCGAGCGTCACCGATTCCACCGTGCCCACGTTCACGCCGTTGACACGCACGGGGTTGCCGGAGCCCAGTCCGCTGGCATCGGCGAAGCGCGTCTCCAGCACGTAGCTGCCCCGGAAGAGGGGGATGTCCTGCATGTAGCGGATCCCGAAGTAAAACACGAGCGCCGCGGCGACGAGGGAGAGGCCGACCTTGACTTCGTTGCTGTATTTCACAGGCGTGCGAGTACAAACGTGGAATGAGAAGGATGAGTGAGGCGTATCAAGCCGACGAGTCGGAAACCATGGTGGCTGACGGGTCGCCCACCTGGTACTGGTTGGCCTGCACGAAGGCGTCGAGCACCGGGTCCTCGCGCTTGTGGATGTCATCGACGGGGCCGACCCAGTGTAAGTGGGTCTCGTGCAAGAACGCGACGCGGTCGGCGGTGGTGAGCACCGAGTGCATGTCGTGCGTGACGACAACGCTGGTGACGTTCAGTTCCTCGGCCAGCGTGCGGATGAGTTCGTCGATCGTGTTGGAGGTTTCCGGGTCGAGGCCGCTCGTGGGCTCGTCGTAGAGAATATACTGCGGCTCCAGTGCGATGGCGCGCGCCAGCGCCACCCGCTTCCGCATCCCGCCCGACAGCTCCGAGGGTTTTTTGTCCTCGACGTCTTCCAGGTTGACCAACTGTAGGCACTTGTGCACGCGGCCCTGCACGGCCTGCTCTGCCGACGACGTAAAGTTGCGGATCGGGAAGGCGATGTTTTCAAACGCGGTCATTGAGTCGAACAGCGCGCCGCCCTGGAAGAGCACGCCAAAGCGGCGGCGGACCCGGCGGAGCTCTTCATAAGGGATGGCATTCAAATCTGTATCGTCAACCAGCACGTGGCCCTGGTCTGGCTTCAGCAGGCCCACCATGTGCTTCATGAGCACACTCTTCCCCGATCCGGAGCGACCGATGATAGCCAGCGTCTCGCCATCATGGATCTCCAGGTTGATGTCCTGGAGCACCGTGAGGTCGCCAAAGCTTTTATGCAGGTGTTCGATCTGGATCATACCGGGCCGGGCGGATAGTCGAAGCCGTCAACGGAGCGCCGAGGCGGGCGGGGTGGAGGGGGATGGGTACACGACAGATACACCGTGGTGGCGGCGAACGTTCGGCAGGAGACGTCAGAGCAGCAGAATGGCGAGTAGCAGGTCAGCGAGCAGGATAAATACGCAGCTGAGGACAGCCGCTTCCGTGGTACTCTCGCCCACGCCCTCGGCGCCGCCTGTGGTGTAGTAGCCCTTGAAGCAAGCCACCGAGGTGATGATATACCCAAAGGTCAGTGCTTTGATCAGCCCGAAGTACGGGTCGAACGGCTTGAAGAACTGGCGGGCGCCTTCCATAAACTCACCGGCGGAGATGAACCCGCCCAGTTCGCCCACGAGCACGCCGCCGCCAATCCCGATCAGCGAGGCCGCGATGTAGAGCACGGGAAACATGACCAGGCCGGCCAGCACGCGCGGCACGATGAGGAAGCTGATCGAGTTGATGCCCATCGCTTCCAACGCGTCGATCTGCTCGGAGACGCGCATGGTCCCCAATTCGGCAGCAATCCGCGCCCCGACGCGGCCGGCCAGGATGAAGCCGGTAATGACCGCGCCCAGCTCCAGCAGCATAGATGGCGCTACGATGGAGCCGATGATCGTCTTGGGGATGAACGGGGAGGCCAGCTGATAAGCCGTCTGCACGGTCAGCACCGCGCCAGAGAAGGCCGCGGCCAGCGCCGTGATCGGGATCGACTCGATCCCAATGCGCACCATCTGCTCCATCCAGTTCTTGCCGTAGACGCGAACCTCATCCAACGAGCCAAACGCGCGGGCAATCAGTATTACGTACTGACCCAGGGCGTAGAATGGCGAAAGAAGACGTCCTTGCACGAATCTGGACACGGTCCGGGAGAGAAATATCGGAGGCCAGCCCGTGAGGTGCACAGTGGGAAACGGGACACGGGGCCAGCAGCATCTTGTGCATGCACCCGCATCTGGATAGTTCCATCTGCACCCGTTCCTCATGGCACGCGCGGCGCGTCTGCGTGGGACGTGCCCTATGGCGTGAACCGTGGAGCGCAAAACGTAAAGGTGTTCTCAATGACCCAATTCGTTTCTCTTGCGCATCAAGCTGTACGTTTTCAGTCGTCACCGCACGAAGGGCGCAGGCGAACAGGCCCAGTCCAAGGATAAAGTACGCGAGCGACGAGTATTCATCATGGAGGTTCGCTAGATGCAACCATCGAGATCGACAGGCAAGGATGGCCAAGACAAAGCATCGGTACGTGTGCCAGGAGTGCGGGCACGAGGCGCACAAGTGGATGGGCAAGTGCCTTGGCTGCGGGTCGTGGAATACGCTCGTCGAAGAGGCAGTTAGCTCGGAGGTCAAGGCCCGCGTCCCGAAAGGCAGCGCTGCCAACGGGCGAAAAGCCCCCGAGGTGGAGCGGCTCTCGGACGTCGAGCTCGGTGAAGAAGCCCGGCTGAAAACGGATGTGGCCGAGTTCGACCGCGTGATGGGCGGCGGCATCATGCAGAGCTCGTTCAGTCTCATCGCCGGCGACCCCGGCATCGGGAAGAGCACGCTCATGACAGAGCTGGGCCGCTACCTGCCCGACCGGCGCGTGCTGTACGTGACGGGTGAGGAGTCGACGCGCCAGGTGAAGCTGCGCGCGCAGCGCCTCGGCGTCGACGGGGACGACTTTCTGCTGCTTGCCGAAACGAACGTCGAAGCCATCAGCAGCGCCGTCCAGAAAGCCGACCCGGACCTGCTCGTCGTCGACTCCATCCAGACGATCTTCCGGCCCGACCTGTCGAGCGCGCCGGGGTCGGTGAGCCAGGTGCGCGAGAGCACGGCCTCGCTGCTCAAGATCACGAAAGAAAATCAGTTCTCCACGTTTTTGGTCGGTCATGTCACCAAGAAAGGCACGATCGCCGGGCCGCGCGTGCTGGAGCACATGGTGGACACGGTGCTCTACTTCGAGGGCGACCGGCACCATGCATACCGCATCCTGCGCAGCGTGAAGAACCGGTTCGGCCCGGCCAACGAGATCGGTGTCTTCGAGATGCGCGAGACGGGCCTGCACGAGGTGCCGAACCCGAGCGAGATCTTCCTGTCCGAGCGCGGCTACGGCGTGAGCGGCTCGACCGTGGTGTGCTCGCTGGAGGGCACGCGGCCGGTGCTCGTTGAGATCCAGGCGCTCGTGACGCCCAGCTCGTACGGCACGCCGCAGCGCACCGCGACGGGCTTCGACTACCAGCGGCTGCAGATGCTGCTCGCCGTGCTCGAAAAGCGCGTGGGCCTCACCTTCTCGGACCACGACGTGTTCGTGAACGTGGCCGGCGGCGTGAAGCTCGACGAGCCGGCCGTCGACCTGGGCGTAGCCGTTGCGTGCGCGTCCTCTTTCCGCGACGTACCGGCCGACACGGGCGCCGTGCTCGTGGGCGAGGTGGGGCTGGGGGGCGAGATCCGCACCGTCAGTCAACTGCCGCCGCGCCTCAACGAGGCCGCCAAGCTGGGCTTCGATCGTGCTGTGGTGCCGCACAACAACATCAAAAGCGAGACGCCGTCCGCCGACCTGTCCGTTGAAGGCACCAAACGGCTCACCGACGTGCTCGATATGGTGCTATAGGGAGGATGATGCTGTAGGGAGGCGGGGCTCGTCCGCGCACTGCGTGACCCTGTCAGCCAAGGCTGCTTCTTCGGCAGACGCCCCGTCAATTCTGCACGCCACCATGCGTCCGGCAGGCCATGGAATGGATCCTGCATAAATGTTTCATGAGATGCGAAGTAGTTGACGAATCGAATCAGTTTTGAGAATCAACTCTAAGGTGATGCCGATGACGGTAGAGAAGCTAAAAGACCTCTACGTGGAGCAGCTGCGTGACTTGTACAACGCGGAGACGCAGGTGCAAAACGCGCTGCAGGACTGGCTAGAGGCCGCCCAGTCCGACACGCTGCAAGAATTGCTTGCTGACCGGCTGAAGCAGGCAAACCGGCACATCAGCCGGGTGCAGCAAATTTGCAACGCTATGGACGTCAACCCGGTCGGCGAGAAGTGCCACGGGATGGAAGGGCTCATCAAGGAAGGCCGTGAATACATCGACCAGTTTGCCGAGGGGCCGGTCCGCGACGCCGGGTTGATTGCGGACGCGCAACGCATCGAGCACTACGGCATTGCCGGCTACGGATGCGCACGGACCTACGCGCACCCGTTGGGCTATGACGAGGCCGCAGGCGCGTTGCAGAACAACGTCGATGAGTCCAAAGAGATGGATGAGCGCATGACGAAGCTCACTGAGCAGCTCATCAACCTGGAGGCGATAAAAGCTGAACCGATGTAATCGCAGCCGCCGCGTAACCAGACGGACGACCCGTACCACATGAGGAGGGCCGCCGCGAGCAGGGGGCGGCCTTCGCTGTGGGCCCAAGCGTCGGGGGCACAAGACGCCAGGCCTTGCGTACAGGCAGCATCGCTAAGCAGCATCGCTAA
>CAYFQN010000075.1:7165-13709 GCA_964345285.1 uncultured Rhodothermales bacterium
GCAGCATCGCTAAGCAGCATCGCTAAAAGCCCTTCTCGGGTATTGCAGATAATAATTGAGCAACCCTCCCCGTTGTGATGGGTGCGGACGGGTGAGGTCGCCGCTCCGGGCTTTCGGGTCATGGAACCGGCCTTCGTTCGCACCCTGTAATCCCGACCACCGGATGCATCCGACCGACGAAGACCTCATTACGGCCTACCTGGAAGAGGGGGACGAGGCGGCGTTTCGCGCCCTTGTCCAACGCTATCAGGACCAGATCTTCGGGTACCTGATGGGCATGGTGAAAAACCGCGCCATCGCCAATGATCTCTTTCAGGAGACGTTCCTGCGCGTGATTGAAGCGATGCAGGATCGCCGGGGGTCCTACACCCATAAAGGACAGTGGCTTAGTTGGGTTATGCGTATTGCGCACAACGCCGCCATCGATCACATCCGCAAGC
This sequence comes from uncultured Rhodothermales bacterium, assembly GCA_964345285.1. Classification (GTDB taxonomy): domain Bacteria; phylum Bacteroidota; class Rhodothermia; order Rhodothermales; family Salinibacteraceae; genus JAAAPH01. The sequence continues at coordinate 7,606 of CAYFQN010000075.1, forward strand.
AGAAGAAATGGGCGGATGTATCGAACGACGATGAGGACGATGGATACTCCTTCTGGGATAACCTGTCGGACGCGGCGCCGGCCGCTGATCAAGAGCTCCACCGCGCCGAACAGCGCGAATGGCTCGACGAACATATTGCGCAGTTATCTCCCGAGCAGCGCGAGGTCTTGCTGCTTCGGCAAGAGACCGACCTTACCTTCCGCGAAATCGCGGAGCTGACCGACGTGTCCATCAACACGGCCTTAGGCCGGATGCGATATGCCCTCAAGAACCTGCGACGCATGATTGAAGACACCGGAAAAACGTCGCTCGTCGATAACGCCGACCTGAACTCCGATTGAGCCGCTTCACGTAGCGATAGTACGACCGTCACCCATGGATATTGAGAACCGTCTCATTCAGTACCTCTACGGCGAAGAGGCGCGCCCGGAGGACGTTGAGGAGCAGCTGGCATCGGACGATGCGCTGCGGGCTGAGTACCAGCAGCTGCACGCCGTCAAGCACCACCTCGATCGCCGGACGCCGCCTAAGCCGGACGCCGCCGTCGTGGATCGCATCGTCGACGCGGCCGCTGCGGCCACGGCCGAGTCCGCTCCAAGCCCGTCGGCGCGATCGCCGCAGCCGGCTGCACGGCCCGATCGGGAGCCCGTCCAGGCTCGCCGCACGACGCAGCGCCGGGTACGGCAAGTCGTCGCCGCGCTGGCGGTACTCCTCGTAGGGGTAAGCATCGGCGTATGGCAGTGGGAGGGTAGTGGTCCCGCCGCGCCGCCATCCGAGGAAACCGTCCAGGCCACTGCGTCGTCGCCTGCCGAGTCCATCCCTGCTTGGGACGAGGCCGAGAATGTGGTTCGCCTTCGCCGCCATATCGAGACGCTCCATGCGCGCAGCAGCCCCACCCGCTGGGACTACCCCGGGGCCGAGTTGCAGACCGCCAGCCAAGTCCGCCCGCTTTCCAATGACTGACGCACTCTGAATCCATTCGATGAATTGTTTGCTACACGCCGTGATGTTCCGCCGCTTTCGTGCTCTCGGGGTGGTCGCGCTCGCCCTGTTGCTGTTAGGGAGCGCCGCCGTGCCGGCCGCCTGGGCGCAGTCGACGCGCACCCTCGTCATCCGCGATGGCACCGTGTACCTCGATGGGCAGCGCGTGCCCAGTGAACGGCTGCCTGCCTCGCTGGACGTCAGCCATCTCAACGTGCAATATAGCTTCACCGGCATCTCGGATCCGGTCGTCGAACTAAACGGTGCGCTGTACGCCGTCGGCGATTCGCTCATGCCCGTCGAGCCGAGCGCAGTATCGGTCCAGCAATCCCCCCTGTCGCTCCAAGGGGCATCCTCAAATGCCAGTGGCGCGGAGGCGCGGGATGAGCAGACGTCGACGTTGCAGCAGTACCAGGCGCAGTACATGCAGGAGATGCAGCAGCGCCACAAGCAACTGTACGATCGCCTCATGCACGAGCGGCGCATGGAAGCTGACACGCACAACCTGGCGCGCGCCATCCGCCAGCTTCCCGAAGGCCCTGAGCGACAACGCTACATCGACTCCTTGCGCACCACGCTCGATCAGATCTTTGAACTGAAGCAGGAAAACCGTCGCCGCGAGATCGACCAGCTTGAAAATCAGCTCCAAGAGCTGCAGCTCCGGCTGGAGAAGCGAGAGGAAATGCGCGAGCAGATGATCGAGCAGCGCATCCAGCAACTGACCGGCGAATCTGTCCAGCGCTAGCTGGTTTCTCGGCCTTTCGGATTTGACGGTTCAGGCTTTACTTTAAATCGGCGCTGTTGCATACTACAGGTGTCTTCCTGCGGGGTGCGATCGGCAAGGGCTGGTGGACCGGAGGCTGGCATAAAGTTCGTTGCTACTCGACGTAGAGAGGCGGCGACTCCACCGTACCGTCCGGGTGACGCGCCGCTGAGACCTCTTCTCGCTCGTGAATCCCTACCCTTTCGTGATGGCACACGCGCTTCGCAGAATTGCCGGACTGGTCTTGCTGATGGCCTTTGGAGGCGCGACGGGCCTGGTCACTAGCGAGGTGCAAGCCCGCGCTCGCGTGAGCGATATCTCATTTGCCGAGCGGGCCGACGGGCGCGGCTTGGTTGTGCGCGTGCATGCCCGCGACCGCATCAATGCCTATGGCATGCCGCGCATTTCGGACCAGAATCGCCTAGAGTGGACGCTGTTCAACGCCGCGCTCGATGAAGGCTTTGCCCACAGCCCGCCGCAGAAACCTATCACCGGGTACACCGCATCCGTTCGGGATGGGCACCTGACCTTTGCGTTTGACCTGAACGGCGAGCAGCCTATCCAGGTCAACGCGTACCGCGACCGCGCCTCGAACGATCTGCTGCTTAACCTAACCTACGAGCGAACCGCGCCGGCACAGCCCCCCGCCTCCGCAACACCGACGACGGAGAGATCTGAAGCCGATCGATCGGCCTCGGCGACCGAGGCGAGTAGTCGAGAGCGCTATTTGCTCGACACCGTCGTGATCGATCCCGGTCATGGGGGGAAGGACCCCGGCACCCAAGGGCACCGCATCGATGAAAAGGATATCGTATTGGATGTGGCCAAGATCTTGGGCGGGTACTTGGAGGAAAAACTGGGCATCCACGTCGTCTACACCCGCACCGAGGACCGGTTCGTTGAGCTCCACGAGCGGGGCCGAATCGCAAATGCCGCTGAAGGAAAGCTGTTTATCTCCCTGCACGCGAATGCGATCGAAGGCGTCACGGCCCGTGGCACGGAAACGTACTTTCTGGGGCAGCACAAAACAGAGGCCGCTCGCCGCGTAATGGAGCGGGAGAACCGCGTTGTCAATCTAGAGAACAACTCGGGCCAGTACGAGGCGCTCGATGAAGAAAAACTGGTTCGGTACGCGCTCATGCAGAGTGCAAACATGCGGCAGAGTCAGTTTCTGGCCTCTTTGATTGAGGAACAGTTCGAAGAGCGCGTCAATCGGAAGAGCCGCGGTGTCAAGCAAGCCGGCTTCCAGGTGTTGTGGGAGGCTTCGATGCCGGCCGTACTGGTTGAACTGGGCTTTCTCACGCACTCCAACGAGGCTCGCTTCCTTGCCAGTGAGAACGGCAAGGTCTATCTGGCGAGCGCCATCTTCCGTGCGATCCGCGACTACAAGCGCGAGTACGAGAAGGGCATGAATATCGCGCGCAGCAACGACTAACGGCCCTGTGCGCTTCGTTTGGTGCGGTCCTTGATCGGTCGATCATCGACTCGCTTGCTCTCAATGTCTTTTACCGCTGATCTATGGCCATGACTCACATCGCATCCTCCCTCCGACGCGGCACGGGCGTGCTCGGTATACTGCTGTCAGCTGTTCTGCTCGCCGGGTGCGACTCGGGAAGTAGCGAACCCATCGTGTTGAATGACCCGCTAACTCCGACGGAGGCCACGTTCGAGTTTGCGTACTCAGAGGCAGACCTGTCGGGCGGGGTCATTCAAGCGACATCGCTTGCTCGCGACCAGTTGTCTAACGTCATCTCGACGTACGGCTACAGCCGGAGCGACGTAGTGTCCGCAACGGTCGAGGAGGTTACGATGGAGCGACTCTCGGCTGCACAGCCATCGGCTCAACCGAAGGTGTTCAATTATCTTGCTGCGGCCGAGGTCTACTTCGGATCGTCGACAAGCGCTCCACTCATTGCCGTGCTGGACCCGGTGCCGTTTAACACTGAGGTGAGCATGGACCTTGGACCCGGCACCAATGTGACGAGTGCAGTACAGGGCGGCGCCACGAACGCGCTGCTTGTGCTCGATGTGGGCGACCCCAGTCAAATCGGTGCTGGCGGCGACCGCGTTGAGGTGACGATCGAGTTTCGGGTTGAGGTGCAGCCCTAGCAACAACTAGCACCCTCCGACTCTGACAACGTGCGCCGGCGGCGAGGGGCGGCTGCGAGACCCAGCTATCGGACCGCGACGCACGAGATCTCGACGCGTGCGGCGCGCGGTAGGGACGCCACCTCAACGGCTTGACGAGCCGGCGGCGTCTCGTTGAAGTAGCGAGCGTAGACCTCGTTGACCTGCGCGTAGTCGTTCACGTCCGTGAGGAAGACCATGCAACTCACGACGTTTTCGTAGTTCATGCTAGCGGCTCGGAGGACGGCGCCCAGGTTGTCGAGCACAAGCGTCGTTTCCTCCTCAATAGTACCCGATATGAGGCTGCCGCTTTCGGGGTCGATCGCGATCTGCCCGGAGCAATACAGCGTGTTGCCAACCAGAATGCCCTGGCTATATGGGCCAATAGCGGCAGGGGCAAGGGGAGTCGTGACGGTCGTGCGGGTGGTGGACGCGTCGGAAGCCATTGACAACAGCGGTTAGTTTGGGCGGGAAGAACGATACAACATTTCCCGCAGCGCCCCTCATTCACAAGCGAATATTCTTTTAAGAACATCCATGCGGCGGCTGAGGCCCGCTGAGCGCGCATCAGCGCGGTGCGTATGCACGCAATTCATCGTCGAGGAGTTGCCCCCAGACCCGATCATACGGATGCACCTGCTTCACGGGTTGGCTATCACGATACACGGGCCGGCCCTCATTAGCCCAGCGGAAGATGGAACCCTCTAGGTTGTACACATTCGTGAAGCCGGCCTCCTGAAGACGCTCCACGATGCCTGACGACCGGTACCCCACCGAGCAGTACGCCACAATGAGTGTGTCTCTTGGCACATCGTTCAGCATCGGAAATGTGGTCGCATCCGGGTCGAGGCGGCGGGCCCCCTGCAAATGGCTCACGCGATATTCCTCAGGGGGGCGCGTGTCGAGTAAGATGGGGTGCGGCGCCGTCGAGTCAGCCAGCAGGGTAGCGAGCGAGTCGGTAGACAGGTGATGGGCGGTGGGATGCGATTGCTCGATCATGCGATCAACAGCGGACCATCCCAAGTCTTGTCCACACCCCGTGCCGATGCCGAGTAGAGAAAGCAATGTGGTAAGCACGATGAATCGGATACGTGTGTGCATCGTTTGTGCAATGGGTTTATTGGCTAGCATGGCCGATACCCGCACCACATCGTGCTGATCCCATGCCGCCTCACCGGCTGTGTGCAAAGGCTTGATGTGTGCAAAGGCTTGAGTAGATTCATGACGTACCGTCCTGCTGTTGCTTTTGGTATCGCCATCATCGGACTGATCGGCTGGGTCGGTGCGGGGCACGCTCAGCCTTGCCCTGGTACCGCGCGCGCCGGCCAATCGGTGTCACCATCGCTTCACGCGGCCATGCCGGTAGGGGTAGCAGCATGGCCCTCCTACGTAGCGTCCAATCGGGGTGCCAATCCGTGGGGGGCGGGTAGGCCCCGGCAACAAAGCCGAAAGAGTCCACTGGGCGCTGTGCTTCGGTCGCTAGGCAGCACGCTGGTTCCCACTGCAGCCGGGCTGCTGATGCTCCAGGGGAGGCGGCCGGTGGCGGACTGGGGCGGCGGGGCAGTCCTGGCAAGCGGGTTGATCGTCGGGCCCGCCGTGGGTCATTTCTACGCTAAAAACGATGGGCAAGCGTGGCGAGGCATCGCTGTACGCGGCGGAGCCGGCATTGGATTTGGGTTCACCACCGTGCTCGCCGCAGCGTCATTGGATGGCAATTACTTGGGCAATTACTTGGGGGCAGACGACGAAGGAAGCGAGATTGCTGGTGTTGCGGCCATCGTCACCTTGCTTGCTTCAGGGCTCGTTCTCGGCGTGCGCACGCTCTACGACATCACTGAGGCCGATGACGCCGCGCGAGCGTACAACAACAAAGCAGGGCTTGCCGTGCGGCCACGAGTGAACCCCGTCCAGCGCCAGGCCGGTCTTGCTATGCAGTGGATCTTCTGAGCATACGGGTTTTTGACGGAACGCACTGGAACGCCGATTTGAGGGCCTCGTTTTCATTACTCTGACTTTCCATCTGCATTAAGTACCAAACGGGTTATGAGCCAGAAAGGACGGGTACTCGTTGCCATGAGCGGCGGCGTCGACTCCTCGGTTACGGCGGTTTTGCTAGCCGAGCAGGGCTACGATGTCATTGGCATTACCATGAAAACATGGGACTACTCTACGAGCGGTGGCCGCTCCGACAAAGAGGTCGGCTGCTGCTCGCTGGAGTCGATGAACGACGCCC
>CAYFQN010000076.1:0-3738 GCA_964345285.1 uncultured Rhodothermales bacterium
CAGCCGGACACCGATGGACTGGCCCCCGGCGAAAACATCGATTTGCGGGACTACCCGCCCGTCGCGCTGACGCGCTCGCAGCGGCGCGACATCAACGAGCGTGCCGTGAACCTCTTGCAGAAGGAGCGGATCGAGCTTACCGCCGAGGACATCGACACGCTGCGGCAGTACACCGGACAGGGCGGCCTGGGGGCCGACACCGGCGCAGAGGCGGTGCGCAAGCTGAACGAGCACTACACCTCGTATGGGCTCATTGAAGCGATCTGGACGCTTTTGCAGAACGCAGGCTACGAGGACGGTGCAGTGCTCGAACCCGGCGCTGGCATCGGCAACTTCGCCGGCTTCGCGCCCGAGGGCGTCGACATGCTGCTCATCGAGCGCAGCGGCATCAGCGCCCGGATCGCGCAGCTTCTATATCCCGGCCACGAGGTCGTCAACAAGTCCCTGGCGTTCGTAGACTGGACGCCGTACCGGCTGACCGCGGCGGTGGGCAACGTGCCGTTTGGCAACTACTCGATCACGCCGGAGAGCGACCCGTTCGCCGGTCTGAACGCGCCGATCCACGACTACTTTATCCTGAAGGCGATTGAACAGGTCGAGCCAGGCAGCCCCATCGCGCTGATTACCTCGACGGGGACGATGGACAAGAAGACGCCGGACATGCGCCGCGCAATGATGCAGCGGGCGGCGCACGTGGCGAGCTTCCGGCTTCCATCGACCATGTTCAAGGCGAACGCCGATACGCTCGTCACCACAGATCTGATTGTCCTCCAGAAGCGGCCGGAGCGGCTCGACGCGATGGACCTGGTTGAGCGCGAGGAGGCCATCCGCTTCGTCGATACCGTCACCCGCACGGTCCGGCGCGGAGATGAGACCTACGAGGTCAGCCTGTCGCGCTACTACGACGAGCGGCCCGACCGGGTGCTTGGGACCATGGAGGCCGGCCTGAACAGCCGCTTTGTAAGCCAGTGGGGCGTGGAGGGCGACCCGGCCCGCGCCATCGCACAGGTGGAGGAGGCCACGCTCCGCTTCCCCTACGACTTCCCCGAGGCGCAGAGCCTCTACCGCTTCGATGAGGGCGAGCGAAGCCTGCGCGAAGCCGCGAAGCAGTATCCCGGCGGCGCCCTCTTTGAGCTGGGCGGGACCTACTACGAGGCGCAGCGGTCGAGCGCGAAGCCCATTCAGGTGCCGCCGGCGCACGAGGAGCGCCTACGGTCCGCGCTGCGGCTCTTGGACCGGCTGGCCGAGTACACCTCCGAGCTGGCCCGCAACGGCGCTGACGCGGACGCTACGCCCGTCAAGGAGCTTGTGCGGCTGCACGTCGAGCAGTACGGGCTCCCGTCCGAGGATGAGACGCTGGCCGACCTTCTGCGCTACGACCCGCGCCTTCCGAAGCTGACGTCGCTCGTGCGCCGCAACGAAGACACCGGCCAGTTGGTGTACGCCGATCTGCTCAGCGCCTCGGCGCTCTACAACGAGCGATACCGCGAAGGCATCGAAGACACCGAGGACCTGGCGGCCGTGACGACGTATCTGCGAGCGCAAGGCGAAGACCTGACGCCCCAATCGTATGCGTCGGTCTGGAAAGGCGGCACCGCCACCGAAGAGGAGGTCGAGGCAGCGATGGAAGCCGACCCCAACTTCTTCCGGGACCCGCAGGAAGCGCGGTGGGTGTTCCGGTATGACTACCTGACTGGCAACGTGCGCGAGAAGCTGCGGGCGGCCCGTGAGGCGGACCTCGACGCCAACGCCGAGGCGCTCGAAGCGGCGCTGCCCGAACAGGCGACCGTGTTCGACATCGCGCTGGACCCGCTCCACATCAACACGTACCTCACCGAAGACCACCTGGAGGCGTGGCTGGCCGATGAGATCAACACGACCCGACGCAACGTGTCCGTCAACCGCGTGGCCTCACGCGAGTCCGAGCAGGACCGATTCTTTACGGTGGATGGGCCACGGAATGCGCGCGACACGAATCGTGGCTGGGGCGCCGAGCCCTACAGCAAGCTCCTCCACCTTTACTTGAACGAACGCCGCATAGCCCGTAAGCCCGTTGGGCCAGACGGCAATATCCTGAACAAACCGTTGAAGAAGGCCACGTCCGAAGAGAAGCAGCGGGCGAATCGCTACCAGGCCATCTGGCAGGAACGGATGCAGCGCGAGCTGCCACGGGACTTCCAGCGGTGGGTGCGCACGAAGGCGAGTGAGGCGGTGCGCGAGGACATTGCGGACCGCTACAACGCGCTGTATAGTGCGCACGCCAACCCGCCCTTCGATGGGTCCACGTTCAGCGTACGCGGCCTCTCCGATACGTTCGCCGGCATCGAAAACGCCGAAATCTACCCGCACAACACCATCGTTGCGGAGAAGATGCTCTGGAACCAGGGCGGCGGCGACTGTCACGACGTCGGCTCCGGGAAGACGTTCGCCGCCATCATCACGGCGATGGCGGCCAAGCAGCGCGGGATGCTGCGCAAGCCGCTCTTCGTGGTGCCGGGGCAGGTCCTCCGCAAGTGGCAAAACGAGATGGTGCAGCTATTCCCGGATGCGAAGACGCTGGCCATCGAACTAGCCGGCGACCGGCGCGCGGAGGAGTTGGCCCGCGCCCAACTCTACGACTGGGACGCCATCTTCATTCCCGACCACGCCTTCAAGCGGCTGCCGCTCTCGCCAGATGAGCAGCGGAAACGCCTCCAGCGGCGCAAGCGCGAGTTTGAGCGGGCGATCAATAGCGAAGTGGTCCGCGTGCGGCGCGAGGCAGGCAGCAAGGAAGCCAAGCGCTTGCAGAAGCGCCTCGCCAAGCGGTTTGCCAAGATCGAATCGACGCTCGAAAATCAGATCGAGGAGACCGAGCGCGACGACGTAGACATTTATTTCGACGAGCTGGGGGTGGACGCGCTCTTCTTCGACGAGGCGCACCTGTTCAAGAACGCCCTGGGCACGCCGAAAGGGGCCGAGCTAGGCATCGCCAAGACGCAGCCCTCGCAACGCGCCGAGGATGCGCTACAGAAGAGCCGGTGGATCCACGAGCAGACGGGTGGGCACAACGTGTGGATTCTCACGGCTACCCCGGTGCAGAACTCGCCCATCGAGGTGTGGCACATGCTGAATCTGTGCGCGCCGAACCTGCTGAAGAAGTACGAGATCGAGTACCTGGACAACTTCATTGACCTCTTCGTGCGGTCGGCGCCGGAGGACCGGCGCAAGGTGTCCGGCGACTACAAGCGCGAGCAGGCCGTGGTAGGCTATCGCAACCTCCCCGAAATGCGCCGCATCATCGACGAGGCGCTCGACGTCAAGAGCTACGATCAACTGCAGCAGTTCTACGAGGAGAATCCAGGCTATGGGCAGCCGTTCAGCCGGCCGGAAGACAACACGCTCGTCGAACTCATCGAGCCGAGCGAGATCCACGAGTTGCTGTTCGAGGACATCGAGCACCGCGCCGAGATCGTCATACGCGAAATGAAAAACCGCCGCTTCGGGGAAGAGCTCACGATCCGCGACAACTTCCTCGTGATTACGTCGGACGGGTCCAAGATGGCGACGGATCTGCGCGTGTACTCCGATCAGTACGCGGGCTTCGACCACGAGAGCCTGAAGATCAGGCCGATGGTCCAAAACGCCGTCGCCTACTACCGGGGCGACCGTGTGCCGGCGGGCCGCCCTGACAGCGCGCGGGAGAATCCAGCGCGGCAGACGGTGCGCGGCGGCGTGGCCGTGCGCGGCCGCCTGCTCCGG
>CAYFQN010000076.1:3838-13601 GCA_964345285.1 uncultured Rhodothermales bacterium
GATAACCCGGCCGGCGATGCGCCGCGCAATCAGATCATCTTCGTGGACGCGATCAGCCTCAAGGGCCAGTCATCCGGTAGCTTCCACAAGGCGATCAAGAAGGAGTTGGAGGCGGCCGGCATCCCCGGCGAGGAAATCGCCATCATCAACGGGGGCATGATGACGGTCACCGAGGAGGACGGTACGGTACGCGAGATCAGCCCGAGCGCCGATGAGAAGCAGGACCTCAAGCTGAACATTCAGGAGCGCTTCAACGAGGGGCAGTATCGCGTTATTATCGGCAACCAGACGATCCAGGAGGGGATGAACCTGGACCGATGGGGCGTGGCTACGCATCACCTGGACATTCCCTACCGGCCGGCCGACTTGCAACAGCGTAACGGCCGCATGGTGCGCCAGGGCAACCAGTACGAGGCGGTCGATGTGATCTACTACCTCATGGAAGGCAGCTTCGATGAGTACCGGCTGCAACTCGTGCGGCAGAAGGCCGGGTGGATTGACGAACTGTTCTACGGCGCCGGCCGCGAAAGCGAAGGGGAGGGCGACAGCCAGTCGCTCACCTACGAAGAAATGCAGGCGGCCACCGCGAAAGACCCTCGCGTCAAGACGTTCTTCGAGGCGCTGGGCGACTCAAAACGCTTGCAAGATGAGGTGGCGAGCCTGGACAGCGAGATCGGCGAGCTGATGGCGTCGCTGACCGCCGCCGAGACGGACCTGCGCGAGCGGGGAAGCCGGGTACAGCCGACTATCGAGACGGAAGAGACCGTCGTACAGGCGGCTGAAGCGACGTTCCCGGAGAGCCCCGACGCGCTCCTGAACTCCGAACAGATCCGCTTCGGCGGCATGAGCCGGCTGGCGGATTACCTCAAGAGCGGCGCCATCAAGGACGCCGACGAGGCCTTCACGTGGAGCGTGGAGCTTTCGGTCAGCGAGCAAAGGGCGTTCGGCCGCAGCGAACGGCTGCGGATCGGGCTGCGCGTGCCGAGTGGCAACCCGAACGGGCGCGTGCGATGGACGATGCGCTTCCCCGAGGAGAGCCGCCGCAACGTCTACGGGACGCGCAAGCGGTATCAGCTCGTGCAGTATGCGGAGACGGATGCGGGCGGGCCGCTGTGGGGCGACGAAGATCGGTCGTCGGCGCTTCTCGCCACGCAAGACGACTTCTACGCCTACTACGGCATCGACCCGAGTGAGAAGCCAGAGGATCAGCCGTGGGAGGACTGGAAGGCCGAAATCGGCATGACCAACATCGAGCGGTGGCGGCCGGTGTTGGAGCGCCAGTTTGCGCGGCTCTTCTGGCACACCGAGCGGCGCTGGATTCGGCGCTCGCCGGCGCGGGTGGAGAATCTGCGCCAGCAGGTCGAGGAGCGGCGCAAGACGGTGGCCACGCTGCAGGATGAACTGGGCCGAGCGCGCCAGGACTTTGACCGGAAGCAGGAGGACTTGCAGGCGGCCCGCGAGACGGTAACCAGGCTACGCGAGGTCGTCAACCAGCTATCGGCCAAAGAATACGGCAGCCGGGGCGCGTTGTACGAGCGGCTGAACGAGATCGCGCCGCGCTACGGCGTCGAGCCGCCCGTAGAGATGCGGATCGTCGGCGACCCCGACAGCTACCCGGCGCAGGTGCCCGCGTTCGATACAGCGGACGCTATCGACCTGCTCGTGGATGAGGGCGGCGAGGAGGAGCGCCCCAACCCGGCCAGCACGACGCCCATCGACTACACCGGCTCGACGGTGCAGGCGTTTATCGGATACGCCGATCAGCTTCGCACGGATCAGACGGCTATCGACGAGCGGCATCTGATGTTTACGACGCCGGCGATGGACCGGCTCGTGCTCGTGCCGGAATCGGAGGTCGCGACGGGCGGCACGCCGCCAGCCGATGAGGCCGTCACGGAGGCCTTCTCGGACTGGCACCAGATGCGACCGAAAGGCACTGGCTACCGCTTTGAGGTGCCCGATGCGACCCCGGCCCACCTTGGCACCGCCGAACGGATTGAGTACAGCAGCGACAAGATTGTGCAGCCCGGTGATGAAGGCCAGTGGCACGACTACTACCACCACTTTGATGAGGGGGCCCATCCGGTCGTGCGCCTCGGATCGGTGCTCGTGGTGGCTCCCGGTGGCACGCTGGAAATCAACACGCGGGGCAAACTTGGCATCGTGAACTAACCCCTTACCCCCATGCCCGAAGAAGTTACAGGACGTCCCAACCACATAGTCGAACGCCGGCCCAATGGCACGTTCGCTCGTTGGGCCGAAAAGAGCCGATCCGGCGCGAGCTCCGGCCGCCCGTCGCCCCATTCGGGGTCGGGATACACTATTCGCGCTGTGAACCCGCAGGAACTCGTGATTCACGAAAATCCGAGTGACGCGGCACCATCGTTTTCATTGAACAAGCAGAATCCTACTCTCATGGACGCAACCGAGCAGTTTCAGACTATGCTGAAGACGGCCGGGGCCGTAACGGGAGGTGCCGTTGTGGCCCGCCGCATCGTTTCCCCGGTCGTTGATCGCGTATCGAATTCCATTGGCTTGCAAGGCGATGTGAAGCGTCTTGCGCGCCTGGGCAGTCTCACGGCCGCCTCCATCGTCGCCATGTCCCAGAAGAACGAGATTATCAACTCGATTGGCGTCGGCCATGGCGTGGCCGTCGTCGAAGAGGCGATTGATTGGGCTATGACGAAAGTGGGCACCCCCTCCGCGTCCGGCGGCGGTGGAGACACCGATGTGCAGGGTGGGCTGTCGCTCCTGACCGATGGCCTCAACAGCGGCTATGCCAGCGAATACGGCGCAGCGGCGGCTGAGCCATTCGGCCAGATGCCCGAGCCTTCCTTTGCGCCCGGCGCGTAAGCAGCCGGCGGTCCTTGCCCAGTGAAGCGGCTCATGTGGTTCGAAATTGTTTCACTGCTACAAGGACAAACCAATGGTCCAATACCCGACCACTGCTCCGGTTGTAAAGAATTACTCCGGGGTGATCAAGCCGAACTCACGCATTCCCACGTTTCGCGACAGGCAAGCGCTGTCGTCGGATAACGTCACGAACGGGGTGATCGAGTTCTTCCCACCGAACCCGACCGCCGATGCCGTGGCGCGCAATTACGACGATAATCCACTGCCGGGCCCATACTCGAAGCGCATCATTGGCCTGGGCTTCAGCTTCAGCTATCCGGTCTTGCAGTATGCCACGAACGTCGACCCGGTTGTTGTGGTGAACGCGCTAAAGCACAGCGCTGTCGTGCTGTCGCGGGGTGACCGGCGTACGCAGGTCATTCGTGCGCACCTGACGCAGTTCATCGACTTCAATAAGGTGGAAGCGAAGATTGCGAACTACAATGACGGAACGAACGACGGCTCGATCCTCGCAACGCTCATGCGCACTGTGCCGCTGAAGCGTCTTGCGGAGAGCAAAGATGCTGATTTCGTCCTCGCCCCTGACGAACGGTTCGTGCTCGAAGTCGAGCCCGACAACGCCTCGCTGCTTCCGTCCGATAGTGACTGGGGGAATGCAGCGTCCGGCGCGCTGTCGCTCTACAGCTTTATTCAGGTGGTGCATCGGCACAATCCCTAAGTGACTACACCCCCTAAGTGACCGAGGGGGCCTCTCTGCCAGTGCGGCTCATGTGGTGATCGAATAACTTCGCACCAGCAGAGACCATCCAACCATGCACACGCGACAAGCGATTGCACCTGGCTACAAGGGCATTGCGAACTACGACGACGATAAGCTCGAAGTCCTGCGCGATAGCCAGATCGTTTCCTCCGACACCATCAGCGGCTCCTCGATTCAGTTCTTCCCGCGCTCGGCGGCTGGGCAAACCGAGGCAGACGCCAACTACACCAAGAATCCGCTGCCGGGCGACCGCCCCTACGACATTGTGGGGATTGGTTTCGAGCTGTCCCATGCCGTGCTCTTCGACAATGCCGCCCAGGCAGTCGTCGACGCCACCGGATTCATCAATGAACTGTTCGATGCGTCCGTCTTCCTGCGCACCGACCAACGGCGTGAGGAGCTGATTAACAAGCACCTGCACGAGCTCCTGGATATGCCTGCCCTGGAAATGGACCTCTCGGGAGATGCCGGCGACCAGGGCTTTCAGGCGGTGACAAAGCTGCCCACGGGGTCGCTCCGGCAAATCGACGACCCGATCCACATCAGCACGCAGGAAGTGTTTGAGCTTGAGGTCCGCTGGGCGTCCACGACGGCGTTCCCCTCTACCGCTAACTGGAATACCCTGAGTCAGGGCGGCCCCCTGAAGCTCGTATCGATGCTTCAGGTAGCCTACAACGAGTAGGCCTCTGCGGCCCGAATGCGACAGCATGGGGCGGTCGGCATGGGCTGTAAGCCTGTGTTGAGGGCCGGCCGCCTAGCTTTCATCTCACCCCATTTATGACCACTCATGCAAATCCTGAACTTAGAGAATGAACGGTTGCCGCTTGACTACTACGTGCCGACCCAGCGTGTCACGGTCGCTGGCAACGCAACGGAACAGGTCACGCTGCGTGGGCTCGACAGTCAGCGCTTCGGCGTGACCCGTATCGCAGCGAGCGGAGGGCCCTACAACGGGGGGCTATCCGGACTCAACGATTTCGAGATTACCGCGCGTATCGTGCAGACGCGGGAGACGTGGTTCGAGCAGGTGAACGGCCAAGCGCTCACAACGCTCTTCAAGGATTACGTGATGGACGTGCCCATCATCCTAGAGCAAGGGCAGGAGGTCGAGTTCACCCTGAAGAACACTGGAAGCAGTGCCCGAACGGCGGTGGTCGCGCTACAGGGACTCACCGCGCCGCAGCTCGACGTCCGCGAGCAGACGATCCGTGACCAGCTCGGCATGATGCCGGAGAAGCGGTTCATCTACACGCAGAATAAGAGCATCCTGGCGCAGAGCGATTACGTGGCCGCAGACATTCGGAAAGACCCGGTGCCGCAGGTCTTCTCGCGCATTGGGTTTGGCACGACGGGTACGCTGAGGGAAAGCCGGCTGCGCCTTTCGGACCGGACGACAACTCGCTTTCAGGACGTTGACTTCGACGCGCTGGCGCTCATCAATGACTCGCCAGAGCCGGTCTTCATGCTCGAAGTGGCGCCCTACGAGCCGCTTACAGCCGACTTCTCGAACGAGGCGAGCACGAACGAGCGCATGGGCGTCATCGCTGATACACTGCCCACTGAACTATTCCGGCTGTAGCCTCACGGGCAGCAGCCGGCCCACTGACCAGATAGCACCCTATGGACTTTCAACACTACATGGAGGCGCTGTTCGCGCATCAGAACGCGAACGTCATGCGCCGCATCGTGCGGACGTCGAGCACGCGGATTCTCCCCCAAAACGACCGGCGTGCCGGGCTGCTCATCCACAATACAACGAACGTGGATCTCTTCATTCGTTTCGGGGATGGCGAGGTGACCCCCACGCAGTATTCGACCAAGATCCCGGCGCAGGAAACCTTCTCGCTCTTCCGCAACGTTGCGGAAATGCCCGAAAGCGAAGTGAAGGCGGTGCTTCCCACCGTGGAGCCGCAGGACCTCGTTTCGGTCGATGTGGACTCGAAGAACAACAAGTTCGACGACGACCTGACGAATGCTATGTTACGCGGCGCCATCGGAGAGACCGGCACGATAACGGGCGAGTTCACCGTGACAACGCTGGATGTGCAGGGCGCGCTCAAGATTCTGGGGGGCTCCGACCTCGCGGCCGCCGGCAGCCTGGTGAACGCCGACATGCCCTACAGCTCCCTCGAAGACGTCCACCAGGTCGACCAGATCCTTAGCGGCAGCACGCCGACCACCATTTCGTTTGGGAGCGACGGCGACTCGTTGCAGTTCGGCGGGGATGTGGCGGTGGAAGGCACCGACATCGTCTTTCAGGCGGATGTGATGGTCACTGAGTTTACCACTGACAACCCCTTCGGACTATGAGTTATCCCACGGACCTCCTGAAGACGCTGACGGCCCAGGTCACGGCGCAGTCCGCGTACAGCCACGTAGCGACCAATCCCAATTTCGGAGACGCGCTCGATCCCACTTGGGATGGGTTCGAGGTGTTGACCGCAGGCGATGTGCAGGTCCTCACGACCGCGAACGACCTCGTGACGATTTCTGCGCAGCCCGGCCGGATCTACCCCATCAGCATCAAGGGTATCGTCGCCGCCTCAACGACGGTGGCCGCCTCCGACATTGTGGGCTACGCCGAGTAGGGCGTGGCAAGGCGCCGTCTGCACCTGAACGAACCCTCTTTGACATCCACCTGCATCACCGTAGGCGCACCCTCTACGAGCTCATACACCCTTTTCTGCCGTCCATGACTGCTGACGAACACCGCAACCTAGGCCTCCGGGCGATAGCAAAAGGGGAAGAAATGGCCATCCAATGCCTCCAGGCGCTTGAGGTAGCCGAGGCCGCCGTGAAAAATCACCCTGGCCCGGTCTCGATGGAGGACTACCGCCGGGCGCGGGTCGAAGTGCGACGGGCGCTTTCGCGCTTCCAGGAGCTACAGCAGCGATACGATCAGTGGATGACTACATAACGGATTACCTTTTCACGACCAGCCACACCACATCATGAGTGGATTCAGTAGCGGTTCAGCGGGGCTCGGATCGACGTTCAACACGAATCAGAGCCTCGTCAGCGACACGAAACGCCTCATCGACAGCGCGGAAGAGGCGGCGTTCACGTTTATCTCAGAGCAGGTCAACAAGGCCAAGGGCTACGTTCAGGACCTGGAGAACGTGAAAGGCCAGCTCCAGGACGCACAGGGACTTCCGGGTCTATCTGCAACCCTGAAGCAGGGAATTCAGGCACTGATCCCAAAGCTCAATAGCGAGATCGGGCGCGCCAACGACTACATCAACGCGAACACGGACATCCATGGCAATCCGGTTCTCAGCGGCGGGCTTTCGGGGGGGCTTTCGGGTGGCTGGTTGGCGGGGTTGGGCGCAGGGCTCAGTCAACCACAGGGTTTCCAGCCCAACGAGGACCTGGTAAGCGAGGTGAATGCGCTGATGGAGCGAATCAACAGCGAAGTCGGTGGCGCCGCGTCGACGGGGGGCGGCTCCGGGCTGGTGTCGACGCAGAGCGGTCGCACGCAGGGCGGCGCGGTGCAAGCTGGATTTGGCAGTCAGTTCGGACCCCTCGGCTACGCGGCCATTGGCGCGGCCGGCATCCTGCTGGCATCGACTGTTCTTTCGAACCTGAGCAACTAGATGGATGCTGAACGCGCGAATGAACCCACTGGCGCAGGAGCTCGCGGCGGGCCTGGGGGCCGGGTTAGGGGCCTCCATCACCTCAACCGGCGAAGCTGAGGACTACAAGCGGGAGCTTGAGGTGTTGGCGCGGCGGGCAGAGACGCTTCTGCGCATCACCAAGGACTTAAAGATGCGCCCTCAAACTCAGGCGCTGCAGCAGGCAGCGCGCCTCCTCGATGGGGAGATCCAGCGCGTCGACACCTGGTTGCGCCAGCAGAATCAGCAGCCGAGCCGTGACCGGCAAAGCCCCCGCCGCACTGGAGGCGACACAGGCGGCCGCGGTGGCACGAGTGGACGTAACGGCGGCGGGCGTAGCGGCGACGGGCGTAGCAGCCGCAGACGAGGTTCTACCCGAAGCGGGTCGAGCACTGGACGTCAGATGCGACGTGTGGGGCGCTCAGTCCGCGGAGGATCGTTACTGCTGTAATGCCTTACGCTTCCGAATTGCAGACACGATTGCGCGATGAAGCCGACGACAAGACGCGCTTATTCCTTCGACGAAGTGAGGTGCGAGCCGGAAGGCTCCCGGAGGAGCTGGGCCGGCGCATTGAGGTGTGGGCTGAGTCTCACCACCTGCCACGGCTAGTAGGCGGTCTCGCTGGCGCCTATGTACTGTGGCGCCTCGTCCTCCCTGACCCTGAAAACCAGCTCCCGGCTCCGCCACCCCCTGTGAACTCAACCACGGAGCAACCGCAATGAACGTCACCATGAGCCGCGATGCCGATCTGTTCGATGAGATTCGATTTGTAGACAGCCTCATGCACTACTGGCCTGCCAAAGCCGCCCTCGCCGTACTCATCACGCTGATGATCAGCGGCTTTCACCTGCTGGAAGGGTGGCTGAATATCGAGCCGCTGTTCCGGGTCAGGCCCGTACTGGTGCAGGGGGTGACATTCGCCTTCATCGTTGAGTTTTCGATGCGCATGTTGCGCGCCGCGATGCGCGCCTGGGGCGAAGGGGCCACGCTGGCCGGGCGGCTTAGCCACATGGGCGATCGCCTCAAAACGGCGCTCTTGGATCGCATGTCGCTCTATGGGGTGATGGTCATCTTCGTGACGTTCAGCGTGGTGGGGAAGAATATGGCTGTAGAGACCGTCTTCGAGGGCCCAGCTGATACGCTCATGACGCTCGTGTATCTCTCGATGCTCATCATCCTGGGGCTCGACGCGATGCAATCCATCTTCGGAAGTGCAGAGCGCGGCGACGACTTCCTCCGGCGCCTCACGGCGACCTTCGAGGCGATCAAGAAGCGCTCGGCCGATCCCTTGCAAAACGATTACGAGGATACGCTGTGATGGGGGCAACGCGCTGGCGCTACATCGTGGCTGTGGTCTTGGTGTTTGCCGCGCTGCTTCTCCTGGTGGGGTGCAGCGCGACCAAGCCGGTCACGCTGCCTGCGGAGCCGACGTCGCTGCGAACGGGGGCCGTGGATAGCCTACTGTCCAAGCCGGTACTGCCGGCCATAGAGCCGGAGGCCGCTCGCACGCGACCGCGCACCGTCACGACGTTTACCGATAGCCTGGACGCGCCGGCAACGGATCTCGTGCGCGCCCAGGTGAGCCGTGAAGGTGTCATCGTAATCACGCCGGTCCGGCGGTACACTTTTGAGGCGCCCGTCTATGGCGAGACCTTGAACCTCCGGGCGCACTACGGGGGCGGCGTCGAGGCGCGCCTTACCGGTTCACCAGAGCCCCGAACGGTCACGGCAGAGGTGCGAGAGCCGCCGCAGCCGTGGTACAAGTGGCTGTGGGGCGCGCTTCGCAACGGGCTCGCCGCGGTCGGAGCGCTTACGCTCCTCGCCGTGGCAACGCTGATGGTAGGGCGTGTGGTGCTTCCTCCATTTGCTCGCTGATTTCCATACGAACACGACCGATGATTATGCAGACCGTAGGACTTGGCCGAACGACCCGGACCCGGCGTACGCCCCAACGTACCCGCGGCGACCTCGACGAGCGGCGCCGGCTCATCGCCCGGCAGCGCGAATACGTCGAATCGCAAGGAGACGACTACCAGCGGCGAACGGCTGTGCTGTCCGACGAGGGGCAGGCGCGGAAGGGGCGAACCAGTCGCACCGGCCGGTGGACGGGGTATGAATCGGATCCCCGTCCTCCGAGCGGCGATGCCAGCACCATTTCCGTTGAAAGCCCGGACCTGCTCGACCTCGTGCCAGCCGGCACGCAGTCAGGAGGTAGCGGCCAGGGCGGCCCCACGCAGGCTTCGCTTTTCGGGGGCAACCGCACGATGCTCCTCCTCGGAGCGGGTGTGCTCCTCGGGGGCGCGTTCCTCTTTGCTCAGATGCAAGAAGACTGACATGAAATACACCTCGACGCTACACCCATCAGGTGCCCCGGAAAGCGGGCTGGGCTTCCCGTGGGCCGCCGTGATCCCAGCCGCGGTGAGCGCCGGCGCCACCATCTTCTCGAATGTGGCGGCTGGTCGGCGGCAGGAAAACGTCCGGCAGGCGCAAGCGGACGCAGAGCGAACGAAGCTGCTCATGCAGCAGGCGAGCGCAGAG
>CAYFQN010000077.1:0-13592 GCA_964345285.1 uncultured Rhodothermales bacterium
TGCCCTCGGCCACCTCGATCACGTTGGGCAGCGCGTACGGGCTGAACGCCTCGAACCCAAAATGGCGGGCCGGCGCCGCGCTGCGGACGGCCCCACGGCTCTGCCCGCCCGAGTACGTGAGCGAGTGCTTGATGGCGTCAACGCCCCATCCTTCCTGATACAGCATCAGGTTATTGAGCACGCTGCGGATGGTCAGCTCCGGGTTCTCCTCGATGGGGTAGTCCTTCAGGTTCTCGTCGCCGCCGTCGCCATCGACGAGGTACGTCCAGTCCGGATAGCGCGCGCGGATGCCCCGGCAGAGGGTCAACGCCATCGTGGCCGCCTGCACGTCGAGCGGCTTGTAGTCTTCGATCACGCGGATGGCCTCGCGGAAGTCGACGGCGTCGCGCTCGACCTCGATGACCTCCAAGAACATGGACAGCCCGAGCCGGTCGAGGAAGGTGTGTGCCTGCTCGACATCCGATCCCCCCTCGACGGACAGCGTGAATGCCTTGAGGCGCGCCGGCGACTGGCCGCGCTCGAGCAGCAGGTGGTACAGCATCAGAAAGACGGATCCGCTATCGATGCCGCCCGAGAACAACACCCCGATGGGTGCGTCGTCCTCGATCTGATCGAGCCACCGCTGGCAGGCGTTCGCGAGCGCGCCGATGTACGCCTCGCCGATCACGTCCAGGTCGGGCGGCAGCGCGTCCTGCTCCGGCGCAAAGAAGCGCGTGTACGACGGATTCGGGTCGGGACAGCCGACGAGTTCGATCTCGGTGATGTGGTGGGCCGGCACCATGCGCGTGTACGACGGATGGAACTGATCGCCGAGACCCTCTTCGTCCAGAAAGTCGCGGATCTCGCGCATCTGCTCGGCGATGATGAGGCAGGGCCCTTCGGTGCGCTTCGCCAAGAAATAGCGCATCGGCCGGCCGATGGAGCGCGCGAGCCGTACGGTGATCCCGTCTTTGTGGACGAGGGCAAACTGGCCGTCAATGGCGCGGACGCGCCCCGGGTCGTCGGCTGCGAGCGCTGCCTGGGCCTCCTCCAGTGTCGTATTGAGCAGCACGTTACGGTCGGGGTCGAGCAGGTTGACGAGGCGCTCGACGTATGCTGTGGTAGCCATGGGGGTGCAAGTTGGGCGGGGTGGTACATCGCGATCGCGAGCCGACGCACGGGCCGGACGCGCTGATTAAATATATCACGGATCATGCGTCAAAGACAAGCGCAGAGCGCGTCATCCGTGCCCCAGCCAAAGGATCAGAAACGTGATGGCCGGCCAGGCTACAACGGCATCAAGAGCAACCTGATGCCCCCGTGTCGCCCTGTGCCGCATACGCCATACCACCCCACCCATTAGCATCACGCCAACCAGGTCCGTGAGCAGGAGCAACGGCGCGGTTCCAGCGGCCACGGCACCCACCCCGCCTGCAAGTAAGAGGGTGAGGATGGCATACGCGGCGCCGAACACCATAGCAGAAGACTGCATGGTGGCTACCGTCTGGAGACCGACCTGAGCGTCCCCCGCTCGGTCATTCCAGTCAGCAAGCAGCGTGTTAACGCTGACGATCCCAAACCGGTACGCAACAAGCGCCCACGCGCCAGTCGTGATGGACCGGTCAGCCTCAAGCACAGGAAGTAGCACCGCACCGGCAGACCACGCCCCGCTGATAGCCAACGGCTTCACCCATCCCCAGGCCTTGAGGCGATGTCCGCCGGGCGCCAGGGGCCACACGTGCACCGCGCCGATGAGCCCCAGCCCGCAGCCAGCCAGCGCCGTAATTGGCTGTAGCACCGTGAGCATCCCTCCCCCCACCACGACGGCTGCAGCGATGGTGGCGGCTACGTAGCGCCGGTGGGACTGCATCCATCGCGTGCGGCCAGGTCGGTTGACTTTATCCTCAGGCGACAGTCCGAGCACCCGATCCAACTGATAGATCAACACCGTGCCGCAGAACGCAAGGGTGAGGAGCGGCGCACTCGGAGGAATGCCTAGCAGTGCGTACGTGCCCAACATTAACGCAAGGGCAATACCTCCAATGGGGAGACCGTCGTAGGCGAGGAAACGCCGCCCCCAGGCCCAAAGCGTTTGGAGTCGGCTGGAGGCCGATCTCGATGACGCCGGTTGTGGGGATGGGGATTGCATGGCATCACGCCATAATCCATGCTGGAGAGCCTCCGGACACGACGGCAGGGCAAGGTGAAATGTTCAATACTCGTCAAGAAATGGCCTGTACCTTTGCCAAAAAGTCACCGCTGCCCATATTGGGTAGTGTTCATTCCGCGGGGTGACGCGACTCGCATCTGCTCCTCATCTTCTCTCGATTGATCTGTTTAGTATATCATGCAGCCTACTGATTCCGTCACGAGCCAATTGTCCACCCTCGGTTTAGACCGGGCCAAGAAGGTGCATTATGCGCTCACCCCTCCGCAACTGTACGAGTATGCGCTGGACCGAGAGGAGGCCCAGCTGGCCGATGGCGGCGCCCTTCTCGTCCGCACCGCCCCGTACACAGGCCGCAGCCCGAATGACCGTTTCATCGTAGCCAGCGGCGATGACCACGCGCAGATCAACTGGGGGCCGGTCAACCAGCCGACCGACACAGCCACGTTCGACGGCCTCTTCGCTAAGATGCAAGCCTATGCCGACGGCCGCGACCTGTTTGTGCGCGACGCCTTCGCCGGATGGGATCCAACGTACCGGCTTCCGGTGCGAGTGATCAGCGAAAAGGCCTGGCATAGCCTCTTCGCCCACAACATGTTCGTTCGCCCGGACGCGGAAGCGCTTTCAGATTTTGAGCCCGGCTTTACGGTCATCGATTTCTGCGAGTTTGAGGCCGATCCTAACACCGACGGCACGCACTCCGAGGCATTCATACTCGTAAACATGGACGAGCGGCTCGTCCTGATCGGTGGCACACACTACGGGGGCGAGATCAAGAAAGCCATCTTCTCGGTCCTCAACTACATGCTAACTGATGACGGCGTGCTGCCGATGCACTGCTCGGCGAACGTCGGCCCGGACGGCGATGCCGCGGTCTTCTTCGGCCTCTCCGGCACCGGCAAAACGACCCTCTCGGCCGACCGGCGCCGCACGCTTATCGGCGACGACGAGCACGGATGGAGCGACACGGGCGTCTTCAACTTCGAGGGCGGCTGTTATGCTAAGATGATCGACATCACCCCAGAGAGCGAGCCCGAGATCTACAACACGACCGACCGGTTCGGCACGATCCTGGAGAACGTGATTGTGGACCCGGAAACGCGCGAGCCCGACTTCGGCGATGACACGATCACCCGCAACACGCGCGGCTCGTACCCACTGCACTACATCCCGAACGCTTCAACGACGGGGCAAGGGCCGCATCCGTCCAATGTCATCTTCCTCACGTACGACGCGTTTGGCGTCCTACCGCCCATCGCAAAGCTGACCCCCGAGCAGGCGATGTACCACTTTTTGTCCGGCTATACGGCCAAAGTGGCGGGCACCGAGCGCGGCGTCTCCGAGCCCAAGGCCACCTTCAGCACCTGCTTCGGGGAACCCTTCATGGTGCGCCATCCGTCCGTCTACGCCGAACTACTCGGCGAGCGGATCCGGCGTCATGACGTGGACTGCTGGCTCGTCAACACCGGCATCACAGGCGGCCCGTACGGCACGGGGCACCGGATGCCGCTCCCACACACCCGCACCATGGTCAATGCGGCGCTCGATGGCACACTTGCCACCGCTGAGATGCGCACGGAGCCGGTCTTTGGGCTGGCGATTCCGTGCCACATCGATGACGTGCCGGATGCCGTGTTACGACCGCGTAGCACGTGGGACGACCCCGACGCCTACGACCGACAGGCCCGCGCTCTCGCCCAAATGTTTGCCGACAACTTCGAGCCGTACATGTCCTCCGTGTCGGATGAGGTGATGGCCGCGGGGCCGCGCCTCGAGACGCCCGCGGAGTCCTCGTGATGAGCACCGGCGATGCCTATCAGCCAGGCGTATTGTCGCGGGCAGTCGGCATTGTGGTCGCTGATCGGTCGAAGGTCGTCGTGCTCTCGGCCACGAACTGGTGCACGCGGGGGCGGTAGATGCGCTCCTCAACCTGAAAACGCTCCGCGCTCACGCGGATGAGATTGTAAAAGTTGGTAGCGCGGTTCGACTTCCGGCCGCGGTTGCTCGTGGCCGTACCCGCACTGGCAATGACGATTCGCTGCTGGCCCGGAATGATTTCTACGGGCTCGATGTGCGAGACGTGTAGGTGGCCACACAGGATGAGGTCGACGCCCGACGCAGCGGCAGCGTCAAGCGCATCCTGGGCGTAGCGCGCGATGTCGTGCCGCCCGAGCGCACGGATCTTGGTCAGATGATGGTGTAGCACAAGCACAGTGAACGTGCGGTCGTCCGCCTCACCGAAATAGGATCGGATGGCATCTAGGTCATCCGCGTCGATGCGACCGCCCTTTACGGTGCGTCCATGAGCCGTGTTCAGGCCAAGCACCGCAACGCCGTTCTGCTCGAAGCGCGGTGTCAGTTCCGGCGTAATGTGTGTCCGGTAACGGGCAAGGGGCCGGCGAAGCCGCTTGATGGGGTGCCACCACGGATAGACGTCGTGGTTGCCCGGCACGACGAGTACCGGCGCCTCAAAGCGCTCGATCATGGTCGAGGCGGCCTGGAACTCATGCGCTCGGGCTCGCTGGGTCAGGTCCCCGCTGATAGCGACAAGGTCGACGTCGCGGGCGTTGACCTCATCGACGAGTACCTGCACGATGTTCTCATGCGCGATGCGCCCGAAGTGGATGTCCGACAGGTGTGCGATGGTCATGCGTGAAAACGTTGGGCGTTCTAGGTGCGCACGGGCCAGGCTGCCCCCGCCTGCGACTGGCGATCAGCCGGGAACGATCCACCCGTCAGCCTCTTACAGCAGCATGCTCATCGGGTCTTCCAGGTACTGTTGCACGGTGTTGAGGAACTCCGCGCCAGTTGCGCCATCGACGATGCGGTGATCGCAGGAGAGGGTCACCTTCATGCGCTTGCCCGGCACAACCGCGCCGTCCTCCACGACGGCCTCATCCCGAATGGCGCCGATCGCCAGGATACACGCGTTCGGCGGGTTGATGATGCCCGTGAACTCCTCGATGCCAAACATGCCGAGGTTCGTCGTGGTGAACGTCGACCCCTCAAACTCCTCGGGCTGCAACTCGCGGTCGCGGGCGCGTCCGGCCAGTTCGCGCGTTTCCTCTGCGATCTGCGCAAGGCCTTTCTGGTCGGCGTGTCGGATGACCGGCGTGATGAGGCCCGCGTCAATGGCAACGGCGATGCCGACGTGCACCTGATTGTAGTAACGGATTTCACCCTCTTCGGCCAGGTACGAGCTGTTGACCTGCGGATGCTGCTTGAGTGCAACGGCGCACGCCTTGGTGATAAGGTCGTTGAACGAGATTCGCGCGCGGTCCTGGGCCTCGGCCATCTCGTTGAGTCGCTTGCGGGCTGCGATGGCTTGCGCCATGTCGATATCCACCGTGAGGTAGAAATGCGGCGCCGTAAACTTGCTCTGCGAGAGGCGACGCGAGATCGCCTTCCGCATCTGCGAGATGTTCTCCGACGTGTAGGCCTCCACATCTGGGGCCTCGAATGCGGGCTGCTCAGCCCTGGCCGGCTGTGGCGCTGGTTCCGGCTCGGGTTCCGGCTCGGGGGCGGTTTCAATACGCGCCTCGATGTCGCGCTTGATGATGCGCCCCTGCGGCCCCGACCCGTCGACGGTCGTCAGTTCGATGCCGTGGTCGCTGGCCATGCGGCGGGCCAGCGGCGAGGCCTTGATGCGCTGCCCGTCACCGGCAGGTGCGCCCGCCGGCTGCGGCTCACGCGCCGTCCCATCGCCCGAGACGGCGGGCTGCTCGGAAGCCGCCTCCTCCGCGTCGGTCTCTTCGGTGGAGGCCTCGGCGGTATCGTCCGCCCCATTGCCGTCCAGCAAATCGGAGATGTCCTCGCCTTCCTCGCCGATAACCGCAATGAGTTGCCCAATGGGCACCGCATCGCCTTCGTCGATGACCTTCTTCAGCAACACGCCGTCGTCGAAGGCCTCCAGGTCCATGGTGGCCTTGTCGGTTTCCACCTGCGCGAGGATGTCACCCGCGGAGACGTTGTCGCCCTCGTCAACCAACCAGGCGGAGAGGACCCCCTCCTCCATGGTGTCGCTCAACTTGGGCATTTCGATGGGAATGGCCATGTTTGGATATGCGGTTTTAGAGTTTCAAATGTCGAATAAGTAGGAACAGGCGAGCGGGCTTCACCTTGAGATGCACTACTCGCCCACTGTCGTTCAGTCGACGTACATGACCCGCTTGGCGGCTTGGACGACCTCTTCGGCGCTGGGCATGTACTCGTCCATCAGGTTGCCGGCGTAGGGGGCCGGCGTGTCGGGCGCCGTGACGCGGACGAGCGGCGCGTCGAGCCAGTCGAACGCCTGATCCTGAATCTGGAACGTGATCTCGGAGGCGAAGCTCGCGAACGGATTGCTCTCGTCGACGACCACGCAGCGGTTCGTCTTCTGGACCGACGTCACGATCGTCTCGATGTCGAGCGGCTTAACCGTGCGCGGGTCGATGACCTCAGCGCTGTAGCCTTCTTCCTGCAGCTGCTCGGCGGCGTTCATGGCCTGCCAGTAGCTCTTGCTGTGCGCCACGATAGTCACGTCGTCGCCTTCACGGGCAATGCGCGCCGTGCCAATCGGGAGCGTGTAATCGTCCTCGTCGGAGACCTCGCCTTTCATCCCGTACATGAGTTCGCTTTCGAGGAAGAGGACGGGGTCGTCGTCGCGGATGGCCGTTTTGAGCAAGCCCTTCGCATCGTCCGGGTTGGACGGGCACACGATCTTGAGGCCAGGGAAGTTGGAATAGATCGACTCCACCGAGTTGTTGTGCGTCGCGGCCAGTTGCCCAGCTGCTCCGTTGGGGCCACGGAAGACGATGGGCATCTTGAACTGTCCACCCGACATGTAGCGGATGTTGGGCGCATTGTTCACAACCTGGTCGAATGCCACGAACGAGAAGTTCCACGTCATGAATTCGATGATCGGGCGCAGGCCGCTCATGGCCGCCCCAATGCCGAGGCCGGCAAAGCCGAGTTCGCTAATGGGCGTGTCGATGATACGCTCCGAGCCGAACTGGTCGAGCATACCCTGGCTCACTTTGTAGGGGCCGTCGTACTCGGCGACCTCCTCCCCCATGAGAAAAATGTCCTCGTCGCGCTCCATCTCTTCCACCATAGCGGCGCGGATCGCTTCACGGAATTGCAGTTCTGCCATGTTTCGATTGTCGAATGTCGATGGTCAAATGTCGAATAGCCTGGGGGCTTGGTCACAGCGATGAGTGGCCGCATGCATGCGTCACGCCCGCCCTCCCGCATGCGCCGTTCGCATCAGGCGAGGAAGGGGTAATCTGTCTGGACGTAGACGTCTTCGTAGATCGCCTCCGGATCGGGCTCGGGGCTGTTCTCCGCGAACTCGATGGCGTCAAGCACGACCTGCTTCAGCTCTTCGTCGATGGCGTTGAGGTCGGCGTCGGTGGCGATGTCGTGCTCGGTGATGTAGCGCTGGAGCCGCACGACGGGATCTTCGCTCTTGCGGTTTTCGAGCTCGCCCTCGGCGCGGTACTTGGCCGGGTCGCTGATGGAGTGGCCCTGGTAGCGATACGTCCGTACTTCAAGGAGCGATGGCTGCCCCTTGCGCGCCATCTCGACCGTGTCCTTGATGGCTTTATGGACGCTGAAGACGTCCATGCCACTGGCGATGGCCCCCGGCATCCGGTAGCTGGTGGCGCGTTTGTACAGGTCGGGCTCGGCCGAGGCGCGCTCAACGGAGGTGCCCATGCCGTACTGGTTGTTCTCACAGATAAGCACGACGGGCAGTTCATAGAGCTGGGCCAGGTTGGCCGCCTCGTGAAACGCGCCCTGGTTGATGGCGCCGTCGCCGAAGTACGTTAGGCACACATTATCCTCCCCTTTGTACTTGTGCGCGAAGCCGATGCCCACACCGACCGGGATCTGTGCGCCGACGATGCCGTGCCCACCAAACATGCGCTTCTCCGCGTCGAAGAAGTGCATCGAGCCGCCCTTGCCGCGCGAGCAGCCATCCGCTTTGCCGAACAGCTCGGCCATACACTCACTCGGGTCTATACCCATTGCCAGGCCAATGCCGTGATCGCGGTACGCGGTGATGACGGTATCTTCACCCAGGCGGATGGCCGAAACGGAACCGGTCGACACCGCCTCCTCACCGATGTACAGGTGGAGAAAGCCCGAGATCTTTTGCTGCTGATACATCTGCCGGCAGCGCTCTTCGAAGCGGCGCTGCAGCAGCATGTTGCGATACATCTCCACGACGTCGTCGTCCGCGATGCCCAGTTCGTCGTGGGTGAACGCACCGGCCGGGTACGTCTTGAACTCGATGGTGTCGCTGGACTCGTCGGGGATGTCGATGGACTGCGACGTCCACGGCGCCTTCTCGTCGGCGGGCGTGCCATTGGTTGATGGCGCGCTGGCTTCCGCCTCCGTCGACGCGGCGTCTTTTTGCTTTTCCTTCGTATCTTCTGCCATAACGGGTCGGTTCGGTCAATGAAGCAGGATGGGCAACAGGCTTCCATCAAGAGGGCCGGGGTGCGGGACCGCCGTGCGGCCTGCAACCACTTCCAATTGCCACGCAGTAGTATCCTGCGCCGGATAGTCAGTTTCGGGATTCGGCGGTTTTTCTTTTCCGGCGGGGGAGCGGCCGCCGGCGAGCGAGCGGGGCCTGCTTGGCGTTGCAAATTGGCTACACCCCGTGTAGCTTAGGCATTGCCACGCTTTTTCGAAAGCCTCCCATCGCACTTTTTCGATCGCTGATCCCAGCCCCTTGAGCGCCGCGCCCTCGAGCCCATCACCGGATCGTGCCCTCGTTATCATTCCCACGTACAATGAGGCGGAGAATATCGATGAGGTGTTGGCACTCGTCCTCAGCCAGCCCCAGCACCTGCACGTCCTCGTCATCGACGACGGCTCTCCCGACGGTACGGCGGATCAGGTGCGGGCGCTCCAGCAGGAGCACCCGGAACGCATCCATCTCATTCAGCGACGCGGCAAGCTGGGCCTGGGCTCGGCCTACATCCGCGGCTTCCGATTTGCCCTGGACCATGCCTTCACGTTCATCTGCGAGATGGATGCCGACCTCTCGCACGACCCCAACGACCTGGGCACCCTCAT
This sequence comes from uncultured Rhodothermales bacterium, assembly GCA_964345285.1. Lineage (GTDB taxonomy): Bacteria > Bacteroidota > Rhodothermia > Rhodothermales > Salinibacteraceae > JAAAPH01. The sequence continues at coordinate 9,209 of CAYFQN010000077.1, forward strand.
TGCCCCTGTGCGCGGCGATGACGCCGACCTGGCCATCGGGTCGCGCTACATCGGCGGGGTGCGCGTCATGAACTGGCCGCTCTCGCGCCTCATCCTATCGTATGGCGCGGGCATCTACACGCGGGCGATCACCCGCATGCCGATCTACGACGTGACGGCGGGCTTCAAGTGCTTCCACCGCCGCGTGCTGGAGGCCATCGACCTGAACCGGGTCAACTCGAACGGCTACGCGTTTCAGGTGGAGATGCACTACCGGACCTGGCGCGCAGGCTTTCGCATCCAAGAGGTGCCCATCGTGTTTACCGAACGCACCGAGGGACAGTCAAAGATGAGTAAGGCGATCGTACGCGAAGCCGCGTGGAAGGTATGGGAGCTGCGCCTGCGCGACCTCGTAGGCGCCCTCTAGGGGCGACGCCCCGTCCGCAACTTCCACGGCGGCCCGGCCGCCCTCGCCGACCATTTCCCCTGACTGAACGCCCTCTCCCATGGCTGAATCCCTCTCGCCATCGGCTCGGCCCCGGCGGCACGCACAGGTCATCGCCGACGCGTTTGCTGACTTCCAGATGCAGTTCCGCGCGATCACCCATCGAGCCCGCCAGCGGTTTGAGGCGCGCGACTGGCATGGCGGCCGCGACGATGCGAAGGCGCGGCTCACGCTCTATCGCAGGCTCGTGGGTCATGTGGAAGCCGTCACGCGCGATGCGCTGGGCGACTGCCTGCATGACAAGCTACTGTGGGGGCAGATCCGCGCCGCATACTCGAAGCGGATCGGTACCCGGCGTGATGCCGAACTCGCTGAAACGTTTTTCAATTCGATCACGCGCCGCATCTTTACCACCGTCGGCGTGGACCCGTCTATCGAGTTCGTGATGACGGCCATCGACGCGCCCCCTGCGCCGAATGCGCCCGTAACCCGCCTCTTCGACCGCGACGGCTCGCTCGCTGCTTTGTTCGACCGCATCCTGGCGGCCTATGCCCACGATGCCCCGTATGCCCACCGGCGCCGCGACGCGGAAGCGCTGGCCGCGTCCGTACCCGCCCGGCTGCGCCGTCATGGCTGCGCGGCGGCCATCGACCGCATCGAACTGGTGCGCTCAGTGTTTTACCGAGGGATTGGCGCCTACCTAGTCGGGTGCGTGCACGCAGGAACGCACAGGCGCCCCCTTGCCATCGCGCTGCATCATCCCCCTGAAGGCGTGCTCGTCGATGCTGCGCTCGTCAGCGAAGACGACGTCAGTATCCTGTTCAGCTTCGCCCGCTCGTACTTCCGCGTCCGAGCCCCCCATCCTCACGCCCTCGTGCAGTTTCTGAAGCGCATCTTGCCGCGTAAGCGGATCGCCGAGCTGTACATCGCGATTGGCTACAACCGGCACGGCAAAACGGAGCTGTACCGCGATCTGCTGCATCACTTCTCCAACACGAACGACCAATTCGAGCGCGCCCCCGGCCAGCGGGGTATGGTCATGATTGTCTTTACCATGCCCTCGTACGACATGGTGTTTAAGGTGATCAAGGACCAGTTCGATTATCCGAAGACCGCCACGAAGCGGAGCGTGAAGCAGCGCTACGATCTCGTCTTCCAGCACGACCGCGCCGGGCGACTGGTCGACGCACAGGAGTTCGAGTTCCTTCGCCTCAGCCGCCACCTCTTTGCCGACGCGCTCCTCGACGAACTGACCGACGTGGCCGGTAACACCGTTCGGGTAACGCCCGACCGCGTCATCATCGATCATGCCTATGTCGAACGCCGCGTCACACCGCTCGACCTGTACCTCCGCTCCGAACCGGCCGAGCAGGCAAAAGCCGCGCTCCTCGAGTACGGCCAGGCCATCAAAGACCTGGCGCGCACCAACATTTTTCCGGGCGACCTGCTGCTCAAAAACTTCGGCGTCACCCGGCACGGGCGCGTCGTCTTTTACGACTACGACGAGCTGTGCTTCCTGACCGATTGCGTCTTTCGCCGTAAACCCACGCCGCGCACCCACGCCGAGGAGATGGCCCACGACGCGTGGTTTTACGTGGGCCCGGACGACGTCTTTCCCGAGGAGTTTCGCACCGTTCTCGGGCTGGATGCTGACTTAATGGCCGCGCTCGACGCGCACCACGGAGACCTCTTTGCCCCCGACTTTTGGCAGGACACGAAGGAGCGCGTCGAGGAGGGGGCGATCCTCCCCATCGCACCGTATCCAGCGGACCGCCGGCTACCCGGGCGCACCACCCCACCGCCCTGATTAGTCGTTTCTTTCGATGGAGCCGCTACACATTGTCGGCCGCGTTTGCTATACATGGGATAGATTGTTGGCGCGGTCCATGCTGCACTCGCACCCCGCAACTCGTCGTTCCTTCCAACCGCTGTTCACCCGCCATGAGCAACCCCTCTACCTCTACTGCCTCGCCCACGTACGATCACCTCACGCCGCCGACCGATGGCGAGAAGGTGACGATGAAGGGGGATACACTGCACGTCCCGGACCGCCCCATCCTCCCGTTTATTGAGGGCGATGGCATCGGGCCCGACATCTGGCGCGCCGCGCAACACGTCTTCGACCACGCCGTGGCCAACGCGTACGGGGGCGACCGCGAGATCGTGTGGTTCGAGGTCTTCGCCGGCCAGAAGTCGCAGAATAAGTTCGGCGAGTGGCTGCCACAGGACACGCTCAAAGCCATCGACGAGTACCTCGTTGCCATCAAAGGCCCGCTCACCACCCCCGTGGGCGGCGGCATACGAAGCCTGAACGTCGCGCTCCGGCAGCAGCTCGACCTGTACGCCTGCGTGCGACCCGTACGCCACTTCGCGGGCGTCCCCTCCCCGGTCAAGGAACCGCAGCTCGTCGACATGACCGTCTTCCGCGAGAACTCGGAGGACATCTACGCGGGCATCGAGTACCGGCAGGGCACCGACGAAAACGAGACGGTCAAGCGCTTCCTCATCGACGAGATGGGCGCCACGACGATCCGCTTCCCGGACACGACCGCCATCGGCGTGAAGCCTATCTCCGAAGAGGGCACCAAGCGGCTCGTCCGCTCGGCCATCAACTACGCCATCGAGCGCGGGCACGAAAGCGTCACGCTCGTCCACAAGGGTAACATCATGAAGTTCACCGAGGGCGCCTTCCGCGACTGGGGCTACGAGGTGGCGCAGGACGCCTTCGGCGCCGAAGACCTCGACGGCGGCCCGTGGCAGGTCATCACCCTCGACGACGGGCGCGAGATCATCGTGAAGGACGTGATCGCCGACGCGATGCTGCAGCAGATTCTGACGCGGCCCGACGAGTACGATATCATCGCTACAATGAACCTGAACGGCGACTACATTTCGGATGCGCTCGCCGCGCAGGTGGGCGGCATCGGGATTGCGCCAGGCGCCAACATCAACTACACCAACGGCCGCGCGCTCTTCGAGGCTACACACGGCACCGCCCCCAAGTATGCCGGGCAGGACAAGGTGAACCCCAGCTCGGTCATCCTCTCTGGCGAGATGATGTTCCGCTACATGGGCTGGGACGAGGCCGCCGACCTGATCATCCATGGCCTGGAGACTACCATCGAGCAGAAGCGCGTGACGTACGACTTCGAGCGCCAGATGGAGAACGCGACGCTGCTGAAGTGCAGCGAGTTCGGTGAGGCACTCGTCGAGAACATGGACTAAGTCCTGCCGCCGAGCACTGAACTTTCGGGATGGGGTGTGGGTGAAAGAGTAAGGCGATGCCCTGCTTTCGCCTGCACCCCTTCTTGATTCTGGCCTACTGCTTTATGGAGTCTCGCACCACGACGTTGATCGACGAAGACGATAACGAGTTCGTCGTCCGCACGCCTCAAGACGGAACCGGTGGCGCGGCCGATGAAGAAGCCCATCATAAGCTGATCGTGGGCCACTGGCAAGATATCGCCGCAGCCTCCTACCTGGGGTTTAAGCGATATGGGATCGGGGCGGTCATCGTGCAGGAACGCGACACCCGCGCCGACGAGGTGCAGCACGACTTTGAGGCGCACAGCCTGTCCTACGCCCCGGCCAACAGCAACTGGATCCTGGAGCGCTCGGACGGCCCGGCCGGCCAGTGGCTCGACGACCAGTTCCAGACGTACGACCCGAACGGCACGGCGCTCGTCCTCTTTACCGAAGACGGCACGGTGTACGCCTACGCCGTCGACGGCACGCCGGACCCGCCGTACGCCTTCAAGCTGAGCCGCGCGCAGTACAATTGAGAACGGCTCGCTGAAGACGTCCGACGCCTTTCCCTGTCCACCCCCTCCCTTTTCTTGCCTTCCATATACTACCTTGCTAGTTTTAAGAGGTACTTCATGCAAATCGAGGGGAGGCAACCATGTGGCAGAGTTATTTCACCATCGCCTGGCGCGCGCTCCGGCGCGACGGCCGCTACGC
>CAYFQN010000078.1:0-7711 GCA_964345285.1 uncultured Rhodothermales bacterium
GCCCGCCGCCAGCGTTCGTCCTGAGCTAGGATCAAACTCTCCGTAGTAGGAAAGTAGAAAGTATTACAGAGCTTGATCGCGTTTCCGGTGCTGCCGAAGCAGCACATAATAGGAATCGACTCGGACTCGCTATGCTTCCAATTTCATCAAAGAACAAATGCGCTGAGCTATTTTCTTTCAGCCGTGCTCGGCTTTTCACTCAAGCGCGGACTCACATTGTACGGCAGTTTGGCCATTCATGTCAAGTCCGTGAGCTCGGCTTCACAGTTTCTTTGCAATCAACTCTTTTACGTTGACTGTCCGTCTACCGTTCATCCGGGCTGGTGTGCTTCTCCAGCCCTACCGAACTCCTCAACTTTGTAGAGAACAGGCCAGCGCCTCGACAAAGAGCCACAGTGCTTCAGCACTTTCTCGCACGCCGGATTGTCTTAGACCCGGGGAGACACGCTCGGTTTCATTGGGTTCTGTCAAGAACCGGTGAGGACCTTTGTGTCTCCTTTGGTCCCGAGCGGCTTGCGCCGCCCTCCGTTTAAGCGGTTGTGTTAGATAGGCTGAGCCGTAAGGAGTTCCAGCTCTTTCTTTTAAGAACGTGTGATTCAAATCAGGTCGGCTCGCCAAGGCCTCAACGCGCCCAGAAACCTCATTGTCGCCTCCCGGTTTCCGGTTTGATTCTTGATCTCATGACAGTGTACGCCAGGGCAGTCTCAACGCTACAGCGCGTTGTGCTACCGTCTTTTCCGTGTGTCAGTTAGTGGCTCTCTCCATCATCTCGACTTCTTCCCATTCATGAACGCCGAATCTCTTCAAGAGAAGCTCCTTGAGCGCGCGCGGCATGCTGGTCATTGGCTTGGGTCGCTTGCCTCCAACCGGTACTTTTGGCAGGGACTGGGCGTCCTTTTCGTCGTGGTGTTTTCGGCCTACCTATTGGTAGACAAGCTGATGATGCCAGCGTACACGCGTCACGACGCATCCGTATCGGTGCCCGGCGTGGTCAACCGCCCGGTGGAAGAGGCCAGCCAGATCTTGCAGCGGCGCGACTTGCAGGTGGAGCAGCAGCGCGCGCAGCAGTACAATCCGAATGTGCCCCGCGGTGAGGTGCTGGACCAGCAGCCGCCGGCCGATGCACTTGTTAAGCCGGGGCGGCGCATCTACCTGACGGTAAACGCCGGTCAAACGCCGATGGTGCAGATGCCCGATTTGGGCGGCACGTCCATTCGCGAAGCCAAAAACCAGCTGCTGGCGGTTGGCCTCACCACGGGACGGGTGCGCCCGGATCCCGTGCCAGCCCCCTACCCCAACACAATCACGAAGCAGTCGCCGGCACCGGGCGACTCGGTACGCGAGGGCGCGAGTGTAAACCTGTGGTACAGCCAAGGGCTCGGCAGTGAGAGCGCTACAGTGCCCGACGTGCGTGGGCTTCGCGTCCCAACGGCGCGGCGCACCTTGCTTGATCAGAACCTGCGCTCGGTAGTGGTGGATACCACGCAGGAGGCCGACCTTAGCAGTGTGCCCGTGCGCACGCAAAGCCGTTCGCCGGGGGACTCTGTGCGAGAAGGCACGGAGATCCGTCTCTTTGTAAACACTGACACAACGGCGGCAGACACGCTGCAGCTACGCAACGAGCGGATCGACTCATGACCTAACGCGCGATGCTCCTCAGGGTCAGTCCTCGACGTACGCGGCGAAGTCATTGTCCGTGTCGACCACGACCTGCTCGCGGTGCTTCGTTTGGAGTTGCCGGCCCACGTAATCGGGCTGGATGGGGTACTCGCGGTGGCCTCGGTCGATGAGCACGACGAGCTGAATGGACTGGGGCCGGCCGAACTGAATGATCGCGTCGAGTGCGGCACGGGCGGTGCGACCCGTGAAGAGTACGTCATCGACCAGGATCACGTCTCGGTCCGTTACGTCGACCGGTGGGCGCGACGCGCCGGCCTCGTCAGTTCGGTCGTCGCGGAAGGGCGTCACGTCGAGCGCATGGGCCGAAAGGTCCGCGTCTTCGATGCGGTTGATCTCGCGAGCCAGCGCCTCGGCTAATGGGACCCCACTGCTCAGAATGCCGAAGAGGGCCAGCCGGGCGGCGCCGCGGTTGTGCTCAACGATTTCGTAAGCGAGCCGCCGCAGCGTGCGCCGCACGCGTTCAGGCGACATGATGCGGGCTCGTGAGGGCGTTTCCATGATGGGTGTTCGTCCGGTTCGTCGCCGACTATCGATCGCCCTTTATATATAACGTCGCCTTGACGGGATCAACCAGCCGGCTCATTGGCGCCGGCTTCCACCGTTTCTTCGTCGGTTGGGTTGGCGTCGGCGCGGTTCGGACAGTTCTCCCGAACGCAGTGGCCATACATATTCAGCGAGTGGTGCTTGATCTCGAACTCGTAAATGTCGGCGACCATTTCTTGGATGCCCTGCAGGCGCGGGTCGCAAAACTCGAACAGTTCGTTGCAGTCGAGGCAGATGAGATGGTCGTGCTGCCAGTAGCTGTAGGCGCGCTCGTACTTGGACTGGTTCTTTCCGAACTGGTGGCGCACCACGAGTTCGCATTCCATCAAAAGCTCCAGCGTGTTGTACACCGTCGCGCGGCTGACCTGCGTGCCCTCTTGCTTGAGCCGGACGTACAACTCGTCGGCATCGACGTGGTCATCTGTTTTGTAGATTTCTTCGAGAATGGCGAAGCGCTCCGGCGTTTGCCGCTTGTTACGCTTCTTCAAGAAGGCGCTGAAGATCGAGCGCACTTCATCCAGTTTCTGTTGGGGAAGCGTCGACATGATCGCCGGAAGGAGCTTTGTGGAAACAAATAGATGGTACGCCCGAATCGCCTGTGCTATGAGCTGGGATGAGCCAGCTCACGGCGCATCAGAAGAACCGCCACCTGTAGGGGCAGTTCCAGCAGCAGAGGCCTCCAGTGCCTGGAGATCGGCCCAGATGTCAGCGTGCAGCGCGTCGATGGGACGCTCGCCGTCAAGCCGTACGAAACGGTCGCGCTCGCGCTCGGCGAGGGCGGCGTAGGCAGCGGCAACTCGCCGATAGAAGGCGGCGTCGGACGACTCCATGCGATCGGGAGGCGCGGCGCCCGCGGGTTGCGTGCGGCGCGTGTGCGCCACCTCCGGCGGAACCTCCACGAGGTACGTGCGATTCGGAACGAGTCCCCCCGTCACTTTACTGTGGAACTGCTGCAGCCACCCGATATCTTCTAACTGGCGGCCGGCCCCTTGGTAGGCCGTCGTGGAGTCGTAGAACCGGTCGCAGACGACGATCCGACCGGCCCGAAGCGCTGGCTTGATTTTTTCAGTTACAAGTTGGGCCCGAGCTGCCGAAAACAATAACAACTCGGCAAACGGCTCGATGTCCAGCCCGGGGTCGAGGAGTAGCGACCGCACGCGCTCCGAGAGGGCCGTGCCGCCGGGCTCGCGCACGAGCACCGGATTGCGCCCCTCCGCCCGGAGGTGCTCCACAAGCCGTTGGGCTTGCGTGCTCTTGCCACTTCCATCAATGCCCTCGAATGTGATCAACATGCCAGTAGAACGTGCAGTCTCCCGTGACGGCGCGGTAATTTTTGAATCAGTATACAATGGCGCACGTTTTGATCACCTTTCAACCTTGCATCTTGGCAGATACTCATTTTATAATGCAGCGGACTGCCGGTCAGGACAGCGTGCTGCCTGACACCCTCCGCGCGCGATACTGTTGACGACTCATTAACCGGCGCTAACTTAGCATGTTCGATTTTGGCTTCGACGACTTCGACGATTCCATCCGCGAAGCCCGCCTTAACGACCTGATTACCCGCTACGAAGACAGCGGCGCGGCGGATTATTTCGACTCGGAAGCACTCGAAGAAATCGCGGCACACTACTTTGACGTGGGCCGCTTTGAGTCGGCGCTCGACGCGATTGACCACCTTATCGACCAACAGCCCTACTCGTCCGACGCGTGGATGCGCCGCGGCATCATTCTAAACAATTTGGGCCGCCACAAAGACGCCCTCGATGCGTACGACCGCGCCCTCGCCCAGAACCCGCTTGACACTGAGTCCATTGTCAATCGCGGGATCACGCTGGATAGCTTGGGAAAACCCGAACAGGCGCTTGAATGCTTCGATAAAGCGCTTTCGGTAAATCCGCTGCACAGCGAAGCCCTCTTCAACCGGGGCGTGACGCTGGAACGGCTCGACCGTCTAGAAGCTGCCGCGGAGGCCTTCGAACGGTGCTCCGAGATTCAGCCCGAGCATCCCGAGGTGTGGTACGAGCTCGGCTACTGCTTCGACCGGCTCGACCGCAACGAAGACAGCATTGCCTGCTACGACCGCCACCTCGACATCGACCCATACTCGCAGGACGCGTGGTACAACCGAGGTATCGTCCTGAACCGCGTAGGCCGTTACGAAGACGCTGTCGAATCCTACGAGATGGCCATCGCCATTCAGGACGACTTCGCCTCAGCGTACTACAACCGAGGCAACGCCCTTGCTAATATGGGCGCGCTCGAAGACGCCATCGATAGCTACAAGGACGTCCTGACCATTGAAGGCAATGATGCCGCCACCTTCTTCAACATTGCCCTCGCGTACGAAGAGCTAGGCGACCACCGCACGGCCCGCACGTACTACGAGCAGGCCATTGAGCAGGAATCAGCTTACCCGGAAGCCTGGTATGGCCTCGGCTGCTGCTACGATGCCGACGGGCAGTTTCGGCACGCGCTGGAGTGCTTCGACCAAGCGCTACAGCTGACGCCGTCGTCGGCCAAGTTCTGGAAGGCGAAGGGCGACGTCTCTTTCAACCTCGGCCATCTCAAGGGCGCTATCGACGCCTACGCACGCTCCGTCCGGCTCGATGCATCCAACCGGCAGGCGTGGCTGGACTACGCCGAGGCCTTGTTCGACGCGCACCGGGTGGAAGAAGCGCTCTCGGCCTACCGGAAAGCGTTGAACCTGGCCCCCAATGACGCCGGCACGTATTTCCGGCAGGCGAAGGCGCTCCTGGCCCTAGGCCGCTCCGACGAGAGCATCCGCTCGCTCAAGAAAGCCTTCCGCCTCGACCCCGACAAAAAAGATGAGTTTCAGCACGTGTATCCCGACCTGTATCGCAATGCGCAGGTCCGGCGTATGCTTGGGCTGGACCGGGCCTGAGCTGGCGCCTCACATTCGCTTAGCCCTCTCGCCGGGACAGATGGAACGCATCTGTCCCGGTACGTTTTGAGACGGGTGTTGCTTTCGCCATACGAATTGTCATTCAGCATGCGCAGTCTCTTCCGCCACGGCCTCGACCACTTTGCGCGCGGTTTGCTCATGGGCGGGGCGGATATCATTCCTGGGGTGAGTGGTGGCACCATCGCCCTGATCGTGAACGTGTACGAGCGGCTGATCGAAGCCATCAGCAACCTCGTTTCGCTCGGGCTGCAGCTGGTCCGGTTCGATGCCGCTGGCGCCCGCGCATCCTGGCGCGCTATGGACTGGCACCTGCTGTTTCCGCTCGGCGGGGGCATCGTGACGGCGCTGCTCGTGGGCGCACGCTTCATCCCAGGCCTCATGGCGGAGTACCCGATGCATATGCAGGGGCTGTTCTTCGGTCTCGTCGCAGCGTCGCTCTTTATCCCCTGGCAGCGGATCGACCGCGTTCGCCCAGCCCTGGTGGGTCTTGCCATCGGCGCGGCGCTCGCCGCATTCTGGCTGACGGGGCTCCCGCAGCTCAACGTTGAGCAACCCAGCCTCCTCCGCGTATTTGGCTCAGCCGCCGTGGCCATCTGCGCGATGATCCTCCCCGGCGTGAGCGGGGCCTTCCTGCTCGAAGTGCTCGGCATCTATACGCCCACGCTGGAGGCGGTGAACACGCAGCAATGGACGTACATCGCGGTGTTCATCGCCGGTGCCGGAGCGGGACTGGGCCTCTTCTCGAAGATACTGGACGCCCTCCTCTGCCACTACCACGACGCCACGATGGCCGCGTTGATCGGACTCATCGCGGGCGCCCTCCGCGCGCTCTGGCCCTACACGACGACCGACGGCACGCTGCAGTGGCCGGCGTCCGGCGACCCCATCGGCTCCGTGCTAGCGCTCGGCCTGCTTGGCTTTGCAGCGGTCGCCGCGCTGGTGTGGTGGGGCACGCGGCGGCAGCGCCAAGTCCCCTCCTCGATTACGTAACCCCGTCCGTCTCCCCTCCTTCCGGATGCTTCGCTCGGCTGCCGCCCTCCCTGTGCTCGTCGTCCTGCTGGCCCCGCTGCTCGTGGGGTGCACCGCCCAGCGCGCGCTCCTCGACCAACAGACGCGCACCATCGACTCGCTCCGCACCGAAAATGCCATCCTCCAGGAGCAGGTGGCGATCCTGGAGGATTCGCTGCAGTTTTACGACGACATCGACTCGGGCGCGTACTACCGCGAGCTGCGCACGCTGCGCGATCAGATCACGCGGCTCACGTACGAGGCCAGCCTCCTGCGCGACCGCGGCATCACGGTAGCCACGCTGCAGGCCGATGCGCTGTTCGAGCCCGCGAGCGCCACGCTGCGCGCCCACGGCGTGGACCGCCTCACCGAGGTGGCCCAGCACCTGGCCGAGACGTACCCCGACCGGCAAATTCGCGTTGAGGGGCACGCCGACAACGTGCCGCTGGGCCCCTCCCTGCAGGAAACGTACCCGAGCAACTGGGAACTCTCGGCAGCCCGCGCGGCTGCGGTGACGCGGCACCTGATCGACGCGCACAGCGCAGACCCGGACCGGTTCGCCGTGATGGGCTTCGGCTCCACCCCCCCGGTGGCCGACAACGACACGGCCGCCGGCCGCTGGCTCAACCGCCGCGTCCGCATCGCCGTGCTGCCCGAACCCTCCCGGGCCGGTCGGCCGCTCGACCTGTCTTGGTGAACACCGGTCTGCCCCCCATCCATGCTCTTCCCGTTCCCGACACAGCAATCGGGCAGGGGTCAGCCGTCATACCCTGCGTAGAAACGCAGTGCCCTCACTTCACGGGAAATGGGTTCTACTACCCCCTCGTGGCAGTCGCTACATGCAGCCCACGGCAGGGATGCACATCGGCTACATAGAAACGTAGATCATCTGCGTCTACTGGGCGCTCCGCAGAGCGCGAGTGCGAGGTAGCGGCAGATGCCCGGCATTCCTCCCGACCCGTGCCCCCGATGATCTTTCCACCGCCTCTCTCCTGGCATGCCCTGCTGTACGCAGCTCTTCTCTCGGTTGTCTGCGTAGCCTCCGCGATCCCTGCCCTCGGCCAGGCGACGCTCATCGGTCGCATCCACGACGAACGCGAATCGCCGGTCCCGGGCGCGAACGTTCTGCTGCTGCGGGCTGCCGACTCATCGCTGGTGCAAGGCGCCGTCACGGGGACGGCCGGTTCGCCATCGAGGCCGTCGCAGCGGGCACGTACCGGCTCCGGGTTTCCTTCGTCGGCTTCACTGAGCATCTCTCGGCTCCGTTTGTCCTCAACGGCGCGGCGCGGCGCGATGTGAGCTCGATCTCCGTGAAAGCCGGCCTTCGCTTCGAGCACGCCGTGTCTGTGCTGAATCTCGACGAAAGCGGCGATGCGGCGAGCAGCACCATCGATCGACGAGCGAGCCAGCTCTTCCCGAGTGTCGTCTGCACGCACGAACTTGGAGCGCGCCGACAGGTCGTCGCGTCCTACACGCGGCGCATCACCCGGCCCTCCTTCAACGACCTGGCGCCATTCGTCTTTTTTGTGGATCCCTCCACATTCTTCACCGGCA
>CAYFQN010000078.1:7811-13503 GCA_964345285.1 uncultured Rhodothermales bacterium
CACCGGCACGTCCTTCTCTTTTTCCCTGTGAGTAGACGCTGTAAGCGCGCGACAGCGAAAGGTCGCCCAAGTATCGCCGCCTTTGTATACTGGAGCAATGTATACTGGAGCAAGCCTGTCCATCATATTTATTTCGTTCTCCATGCGCTTTTTTGGCCTCCTGCTCGTAGCCACCCTTGGCCTCTCCGCTTGCTCGCCCCCCGATTACGACGTCATCCTCCGCGGCGGCACCGTGTACGACGGCAGCGGCGACGCGCCCGTGCGTGCCGACGTCGGCATCCGCGCCGACACCATCGCGGCCGTCGGCGACCTCAGTGCAGCGAGCGGTGCCACCGAGATCGACGCCGAGGGACTGGCTGTGGCGCCGGGCTTTATCAACATGCTGAGCTGGGCCACCAACGCGCTCATCATCGACGGCCGCTCGCAGAGCGACATCCGCCAGGGCGTCACGCTCGAAGTGTTCGGCGAGGGCTGGTCGATGGGTCCGCTGAACGACGCCATGAAGCGCGAGCGCCTCCGCGACGCCGTCTCCGACCTCGGCGCCCTCGACGCGGTGGCCGAGCGGCTCGGTGTCGAGGCGACCGGCGACACGCTAACGTGGCCGTGGACGACGCTCGGCGACTACCTCAATTTTCTGGAGCAGAAAGGCGTCGCGCCCAATGTGGCCTCGTTCGTCGGTGCCACGACAGTGCGGATTCACGAGATGGGCTACGCCGACCGCGCGCCCACGCCCGACGAGCTGGAGCGCATGCGCGGCCTCGTCCGGCAGGCGATGGACGAAGGCGCCCTCGGCGTGGGCTCGTCGCTCATCTACGCCCCCGCCTTCTACGCCGACACCGACGAGCTCATCGCGCTCGCCGCGGTGGCCGCCGAAGACGACGGCATGTACATCTCGCACCTCCGCAGCGAGGGCAATCGCCTCCTGGAAGCGCTCGACGAGCTGATCACGATCGCCCGCGAGGCCGACATCCAATCCGAGGTGTACCACCTGAAGGCGGCCGGCCAGGCGAACTGGGACAAGCTGGGTCCGGCCATCGAACGCATCGAGGCGGCCCGGGACGCAGGCCTCGGCGTCGCGGCCAACATGTACACGTACACGGCCGGCTCGACGGGGCTCAATGCCGCCATGCCGCCGTGGGTGCAGGAAGGCGGCTTCGCCGCGTGGCGCCAGCGCCTGCAGGACCCCGCCATCCGCGCTCGCGTCGCCGGAGCGATGGAGACGCCGACCGACGCATGGGAGAACCTGTACCTCGCCGCCGGCGCGGACAACGTGCTGCTCACCGGCTTTCGCACCGACTCGCTGCGCCCACTCATCGGCCAGACGCTCGCTGAGGTCGCAGACGAGCGCGGCACGACGCCCGCCGAGACGGCGATGGACCTCGTCGTCGCAGACAGCAGCCGCGTCAATGTCGTCTACTTTCTGATGTCGGAAGAGAACGTCCAGCGCCAGATCGCGCTGCCGTGGATGACCTTCGGCTCGGACGCCGGCTCGATGGCCACGGAAGGCGTCTTCCTGGAGTCGAACACCCACCCGCGGGCCTACGGCAACTTCGCGCGGCTCCTGGGTACGTACGTGCGCGAGGAGCGGGTCATCCCGCTCGAAGAAGCCATCCACCGGCTCACCGCTCTACCCGCCGAGCGACTGAACATCCGCCACCGCGGTCGCCTCGAACCCGGCTACTTTGCCGACCTTGCCCTCTTCGACCCGGGGGCAATCCAGGACCACGCGACGTACGAGGACCCGCACCAGTACGCGACGGGCATGCGGCACGTGATCGTGAACGGCACACCGGTCCTGCGCGATGGCGAACCCACCGGCGCCACCCCCGGCCGCTTCGTTCGCGGCCCCGGCTGGACGGGCTGGGACGAGGCATCTGTGACGCAGTAGCGGTCCGAGTGGTCTTGAAGAAAACGGCGCTCCGGATGCCCCCGAAGACGGAGCGAGCACAATCCATCATGTTTGAGCGAACGTGCGAACGAGTTCGATGGAGGTGAGCGCAGTCGGAGGAGCATCCGTCGTTTTCTTCACACCCTTCATCTTTTGAGTCCATTCTAGCTCCCTTCGGTCGTGTGTACCACGGGGCATGACCTTCGGCCCTCGCTGCGCTCGGCTGGATCAGGCCAAGGTGGACACCGCAGTACGATGTTGGCACCAAGCACGATGTTGGCACCAAGCTCCATATGCCCACCCGCCCCCACACCATCGTCGTCGGTGCCGGCGTGATCGGCCTGACGTCGGCGATCCGCCTGCAGGAAGCCGGCTTCCCCGTCCGTATCGTGACGCGCGAGCGGCCGGCCGACACGACCTCCGCGGTGGCCGCCGCCGTGTGGTATCCGTACGCGGTGCATCCGAAAGAGCGCGTCGTCCCGTGGAGCCAGGCCACCCGCGCGGCGCTCACCCCGCTCGCCGAGGACCCATCGACCGGCGTTTTGACGACGACCTTCGTCGAGCTGTTCGACACGCCCGTCGACGATCCGTGGTGGAAACCGGCCGTGCCGTCCTTTCGCCGCGCAACGAAGGCCGATCTCAAACCGGGCTATGTCGACGGCTACGTGATCGACGTCCCGCTCATGGAACCGGCCGCCTACCTTCCCTATCTGGAGCAGCGCTTCACCGACGGTGGCGGCACGATCGACGTCGTCCCTGGAGGCATCGACGACCTGCGCGCGCTGGAGGCGCCGCTCATTGTCAACTGCACGGGCCTTGGCGCCCGCACCCTGTGCGATGACGACGCCCTGTATCCGATCCGCGGGCAGGTGGTACGCGTGACGAATCCCGGTCTCTCCCGCGGCCTGGACGACGACTATGGTCCGCTCGCACTCACGTACATCATCCCGCGAGGCAACGACGTCATCCTGGGGGGCACGGCCGAGAAAGGGGTATGGGATGATGCACCGTCCGACGAGACGACGGATGCCATCCTGGAGCGCGCCTGTACACTGGAGCCCCGCCTCCGCGATGCCACCGTGCTGGACGCCCGTGCCGGCCTCCGCCCCGGCCGCGATGTCGTCCGCCTGGAAGCGGAGCGCATCGGCGACGGCGTTATCATCCACAACTACGGCCACGGCGGCGCAGGCTACACGCTCGCCTGGGGCTGCGCCGACGAGATCGTAGCTCTCGCCCGACAGACGGTGTAGGATGAGGCGCACCGGACTGTATCCAAACCTTGCCCCACCGAGTCGCCATCGCCTTTCCCACTGCGTATCCCTTCCGCTTAAGTACTCAGCCGTGATCGGCATTCGCCGGCAATGTCCACAAGGTCTGAGGAGCATATGCGACACATTGCGATAGCGGTGTTGGGGTTTACCTGGATACTGCTGACGACGCCCCCTGCCACCGGCCAATCCGTCACCGGCTGCGTGCACGACGCCGAGCGCGGCACCCCGTTGCCCGGTGCTCACATTACTACGACCGCGGCCGGCGCCGTGGCGGACAGCACGGGCTGCTTCCACCTCGCGCTACCCGCCGGCCCTCACACGCTGACGGGCCACATGCTGGGGTATGCTGCAGCCGCCCAGTCCGTCACCGTATCGCCCGGTCACACAGCGCGCGTCGCCTTCCGCCTGCACCCTCGGGCCCTCCCGCTGCAGCAGCTGGAGGTCGTGGCCGACCGGTTGCCGGCCTCGGCCACGGGACTCGCGACGACGACCGTGACCCCCGCCGAGGTGGCCGCCCACCCCGGCGCCAGCGCCGATGTGCTGCGCACCCTGCAGGCCGCCCCGAGCGTGGTGAGCACGAGCGATTTTTCGTCGCAGCTGATCGTGCGCGGCAGCCGACCGGACGAGAACCTGATCACGATCGACGGGGTGGAGATCTTCAACCCGCACCGCCTGCACGGTGTGGTTTCCGTGTTTAACCCGGCGCTCTTGGACGACGCCACGCTTCACGCCGGCGGCTTTTCGGCGCGCTACGGCGACCGCCTCGCGGCCGTGCTCGACGTAGAGACGCGCTCCGGGACGCACGAAGACTGGCTGCGCGGGACGGTGAACACGTCGCTCTCGAACGCAAACGTTGCCCTCGAAGGCCGCACCGGCTTCTGGGACGGCGCCTGGATCGCCGCCGGACGCCGCACCTACTATGATCTGATTCTGGATGCGCTCGACACGAGTCTGGGGGCGGGTGAGCGGATGACGTATCCCAACTTTGCCGATCTGCAGGGCAAGCTCACGCTGTTTCCGTCGGCTGCCCACCGGATCGATGCGGGCATGCTGACGGGCCGCGACGCGCTCGACATGACCATGCAAGGCGCCAAGGGCCGCTTTACCTCAGCAGCCGACCGCCTCCGCGCCGATGAGACCTCGCGCAACGAGATGGCGTACGTCCGCTGGCAATGGCGCCCGTCGCGCACCCTCGCGCTGACGACGACGGCGAGCGGCTACCGCAACCGCGGCACGGCCCACTCCGACGGCCAACTCGTGCCGCAGGACCGACTCCGCGGCAGCGAGATCGTGCCCTCGCTCGACACGACGAACGTGTTCCGATTCGACGCCGCCCACCGCTTTCGGCTCCGCAAGATGAGCCTGCAACAGCGGGTCGAGTGGACACGCGGTCGCCATGCCGTCGAGGCGGGCCTCGCCCTCGACCGGCTGCACACGCGGCTGGCCTACGGGCTTGCCAGCACGGAATTCGGCGATGATTACCTCGCGGTGCTGCAGCAGACGCAGCCGCTGGGCCTTGGCATGCTACCGGGCGCCTTCGACCGCACCCGCACGTATGGGCGCTACGCGCTCTACGTGCAGGACCGCGTGTCTCTGCTGAATGGTCGGTTGCACATCAAGCCCGGTCTGCGCCTTAGCCACTATGGACTGATGGGCCAGTCGGTGCTGGCGCCGCGCCTGCAACTGCGCGCCGCCCTCTCCCCCGCCACCACGCTCCGTGGCGCATGGGGGCAGTACAGCCAGTCGCCCGGCTACGAGAAGCTGATGATGAGCCGCGACCGCATTCCGCTGTCCGAGGCGACTGACCTGAGCCGCCTGCGTGCCGAGCGGGCGACCCACTACATTGTGGGCCTCACGCACCAATGGGGGCACGGGTATTCCGTAACGGCGGACGCGTACCTCAAAACGATGCGCGACCTCATCGTGCCGGCGTGGCAATCGACCGCCACCGTGCAGGCGCGCTACACGGGCGAGGCGCCGCGTACCCATGCTGCCGGCTACGCCCTCGAGCGCACCACGACGTGGCAACGCACCGCAATGCTGACGAATAACGGGGGCGGCCGGGCTTATGGTGTGGAGGTCGCACTGCGCAAAGCGGCCCACCGCACCGCACGCCTCTCAGGACACATTAGCTACACGTATGCCCGCTCCACGCGATCGGCGCCCCTCGCGGAGACGACCACCGTGCAGCGCCCCTTCGCATACGACCGGCGGCATACGCTGAACGCGGTGGGCACGCTGCGCCTCAGCTCACACTGGACGTTCGGGGCCAGCTTCCGGTTCGGCACTGGCTTTCCCCACACGACACCCACAGGCGTCACGCCCGTCGTGGTGGGCACAGAGCGTGACGACACCCGCATCCTCACGCACAGCCAAACCGGCGCGGTTCGCTTCACCCCAACCTTCGGCGGGCCGGAGCGGCGCGGTGCAGCCCGGCTCCCCGCCTATCACCGGCTCGACCTGCGCCTCGCTCGCACCGTGGACTGGTCGGCCGTCAGCGGGCGCTTCTACCTCGATGTGATTAACGCATACA
>CAYFQN010000079.1:0-13373 GCA_964345285.1 uncultured Rhodothermales bacterium
ACCACAACCTCGTCCAGATCGATGGAGCTGGGGGTAAGCGTGAAGTCCAGTGTCGCGGTTTCGCCACTGCTTACGGTCACTTCGCGCGTCGCGGTGCGGAAGCCCACAAAGCGGGCCTCGATGGTGTACGTGCCAGCCGGGACATCGGGGATGGAGTACGTCCCCTCAATGTTCGTCACGGCTCCCACGTTGAGGTCCGGGATGAACACCTGCACACCCGGTAGCGAATCATCCGTGTCGCCATCGATGACCGTGCCCTCAATGGCCCCATTCTGCGCGAACGCGGCAATCGGTGCAAGGAGCAAAAAAACGAATAATGCAGAGACGCTTCGTATCCGTCGTATCATGGAGCCTGTTTCTGGTCTGGTAGTGCGAGAACCCCTCGATGGGCAACCGCCGGTGGGGCGGCGATTTGCCCTGGTACGCGAACGGAGCATAACGTCACGACGCCTCCTTTCGCCAAGTCTTCCCTTAAGTAATGATTAAGGGAGCGTGAATCAACCATTAATGCAACGAAGGCGTAACAGCACACAACACAATGGGCATGCGGCCCGCTCGGAAGCGCTTTTGATCCTGGAGCGGGGGAACGGTGGGCGCCTGCGTGCTTGCAGCTGCGCGGGCAGCTGGCCTCCAACGAGGTAATCAACGAGGCTACGTGCCGTCCTCGTCATGCCCTGGCGTCCACCGGTGCACCTCCAGATCGACGTGCCCCTCGTCGGTAAAGGTGATGCCTTCACTACGCAGGCGCTCTTCCATGACGTGCGGCCCTTCGAAGTGCCGCTTGCCCGTCAACGCGCCGAACCGGTTGACGACGCGGTGGCACGGCAGGCCGCTCCCCACGGCAGCATTCAGGGCCCATCCTACGGTGCGCGCCGCCCCTCGGCGGCCGATGTGCTCAGCAATGTCGCCATACGTCGCCACCCGACCAGGCGGTATCTGCGCGACGACATCCCACACGCGTTCGAAGAAGTCCTGGCGGTCGTCGGGCATACGGACAGAGCCTTGCTGGAAAGGAAGGCGGGCGGGCTCTTTACGAGTTGGAGTCGGTCTCCGTGAGTTTGAGCGAGAGTGCACGCTCGACGCGTGCCCCCGTCGTCTCATCGGTGACCCGCACGGTGATCTGCACAGCTCCTTCGGTGCGCGACAGCCCATCATCTAGGTCGAGGACGATATATTCTTCGGTCTTCCGTGCGGTACCGGTGTACGTAGTTGACGCTGAGGTCTGGTCTTCCTCCGTACCGCCAAACCACCCTCGGAGGCCCCCTCGCCGGGTCGTACGCTGGATCTCGTAGGCGACCGAGTACTCCGTCTCGCCAGCCGCGTTACGTGCCAGGTGATACACCTCGAAATATAGCACGAGTTCGGCGCGGGCATTCCAGGACGCGTGCGGATATGGGGTGGCCTCCTCAAGCTGGCTTGCATTATCTGCGAGAAGGGGTTTCAAGTCGCTCATCTCCAGGACGTCGGGCGCAGCGTGGAGCGCCATCAGGCTGTCGAACCGAACGGCCTGCACCTTGACGCGCGGCCCCACGGCAATGTCCCGCGTATCGGCCTGCCGGGCAATGTGCTGCTGCCACTGAAGCCGGAGGTGGTACTGCCCCGTATTGCCCGTCACGGCGTATTCATTGGCACCGATCGTGGCGCGACCCTGTGCGGGTTTGCTGAAAAGGTATCGCTTGTAGTGCACTGCCTGGCGCGTGAATGCGGTGTCCTGCGGCACGGCGGCAAACACCAGCAGGTAGCGATCCCAGGTGTCATACCCCGGGTAGTCATCGGCTCGATCGGGCACGAAGAGCGCACCAGGCCGGGGTGCCCAGTATACCTCGGTCCGGGTGGTGCCGTCCGCTTCCAGGAATCGGGCAACACGGACGTCGACCGGCAGTTCCTCGGCGTCCTCCACAGTGGCAGCTGCTGTGCGTGGCACCGATCGCGCCCGGTCGAAGGCTTGCTGGGCTTCATACTCGCGCCCCTGGGCCACCACCTGCCGCATGCGCGACGTGATCGAGCCCGAAAGGCTCGCGGCGGTAGCATCGGCGGCCTCCTGATACCAAGGCCCATAGTCCACGTCCACCGTGCCTAGTTGGCTGTAGACCTCTTCGAGTAGCGTGCCCAGGTCTCGGGCGCGCTGGCGGCCGCGGTCGCTCGTCCCGAGTCCGACGCGAAAAAATCGCGGCACCAGGTCCAGGGCCGTCCCAACGCGCCAGCGCCCGCCCCCCGTCTTAACGAAGAGATACTTGGCGTGCGCATCGACGTGCGGGTAGACCCAGTACTCATTATCGGGGAAATCGCCACGCGTGAGGGTAGGGCTGGTACGGATGATGGTGAGCACGCGCGAGGCGTTAAACCGAACCGTCGTCGTACGCGCCGGCGGGCCGAGCCGGATGTACACCTCGCCGCGCGGATCGACACCGGCGGCCGACTGGTCGCTGGCATATGCCTCCGTGGCGTGTGCGACGCGCTGCAGGTGGGTGATGACGCGCTCGTTCTTGGCCGACGCTGGGAGCGGATCCTGAGCGCGCCACCAAACGCCCAGATCGCGATCCAGCTGCGCGTCGCCCGCGTCCGCCGGGATGCGGGCGCGCAGCGAGTCGGGAAGGACGAGCGCCAACTGATGGCGGTGGCGTTGCACGATGGCTCGCTCATCGGGCGAGAGGGCCGCCCGAGGCGCCGTAATCAGATGCATGTATGCCGACGCGGCCTTGGCGTAGGACGCGGTCGTTCCGTTGCGAAAAACGTCTCGCACGTACTGGTCTGCACGTTCGACCGTCCAGGATGCGCTATCGGCCGGTGCCGTGCGGGTTGTGACCCGTTGGGAAGGTGTTGGCAGCGCGCGCGCCGAGCACGCCGCATCGCCGGCATGGCTGGCCATCGGGCGCACAGCAACGCTGAGAATCAACGCGCCGAGCGCGCACCAGAGCCATCGGAATGCGTGGAGGTATGATGCGGCCATGCTTCATTTGGCTACACTGCAAGCCACACCATCCAGCAGGTCAGGTATACCGAGCCTGCGGGGCGTGGTCCTCTACCTACCTGCCTGCCGCGTGCAAAAGAACACGGCCATGGAGCTAGGCCTCGGGCGAGGTGGCTTGTTGCATTCGGTTGTCCAGGCGGCGGAAGATCCGACGGGCATAGTCGCGCTGGTTGGCGCTGCTCGTCCCCATCGTACTGGTACGGGTTACCTTGCGCTGCTTTACACGAACCCGCACCGTTCCACCTTGCAGCTTGTCTACGAAAATTTCGACTTGGGCCACCTGGATCGGCTCGCTTGATCCATTAAGCCGTTCGAGGCGCACGGCGTTGATCGCATAGGTGCTGCCAGACTGCACGCCGGAGTCCTGCACTTCAAGGCCAGCATCCACAGCGGCTTGAGCCGCCCTCTCCACAGCCCGGTTGTAGACGGCTTGGTAAACGCGGGACTCCGTTTCTCCGTAGGGATCCGTCGTGCTGGTGCTGGCACAGGCGCTGACCAACAGCACCGCGGCTGCAGTGACAGCGAGGGGATAGATCGTCCGCAACAACATTGAAAATAACAACTTACTGAGTAATCCAACGAGCGCGGCTGGCATCCGCCGCATGGTGCGTTAAAGTACGGAAAGCGCCTTCTAAACACAAAGGGGCTGCCTATCATTGGCAGCCCCTTTGCGGAGGACGCAACACATCCTCACGGTCTATGCGAGGTCAATCAGAGGTTCGGGTTCTGATTGCGCTCACTCTGCGTGATCGGGAGATGGCGCCACCCCCCGGCCACCGGATTCACGGTCACCGCCCCGGTCTCGATGTCCAGATCCTGGCGGACGAAGGAGATATCGAACCGGCGCTGGTCGGGGAGGCGGAGCCCCGTCACAAAGAACTCCTTGTCTCGCTCGGACGCAATGAGCGCCTGATCTACCGTCGTGCCGCCCGGGAGGGCGTCTACGCCGTCGTACTGCGTCCGCACGGTATTGATGAGCGCCAGCGGATCGGTGGTGCCGAAGGGGTTGCCGCTGATGTCCTGGCCGTGCAGCGCAGCCAGCTCGGCCAGCATGAGCGCATTCTCTTCCCAGGTCAGGAAGTCGATAGGCGATTCCCGGGTGAGGTATTTGGCCTGGACAAGGAAGGTCGGGTCACCGTTGGTGTCGGCGCTCCGATACAGCGGAATGCGCACCACCGAGCGGTCAGCATCGGCCGCCTCGGCGACGGAGCTGTACACGACGGCGCCGTCGTAATCGGCCAGTCTCGGCGCGGCGGCGAACTGCGTCCGGCCGGGGCCCGATGCAAAGTAGAAGTCGTTCGCTGCTTGCACGTCGTATAGCGCCTGGAGGGTGGCATCGCCCTGGGCCAACCCATTGGCTGCTGCGGAAGCGGCGGCACCGTACTCCCCCGACAGCAGATGGATACGCGCCCGCAAGGTGCTGATGTACTTCGCATTCAGTGCTTCCTGGCCGGTGGCGGTAGATGCTGCCTGATCCAGCTTGTCAAGCGCCTGATCGTACATGTCGCTCGACGGAATGAAGGGACTGGCGTTGATTACGCCGCCCCCCCCGCCGCCGGCTTCGAGGCCAAAGTACGCGGCATAAAAGTAGCGGGCGACGGCGCCGTAGAAGTGCCCCGTGAAGAGGGCGTCACTGCGCAGGCCCTGCTGGTCGTCCCCGAACTCGATTTGGTTCTCGACGCGGGTGACGAGTGTGTCAGCGTACAGACGAAGCTGACCGACGTTATTGAAGAAGCCGTCGACTGAGTTGTTGGCGAACTGGATGTCGGCGTCATCAATTTGCTCGAACGTGTCGAACGTAGCGCCGTCCATCTGACGGTCGAAGAACAACGCGTCAGAAAGGCCGCCGCCCTGAACAGCTGCGTCCTCCAGGACCGAGGCAAATTCTCCTTCCACACCGCTGATCAGGAAGGGGACCTGCTCGGGCGTGTTGAGGGCATCGTTCGTAACCACGTCAGTCGGTTCGTCGACCTCCGAGACGAAGGTGTCGCACGCTGCCAGCGTTACCGCGGCAAGCAGAGCGATGAAGAGGGTTGTCGTAAAGGTTCTCATGACTAGAAAGTAGCTTTGTGGCAATTTCGATAGGGTGTCGCGCAGAGGCATCCAGACACATGCGCGTCGCTCAATGCAGGGTCGCTCCGGTGCGCCGGCCAGTGCGCCATCCGGCAGGCACTGGCCGAGCACAGGCTAGCCGATCAGTGCTAGAAGCGAAGGTTGAGCGTTGCGGTCAGTGTCCGGGGTGGGGCAAGCGTAAGGAAGTCTTGCCCACGCGAGTCGTCGCGCGCACCGGTGAAATTGACCTCCGGGTCGATCCCGTTGTAATTCGTCGTCGTGAAGATATTCCGGGCCGATAGACCCAGCCGGACGCTCTCCACCTGCGTCTCTGGGAGGAGTCGACCGACCAGGCTCGAGAAGTTGTAACTGATGCTAACTTCGCGGAGCTTCAGGTAGTTGGCATCGGAGATGAAGTTACCATCTGCCGCAGCCCCCTGCACCGCCGTCTGGTTGCTGGCGTACACGTCCGCCCACTCCAGATACGAAGCCGAGCCCGGAGCGGCCGTGTTTGGCTGCAAGCCGATCAGGTACGGCACGTTCGCATCGCGCAACTGCTGATCAGAGAGCCCTTCGTACGGGCTGCTCTGGTCGCTCAGCAGGTACGTGGCCGTGTTCAGGTCCTTGTTGGCCCCGAAGAGCGTCTGGAACACCTTCGTGCTGTTAAAGACCCGCAGGTTGGCGGCGTAGTCGATCAGGCCGTAGATCTGCAGGTTCTGGAACAGCCGCACATTCAGCGACACCGAGCCGTTGTGGTCCGGCGTCGGGGTGCCCAGGAATTCGCGGGCCGGAGCGCCGTTCTCATCCGTCGCCGTGGGCACGATGTTGAAGCCGGCCACGTCACTCGGGTTGAAGTCGCCCGTCAGCGCTTCGCCATCCGCATTCACAAACTGGGGCTTGGAGCTGAACGTGTAGAACGCGTTCTGCGGCAGGCCCACCCTGGCGTTCGCGTTTACATCGAACCCGTCGAAGATCGGCTGTGCGCCACCGAGGTCGTCGATGGTGTTCGTCGCGTACGCATAGATGAAGTCGGTCGTGACCGACACGTTCTCCGTCCGGAGCGGCGTGACGCTCAGGTCGAGCTCAACGCCCTGGCCGCTCTTCTCACCCACGTTGAACGGGCGGTCGCTCGCGGTCAGGCCCGTCGAGGGCGCCTCGGCGAAGTCGATGATCGACCCGGATGCGTTCTGGCGGTAGTACGTGGCCGACAGGCTCACGCGCCCAAACAGGTCAGCGTCGACGCCAACCTCGAGCTCTCTTACGCGCTCCGGCTCAATATCCGCGTTGCCAATGAAGTCAAGCACGGCGCCGGACCCGTAGCCAGACGGTGCGGCCGTCCACAGCAGCGGGATGCCATCGAGGCGGCCCGGCAGCTGGCCGGTCTCACCGTACGCGGCACGCACCTTCAGCAGGTCGAAGAAGGTTGGCGCGATGTCGAACTGATCCAACCGAACGGCACCGCTCACCTTCGGGTAGAAGATGTTGCCCGCGGCGGTCCCCACCTGGGTCGCAAAGTCTTGGCGGCCGCCGAACGTCAGGAAGTACGTGTTCAGGTAGTTGAACTCTTGCTGGGCAAAGATGCCCGCCTCCCGGGTATCGATGAAGGCCTCGTCGCCGCTGATGAAGTCCGAGCCGGCACCCACGTTCGTGGTGAGGGCCGTCGCGAAGTTCTGCTTCGAGATGAACGACGTCTTCAGGGTGCGATCAAAGGCCTGCCCGCCCACGATCGACGTGGCCGAGAGCCCTTCGATGAGGTCGTAGGAATACCGCGCGTTGAGATCATACGTGAACTGCTCGTTGCGGCGGTTGAAGATGGCGCGCGAGCCGTTCGTCACACCGGTGTACTGCTCATCGGCGGGCAGCGTCTCGTCGTTGCGCATCTCGATGCCATCGTACCCTGCGGAGGCCCGCAGTTCTAAGCCGTCAATCGGCTGGTAGTTGACCTGCACCGAGCCGGTAAACTTGTTGTTCTCGAACGTGTTGTTCGCCGCTTCGATGGCCGTGCTATCCGTGAAGATGAATGGGCTGGTGGCCAGCAGAGTGTTACCCAAGTACCCATAGAGGTTGTTGTCGTTCTGCGGACGGCCGATGTCCGCGCGCGAGTAGCCCGCCTTGGCTGTCACCGTCAGGTTGTTGAGCGGAAACGCCTCGAAGTTGGCGCGGAAGCTATTCCGGTCGAGCGTATTATTGCGCAGCGTTCCGTCTTCCCCGCGGAAGGAGAAGGCCGTGAAGTACCGCACGATGCCCGATCCACCGGACGCGCTCACCGTGTGCTCCTGAATGCCGCCATCGCGGAAGAAGTCATTGGCTACATCCGGCGTGCCGGACGTGGCATAGTCATACTCCTTTATCTGCTGGTTAACGCCCAGCACGCCCTTGTAGCGCACCGAAAGCGGCTGCCCCGCCCGACCCGTTTTGGTGGTGATGAGCACCACGCCATTGGAGCCGCTCGTTCCGTACAGGGCGGCACCGGCCGGGCCT
Source organism: uncultured Rhodothermales bacterium (assembly GCA_964345285.1). GTDB lineage: Bacteria > Bacteroidota > Rhodothermia > Rhodothermales > Salinibacteraceae > JAAAPH01. Next base: position 7,505 of record CAYFQN010000079.1, read on the forward strand.
TTGAGGACTTCGACGCTTTCGATGTCTTCCGGGTTAAGGTTAGCGAGCGTCGAAATGGCCTGCCCGCCGGCGCCAAACCCGCCGACCTCCGCGTTGTCGACGCGCACGCCGTCGATGTAGATGACCGGCTGGCCGCCGCCACCGATACCACCGCCCGAGCGCACGTCGAAGCGGAACCCGCCACCGACGTTGCCCGACGAGCTGCTGACGTTCACGCCCGCAATTTTGCCACCGAGCAGCTCATTGACGGACGAGTACGAATTCGATTCCTGGAGCTCCTCCGTGTCGACCTTGCTCACCGTCACCTCGGCACGAGCGCGTGAGGTCTGGGAGGCTATGCCGGTAACCACAACCTCTTCGAGGCCCGTGTAGTCCGGTTCCAGTTCGACGTTGCGGCGCAGCGTTTGGCCGGTGCTCAGCTCGATGTTGTCTTCAAACGTCTGGAAGCCAACGAACGACACGCGCAGCGTATACTCGCCGCTCGGCAGCTCGGAGATGGAGTACGTTCCCTCCACGTTGGTCGCTGCTCCAAGGTTCAGTTCAACGATCTGTACGTTGGCACCTGGCAGCGGCTCACCGCTCTCTGCATCTGTCACCGTTCCCGTGACGGTACCCGTTTGAGCAACAGCGAGAGCCGGCGCTAGGAGCAAAAGCGCCAGCCCGGTTGCAATGTGTTTTAGCAGTCTGTTCATGATGTCCTGGTTCTGGTCATACTCAGGCGAAGGAATGTTGGGTGTAGCAGACCATCCCTGTGTGGCAACACGCGCACAATCACACGCACGCGCATCGGTGGGGGTCTATCCGCAGAAGGCTCCCAGGTAGGCCCTCAATGCTAGTGGGACTGATGGAGAGCTTTTAGCACCTGGGCTGGCCTGACTCTGCTGACACCGTTTAAACGTATCGTAAACACTAGGGCGAAATGCCACCTGCAATGGGGCGGATGGGCGGGCCGATCTGTAACGAACGCTTTACTTTGCCCTAATTTTACACCCGATTAGATAATTATTAACTGCTTCGTGACGCTTGTGTAACGGGGGCTGCGGCTAGCGTCCTGACCGCTGGGGGAGCGTGCTCCCTTTAGCGCGACGCATCGAACTCGATCGACCGCTGCACCGCCTGGCCCGTCACCGTGTCCGTGACGCGCACCGTAACTGCAAGATCGCGCTGGCCCTCCCAGGCGCTCAGATCGAGCAGGATGTACTCGTTCGCCGTCCGGGTCGTGCCTTCGTACTGAGCCGTTGCGGCTGTCGAAGGCGTGTCGTCGCCGCGCACCAGACGAGTTAGGCGGCCGTTGGGAGCCTGCCGCTGTACCTCGTACTCCACGGTGTAGCGCGTGCGGTCGGCACCGTCGAAGGCGAGATGGTATATTTCGAAGTAGAGCGCCATCGTCATGCTCGGATTGATCTGCCGAAACGGATACGGCACCGCACGGTCGATCGCCGTGGCAGGCGCTTCGGGGGGTACGACCATCGCCCGGAGGTCGCTCATCTCAAGCACCGATGCATCACGGCTCAGGGCAGAGAGCGAGTCGCGCCGCATGGTGCCGACCTTCACCCGAGGGCCGATGCGCGCCTCGTTCGAAGCGTCTGTCGCGATCAGGTACTGATCCCATTGCAGAGAAAGGTGGTGCAGCGTGGTGTCGCCGCCTACGCTGAGCGTCTGGGCTGGTATCGTGCTCCCATCGACCGACTCGATCTCGTCGATGCGATAGTGCTTCTGGTTCACAATACGATTCTGGTAGCCGGGCCCCTTCTGAGCGGCCGTCATCCGGACCAGATACTGCCCGAACTCGGAATGGCCATCCTCCCTAAGCTCGTTGCGCTGGTCGTCCGCAAGCTCTAGCGCCTCGGGGATGGGGCTCCAGTAGATCTCGGTCCGCGTGGTCCCGTCTGGATCGAGAAAGCGAGCGGTGCGCGCTGCAATGTCGAGTTCTTCCTCGTCACGCAACACGGCCGACGTCTGCTGCGGCATGCTGCGGGCGCGGGTCCGTTCAGCGACGCGATCTCGATTTTTATTTTCGCGCAGCGTCCGCTCTGCAAACGTGGCGGCCGAGCGCGTCTGCCTGCTCAGGCTTCGCTCGGTGTTAATGTCGTTCTTGGACGACACGCCGACGCCGGTAACCTCCGCGAGGTAGTTAGCAACCTCGTCATGCCGCACCGCGAGGTCGGGGTGGTACGGCGACAGGCGTCGGTACATGGCGCGCATGGCCGACAAGGCTAGGTAGGAGCGGCGGCGGCCCCGTGGCGATGACGTATACCCGGCCCGCAGGCTGCGGGGAAGCAGTTCGTCGAACCGCCCAAGCTGGTATCCCTCGTCCCCTTTCACAAAGAGATAGTACCCGGACCGGTCGATGTCGCTATACGCCCAGAATTCGTTCATGGGAAAGTCGGACGGGCTGACGCTGACACCGGGCCGAAGAAGCTCGTCGGTAAGGCGGGTTTCATTGAACCGGAGCACCTCGTGGTGCTTCGGCTCACCGTAGCGGAGATAGATGTCACCCCGGGCGTCAAATCCGGTCGAGCTGCTGTCGCTGGCGTAGTGCTGCTCGGCGTGGGCGACGCGCTCCAGGTGTTCGATGAGCCGCTCGTTCTCCAGTGTGGCAGGTATGGGATCCTCGCCGCGCCACCAGGCTACGAGCGGCTCCCCGGTCACCTCAGACAGGTCCTGGCGGGTGATACGTGCTGGGTCAAGCCCCGCTTCAGACAGGACGCTCTCGGGCACGACAGGCACAAGGCGGGCAAGGTGTGGCGCGAGCATGGCCCCTTCAGCCGGGGTGGGGTCGTCATCCAAGTGCTGCAACAGGCGGAGATAGGCGTCAGTGGCCAACCGGTAGTTGTCGGTCGCCTCGTGCTGGAAGACGGCCCGTACATACGCATCGGCTAAACGCACCTCGAAGTGATCCACGGTGTTGAGGGCAATGAGGCCGAGCCGCCACGTCTGCAGAGCCCGGTCAAGGTCTTCACTCTCGGCGTACGCTTGACCGAGCCAATACGCCGCGGACCCACGCTGCCTGTCTCGGTAGTCCGGCTCTTTCAGCATGACCTGCTGGAGGAGCCGGGCTGCTTGCTGCTCGTTGCCGTCCTGCATGGCGCTCATCCCATCCGCGAATACGAGCGGCATGGCACGCGAGGTATCACCGCGTGCGGTATCAGTCGGCTGCGCTGCCGAGGGCGCTGCGCCCAGCATGCACACCACGAGTGCAGCAAGTCCAACTCGGAGTGACGTGACGATGCGACCCATAGCTATCGCGACTGATTCGAGCCCCGCGCTGATCCGGCTTGCTCGTAGGCTCCTGGCGTTGATGCAGGATGTATTACAGACAGAGCCTAAACGAATAAGTGTAGCCAGCGTTCGTCTCTGCAGCGCAACCCCCTCTTGTTGACATGCGTCTGGGGCGGACCTCGCCGCCTCCTCGGGCACCCCACCCAACGGTCTCAAGGCCCCCTGCAGGCAGTTAGTCATCGCCTGGCGGCGCCCACGTTATGGCTTCCTGGCGGACGCGGCTGATGGATGGGTCGCCCTCTACAAGCCGCACGATCTGGTTCATGGGTACGCCCGTGAACTGCTGGGTGGTGCCGCTAGGCCATCTCACCGTAATTTCCTGAATCGCATCTGCTGCTCCCAGCCCAATTTCCTGTTGCAGGCTGGACGCGCCAAAGCTGCCCCCTGTGGACACTACGCGGTGGATGGTGCGCGTCGTGCTCTCTTCTGCAACGGTTACCTGGATACGGGCGCCGATGGCACTTCGGTTGGATGCCGTGCCTTCCAGCCGCAGTGTGATCCACCGATGGCCGTGGCCGGGGTTTTCGAAGAGCACATTGTGAAAGACGTCGCCCTGGAAGGCACCGCCCATCACGGCATACACGTCTTGGTCACCGTCGTGGTCGAGGTCGGCAAACGAAATGGCGTGGCCTTTCTGGAGGTGGCCTACCCCAGTGGCGGCGGAGACGTCCTGGAACCGCTGACCTTGGGCGTTCCGAAACAAGCGGCTCGGCATGAGCGCGCGGAAGTCGGGGTCGCCGGTGCCGGCGTACGCGTCGAGCCAGCCGTCGTTGTCAATGTCGCCGAAGTTGGCGCCCATCGCGTACAGCACGCGGTCAAGCCCAGTAGCCTCGGTGACGTCCGTGAACGTGCCGTCGCCGTCGTTGTGGTAGAGGCGCGGCGGTTCGGCGGTGGTTGGCTGCCCCAAGTATTCGGCTGCCACGTCGCCGGCGGAGGCCCGCCAGCCTGCGACGAAGAGGTCGAGCCAGCCGTCGTTGTCGTAATCCCAGAACCAGGTCGGGAAGCTTTCAATGGGGTCCTGTACCCCAGCTGCGGCGCCGATTTCGGTAAAGTGCCAGTCCCCCTCAGGTCCAGGCCCGTCGTTGCGAAAGAGCTGGTTGGGGCCGTCGTACACGGAGGCATACAGGTCTACCCGCCCATCGTTATTGATGTCTCCCCAGGTAACCCCCTTCACGTAGCCAACGAGGTCGAGGCCGGCCTCCGCCGCCACATCGGTAAAGGTGCCATCCCCATTGTTGCGAAACAGCTGGCCTGGATGGGTGCCCGCGTTAGCGGGGATCCAGGGAATGGGCGCCTCGGCGGTAGAGGACTCATTGCCAATGAAGAGATCGAGATGCCCGTCGTTGTTATAGTCGGCCCAGGCTGCCGTCTGCGTAGGGTGCGGCTCCAGCAACCCCGCCGCCTCGGTGACGTCCGTGAACGTGCCGTCGCCGTCGTTGCGGAGGAGCGAATTGGGATGCCCCTCGGGCCGCCACGCGCCGCGCAGGATGAGCACATCGAGGTGGCCGTCGTTGTTGTAGTCGGCGTGAACCATGTTGAGGCCGCCCACCAGGCCCGTCAGCCCGGCCGCCTCCGTGCGATCGACGAACTGCCCGTCCCCCGTGTTTTCGAAGTAGCGCACTTGATCGCGCAGGCCCCATGAGGATGCCATGATGTCTGGGTGGCCATCGCCATTCAAATCATCGACGACTGATCCGCCCGAGAGCCCCATCACATCGACGCCAAGCGGGCCGGCGATGTCGCGAAAGCGGCCCATGTCATGCTCGGCCCCGAGAGCCTCCGGGGGAATGAGCCACGCCGTCGAGACGCTATCCGGGTACGTCCCGATCGTCATGTGTGCGACATTGAGCAGCCAACGTGCGTTTAGGTCTTCCGGGTCGGCAGCCAAGATGTCTCGATACAGAGCGATCGCCTCGCGCGGGCTGTCTTTCATCGAGTACACCCCGCGCCCTTCGATGGGAAAGAGGCAGCGCTGGGCGTTGTGGTCGGTCACGCAATTTTGCATCTCGCCCAGGCGCATGTAGCTGATGGCCAGGTAATCCTTGACAGCGAGCCGGTACGACTCCGGCGCGTTGGGATACTGATCGAGCAGCGCGAGGAGGTCCTCGAATTGGTCGATGGCTGCCTGATTCTGCCCGGCACGGAGCAGTTCCTGGGCGAGCGTAACGCGGTACTGCATCTGCGCTTGCGGCTGAGGTGGGGGCTGCAAGCCGCGCAGCCACTCAACCCGCGCCGTGTTCGCGTACATCTGCTGCCGGGGATTGGCCATCGTGCGCTGCGCGATCTGCTCCAGCCGCTGTGCCATGCGCTGGGTGCTCTCGGCCGGCTCTGCTTTGGCTGCTGGGGCGCCGGTATCTGCTGGCTGGCACCCGGTCAGCAAGACGAATCCAAAAGCTAGGTAGGCCGCCGCCCATCGATGCAGCCGATGCGTGATGTAGTGCTTGGTAGTGTAAACCATACGGTTGCGCTCCTGTCACAAAGATCGCTGTTGAGGGCACGTCATGGTCGTGCGTTGAGGGCCATGGCGGCTCGCGCCGCGGGCGCGTGGATCTCGTAGAGGCGGTTCACCCCGCCCACCACCACGCTC
>CAYFQN010000080.1:0-2229 GCA_964345285.1 uncultured Rhodothermales bacterium
GACGATGTCTACCTACGCTGTCATCATGGCCGGCGGGATTGGGACCCGCTTCTGGCCCGAAAGCCGTCAGGCCCACCCCAAGCAGTTCCTGAACGTCTTTGGCGATGCGACGCTCATCCAGAATACCGTCGCCCGCCTGCAAGGCCTCGTCCCGCCCGAGCGGTGCCTCGTCGTCACCCACGAACGCTACGTGGAGAAGACGCAGCAGCAACTGCCCGCCCTCCCCGAGGAGAACATCCTCGCCGAGCCGATCAGCCGTAATACCGCGCCGTGTATCACCTACGCGGCCGTGAAACTGCAGGCGCGCGACCCCGACGCGACGATGATCGTGCTGCCGGCCGATCACGTCATCCAAAACGTGCAGCGCTTCCACGAGGTGCTCGAGGCCGCCACCGAGAAGGCACAGGACCCCGGCGCCCTCGTCACCATCGGCATCAACCCCACGCACCCGGCCACCGGCTACGGGTACCTCCAGTTCGACGGGCCCGATGCCGCCACCCCCCCCGATGCCTCGCCACGCGCCTATCCGGTGCGCACCTTCGCCGAGAAACCGGACGTAGCCACCGCCGAGCGCTTCCTCGACTCGGGCGACTTCCTGTGGAACAGCGGCATGTTCATCTGGCGCGCGGATACCATCCTCAACCAAGTTGAACAGCATCTCCCGGATGCCCACGAGGCGTTCGAGCCGGTCCGCCCCGCGGTGGACACGGATCGCGAGGCCGACATGCTCGAGACCGCATTCCAGAACAGCCCACGCATCTCTATTGATTACGGGGTGATGGAGCAGGCCGATGAGGTGTACGTCGTACCCGGCTCGTTCGGGTGGAGCGATGTGGGCGACTGGCGCGCCGTCTATGACCTGAGCGAGAAGGATGAGCACGGCAATGCCATCCAAGGTAACGCGCTCATGCACGACGCCAGCCGCTGCCTCGTCCACGGCGGCGATCGGCTCATGGTGCTCGTCGGCGCCCACGACCTGGTCGTCGTCGACACGGACGACGCCGTGCTCGTCTGCAACCGGGAAAGCGCTCAGCAGGTCAAAAACGTCGTTGAGTACCTGCATGCTCACCAGTACACCGAGTACGTGTGACGGCCTCGGGCCCATACGACGCGGCAGTAACATGTCGTCCAGACGGGACGTCTCTGGTCACGGAGGCGTCCTTTTTCCTTGGGTGCAGTTTTGGACACTGCGCGACGGGTGCAGGCGTGCAGCCCAAGACTGTACGTGCATGCCCCTATCCCTCACTGCCGGGTCCACGGTGGAGGCGTAGCAGTTGATGACTTCTTCACGCTGGTCAACCCAACTCTTCACAATAGGGATGAATCATTCGTCATGGAATGACGTGGTGTTCAAATGATGACTGACGAGTCACCCCATGACGAATGAGTCGGATCGCTCCGACCTGTGCCTATGCCCGATCACTCTACTTCTGCCAATGGCCTCTCCCGCCGCGAGCGAGAGCGCCTGCGCCGCCGCCAGGCTATGCTACGCGCCGCCCAGTCGGTCTTTGCTGAGAAGGGGTATGCCCAAGCCACCCTTGATGAGATCGCCGAGCGCGCTGAGTTCGGCAAAGGCACGCTCTACAACTATTTCGAGGGCGGGAAGGAGGACCTCCTGTTTGCCATTCTCGACGAAGTGCACGACGACATCCATGCCATCATCCGAGACGCCTTCACGGGCGAGGGCGCCTCGGAACGCTCGCTTCGGGCCCGCTACCGGGCACTTGTAGTTGCTGCCTTCACGTTTTTTATGGAGCGCGAGGACCTGTTTATGGTGCTCATGAAAGAGTCGCACCGGCTGTATTTCAGCGAAAATGCGGAGCACGCCACCTACTTCCAACAGCAACAGGACCGGATGGTGGACGCCCTCATGCCTACGCTGGAAGAGGGCGCCGCGCAGGGTACGATCCGAGCCTTTCCACCGCGTGCCGTGGCACACATGATGCTCGAAAATATCAATGGGATGCTGGTCCATCGCGCCATGATGGACCGGGAGGAGACTTGCGGCGAGACGGTGCTGGACGATCCCGAGAAGGCGGCTGACTTTTTGACGACCATGCTGTTCGATGGCCTGACCGCCACGGCCCCTGTCGACGCCTCTGCCGACGACCAATAGCCTTGACCCATGATTGCTTTTCCCATCCGCCATATTGCTAGCACCCTGGGAGCGATCCTTCTAGCCGCTGGCGCGGTGATGCCCGTGGCCGCACAGGATCGCCCGTCGCCCAT
>CAYFQN010000080.1:2329-8922 GCA_964345285.1 uncultured Rhodothermales bacterium
CCCGTCGCCCATCACGCTTACCCTCAGCGATGCGGTCCGCGTGGCGCTGGATCAGAACTTCGACCTGCAACGCACGCGGCTCGACGTCCGCAACGCCGATGCGCAGGTGCGCGAGGCGTGGGGCCAGGTGATGCCACAGATCGACGTGACGGGCGGGTACACGCGCAACGTGGTCACCGCCAACCCCTTCGCGGGTAGCGATGTGACGGGCCTCTTTGCCGGTGGGAATGCGACCGACTGGGTAGCGTTCAATGAGCGCACCCGGACCGACAGCGACCCGTCGACCACCCCCATCACCTTCCAGGAATTTCAGGAGCGCCAGCAGGAAGCACGCGAGGCTGCCGGCATCTCGGTCGGCGGTGGAGGGAACCCGTTCGGTGTCGATAATGAATTCCGGAGTGGCATCTCGCTGACGCAAACGCTGTTCAACGGCAGCGCCTTCTCGGCCATCCAGGGCGCACAGCAACTGAAAGATGTGAACCAGCGCGCGGTGGACCGGCAAATGCAAACGCTGGCCGACCAAGTGCGCCAAGCCTATTACGATGCGCTGTTCGCGCAGGAACGCGTACGTGTGCTGGAACAACGTGTGCAGCGCACCAAGCAAACGCTGCACGAGGTGAGCCTGCAGGTACGCCAGGGCGTGACGCCCAAGTTCCAGCGCCTGAGTACGGAGGTGGAGCTGTCCAATACCGAGACGCAACTCGTGCAGGCGGAGAACACCGTGGGCATCGCGCTAGACAACCTCAAGAACACAATGGGGATTTCCGTCGACCGCCCAATCCGGCTCGACGGCTCGCTCGATGCTGCCGAGATGTCGATGTATCGCGAGGTGTCGATGCAGCGCGCTATCGAAACGGCCTTGGACCGGCGCCCGGACATCGAGCAGGCCCGCCTCGCCATCGAGCTGCGCCAGGTGCAGGAGAATACGGTGCGCGCCGAGTACCTACCGCGCCTCTCCGCCGTCGCCAATTTCAACTACACAGGCCGCGTGCCGGACGACCGGGAGCTGACCCTCTCCGACCCGAACGACCCGTTCGCCTTTTCCACACAGGACCGCGGCTTCTTCGAGGATAGCTTCTGGAACCCCGCCTTTAGCGTGGGGCTGCAACTCAGTTGGAACATCTTTAACGGCTTCCAGACGACGGCCCGCGTAGAGCAGCAACAGGTGGCGGTCCGCCGCGCCGAAATCGAGTACGAGCAGGCCCGACGCGGCGTGGCGCTTGAAGTGCGCCGCGCCCTGCGCAACCTGCAGGACGCCCGCCAGCGCATCGACAATCAGGACCAGAATGTGCAGCGGGCGGAGACCAATTACCAGTTTGTGAGCCAGCGCGTGCAGCAGGGCGTGTCGAACCAGTTGGAACTGCGAGAGGCCTCGGACCAGCTCGACCAGAGTCGGCTCAACTACCTCCAGGCCGTGCACGATTACCTCGTAGCCCGTAGCGCCTTTGAGGCCGCCGTGGGCATCCCGATCATGACGCCTGCCGACGACGTCCGCTTCACGAGCCGATAGCGCTTGCGCCACCCTCTTTTCGCGACGATTATCCTGCACCATGTCCTCCCCTTCTATGCGCACCCGTTTCTTCTCGCTCGCTGCCATCGGCGCCCTGCTTGGGGCCGCGGTCCTCACCGCAGGATGCGGCGATAGCCAGTCGCCCACGACGGCGGAGGCGGCGACGCAACAGCGGCCCGCCACCCGCGTCGAGACGCTGGTGATGCGGCCTACGTCCTTCACCAACGAGATCGAACTGACCGGCACCGTCGAAGCGGTCTACGACGCCACACTATCAGCACAAGCGTCGGGCACCGTAACGTCGATCGTCGAACTGGGCACGGCTGTGCAGGACGGCGAGCGGATTGCCCAGCTGGATGACACGGAGGCGCAGGCCGCATTGGAGCAGGCGCAGGCGCGGTATGAACTCACCCAAGATCGGTACGAGCGCCAGGAGCCGCTGTACCGCGACTCGATCATCACGGCCCTGGAATTTGAGCAGGTGCGCTCCGAGCGCACGCAGGCGCGGGCGGCGCTTGCACAGGCCGAGAAGCGGCTGCGCAACACGCGCGTCATGGCGCCCTTCGCCGGCACGGTCGAGGAGCGATTCGTCCAGCCCGGCGAGCAGGTGGCGCCCAACGACCCGGTGGCACGCATCATCGACGTGCAACCGGCGAAGATCGTGGCCGGCGTACCCGAGCGCTATGCGGGCGATATCGAGAAGGGCAACGAACTCCGGATTCGGTTTCAGTCGGCCCGGCTCGGCGAGCGAACAGGGACCGTGACGTTCGTCGGATCAGCCATCGACCCGGAAAGCCGCACGTTCACCATCGAGGCGACAATCCCAAATGAGGAGCGCGCCATCAAGCCCGAGATGGTGGCCCGGATTCGCCTCGACCGCACGACGATTGACGACGCGCTCGTCATCCCCCGCCCGGCTGTGGTTCGCGATGAAGCCGGCACCCACGTGTACACCGTAAACCGCACCGACTCGGTGGCCGTCGCCCAGAAGCGCGACATTGTGCTAGGGCCCTCCACCGGCGCCCGCGTGGCCGTCGAAGCGGGCCTCCAGGAAGGCGACGAAATCGTCGTCGTGGGCCAGACCAACCTGGCGCCGGGCCAGCCGGTAGAGGTCACCGATCAGTACACCCGCATTCCGGAGGCCGGGACCCCCTTCGAATCGAGTACCGCCTCCAATCCGGCCTCCTAGCTCCCCGCTGTGCGCCGCGCCCCGATCTGCAACGAACTCAGCTGCTGACCGATGACCATTACCAACCTCGCCATCAAATACCGTACGGCCATCGTCGTACTGACGCTGATTCTGGCCGTCGGTGGCTTGGTGAGCTACCTCACGATTCCGAAAGAGTCTCAGCCATCGATCGAGTTCCCCCAGATCGTGGTGACGTCGATCTACCCGGGCGCCAGCCCGAGCGACGTGGAGGCCACCGTCTCGCAGGTGATTGAGCAGGAGATCAGCTCCATCAATGGCATCGACGAGATGCGCTCGATCTCCTCCGAAGGCGTTTCGACCATCGTGGTCGAGTTTACGCCCGACGTCGACACCGACAAGGCGTACCAGGAAGTGAACCGGTCCGTGGACCGCGCGCAGCCGGACCTACCGGACGCCGTTGAGGAGCCGATCATCAGCGAGATCAACACGGACGACTTCCCGATCATGACGGTCAACCTGGCGGCCGACTACTCGCTGGCGCGCCTGAAGGACGTGGCCGAGGACGTGCAGGATGAAGTCGAAGGGATCTCGAGCGTGCTGGAAGCCGACCCGATCGGCGGGCTCACGCGCGAGGTGCGCATCGACGTCGACCTCTCGGCACTCAAAAGCTACAACCTGTCGTTCAACGACCTGATTACGACGGTCCAGCAGGAAAACACAAACATCCCGGGCGGGTCGATCGATGTGGACCGGCTCAACTACCTCGTCCGCGTCGATGGCCAGTTTGACGAGCCGGCCGAGCAGATCGAGAGTCTCGTCGTGAAGTCGACCCCGTCGGGCCGTAACGTGTACGTGCGCGACGTGGCCGACGTGGCCTTCGGGTTCAAGGACCGTGACAGCTACGCCCGGCTCCGCCTGATGAAGCGCGACAACGCCGCCGGCGACCCGGTGCCCATCCCCGAGGCTGAGCGGCAGACGCTGCAGGTCATCTCGCTGAACGTGACGAAGCGACCCGGCGCAAACATCCTGGAGACATCCGATCAGGTGAAGAGCACGCTGGATGCGTTCAACTTCCCGGCCGGGACGGAGGTCACCATTACCGGCGACCAGAGTAAAAACGTGCAGTCGCTGGTGACGGACTTGGAGAACAACATCATCAGCGGGCTCATCTTCGTGATCGCCGTGCTGCTGTTCTTCCTGGGCGTGCGGAACGCCACGCTCGTGGGCATTGCCATTCCGCTGTCCATGTTTACGAGCTTCCTGGTCTTCCAGGCGCTCGGCTACACGCTCAACTTCATCATCCTCTTCTCGCTGATCATCGCGCTCGGCATGCTCGTCGACAACGCGGTGGTGATCATCGAAAACATCTACCGATTCCGCGAGGAGGGCTATTCACGCTGGGAGGCGGCCAAGCAAGGCACGGCCGAGGTGGGCGCGGCCGTAACGGCCTCGACGGCAACAACCGTCTCGGCCTTCGCGCCGATGCTCTTCTGGCCCGGCATCATCGGCGAATTCATGGGCTACATGCCCCTCACGCTTATCATCACACTGACGAGTTCGCTCTTTGTGGCGCTCATCATCAACCCGGTGGTGACAGGCTTCTTCGTGGAGGTGCAGGACAGCAACAGCGGCGCGCCGAAAAGGCGGTGGCCGGCCTTTGCCCGGTACGGCGGGGCCGCGCTCATCCTGCTGCTCGGCATCATGCTGGGACTGGCCAACTGGAAGACGCTGGTCGTCATCGCTGTGGGGCTCCCCGTGCTGTACCTGCTCCACACGCGCGCGATGAAGCCCATTGGCGACCGCTTTGCTCAAGAGAGCCTGCCGCGGCTGGTCCGCCGGTATCGGGTCTTTCTGCAGAAGATGCTGCGGCGCGACTACTCAACCAACCGTGCGCTACTGCGCAACACGGGCGCGCTTGCGGCCTTGACGGGCGGCGTCGTACTTGCGGCGGCAGGCGGGGCAGTATCGGCGCTCGTCGGTCAGCCGGCCGGTATGATCCTGCTCGTGCCCGGCGGCCTCCTCGCGGCGATTGGGGCCGTGGGCGTCGTGCTGCATACGCTGGAAACGGTGTACCTCGGCGGATGGACGAGCGTCAAACTGGGGCTGGCGTTCCTCGGCATCATGGGCATTGTGATGGCCTTCAACTACCTGGGCGGTACGCTCACGCTGCAAACGATGGCGGCGTTTGCCGCCGTGCCCACCGCCATTATCTTCATCGGGCTGATTGGTGCGCTCGTCAACACGCACGACCGGCTCATCCTCACCGACAACCGCGCTGCGTTACTGAACGGGTCGCTGGGCGGGCTCGTGGTGATTGTGGGTCTGTTTCTCTTCGCACCAACCGGCCAGGCGTTCTTCCCTGACACCGACCCCGGCCAAGTGCAAATCAACATCGAGGCGCCACTGGGCACCAATGTGGATGCATCGAACCGGGTGGCCGATATCGCCGAAAACCGAATCTTGCAGCTGCTGGATCAGAACCCAGCGTCCGAAGCGAACATCGAGAACATGCTCGTAAACGTGGGCGTGGGCGGCGACTCCCAGTTCGGCGGCGGCGCGCAGCAGCCCGAGCGCTCACGCATCTCACTGAACATGGTCGACTATTCGGATCGCGCCGAGTCGTCGGCGCGGACGCTGGAAAAGCTGCGCGCCCAGTTGCAGGGGATTCCTGGCACCGAGATCGAGTTCACCGAGCAGCAGCAGGGCCCGCCGACCGGGCCACCGGTCAACATCGAAATCTCCGGCCCCGACTTCGACCGGATCGTCGCCATTACCCAAGAGGTCAAGCAGCGCCTCAACGACGCCGCCGATAGCGGCGTAATCCCCGGCCTTGTCGACGTGTCGGACAACCTTAACACCGGCCGCCCCGAGGTGCAGGTGGCCATCGACCGGGAGAAGGCCGCCCAGTTCGGTCTCTCGACTGCGCAAATCGCGCAGACGGTACGCGCCGCCATCCAGGGCGTGGAGGCGGACACCTACCGCAGCGGCGAGGACGAGTACGACATCACCGTGCGCCTGCAGGAGGCCGACCGGCAGAGCCTGAACAGCCTGGCCAACCTGAACATCACCAACAACCGCGGGCAACAGATCCCCCTCACGTCGGTGGCTGCCATTGAGGAAGGTACCGGCTTTGGCTCCATCACGCGCATCGACCAGGACCGCGTGGTGACGGTGTCGGGTGATGCGGCGCCGGGCTTCAATGGGCCCGAGGTGCTTGGCCGCGTGCAGACCGAGCTCTCGGAGTACCGCGAGAACCTCCCGACCGGCTACGCGCTGGAATATACCGGCGGCAACGAAGATCAGCAGGAGTCCTTCGGGTTCCTGGGCACGGCGCTGGCCATCGGCCTCGTGCTTATCCTGCTCATCATGATCGTCGAGTTTAACTCCGTGAGCGCGCCGTTCATCATCATGGTGGCCGTTGGGCTGAGCATGGTTGGCGTGCTCCTCGGCCTCATCCTCACGCGGACGCCGTTCAACCTCTTCACGTTCATTGGCATCATTGCGCTAGCCGGGATTGTGGTGAACAACAACATCGTGCTCGTGGACTATATCATGCAGCTTCGCGGACGCGGGATGAGCAAGCAGGACGCCATCATCGAGGGCGGCGCGACCCGCCTGCGCCCGGTGCTGCTGACGGCGCTGACCACGGTGCTCGGCCTCGTGCCGCTTACCTTCGGCATCAACGTGGACTTCGTGGGGCTACTGGCCAACTTTGAGCCCAACTTTGAGATTGGCAGCGAGAACACGCAGTTTTGGGGGCCGATGGGTACAGCCATCATCTCGGGCCTTGTCTTCGCCACCTTCCTGACGCTCGTCATTGTGCCGGTGATGTACTCGGCATTCGATTCGCTCAGCCTCCGCGTGACGAAGGCCTTCGGCGGGGATGCGGACGGCGCCGCCATCGTCAGCGATGCGGTGGCAAGCAACGGCAAG
>CAYFQN010000080.1:9022-13324 GCA_964345285.1 uncultured Rhodothermales bacterium
GCGCCCCCGACAGCGCCGCCTTCACCCGCGACGCACCCTCTCCTCCCGGCGACGGTGCCGCCGATGATGCCGCCGGCGACGGGACGACCGACCAGCCGGCTCCGATGCCTCGCCAGGATCCCTCGGGCCCCTAACGGAGTAAGTGACGTGGTGATATCCAACGACCCGGTTGCTTGTCCGCCGGGTCGTTTTCTTTCGCCTCTTGCCGACATGAACATGAAAGGCGCGCACCGCATTCGTATGTTGGTTACACGGGTATGCTTGGCCCCACGAAGCCTCTGCATCCGTCGCTCGTGCAACCGGAGACGCCCCGTGAAGAAACCGGCGGCGTAACGCATTCTGTCTCTCCTTCCCTCTTGGATTGCCTCACAGACGGTGAAGGGTTAAGGCCTCCCTCGCGCGCGGCGTGCTGTATTCGCACCGCCCCCCGAAGGCCCTCCTCCACGCTGTATGGAACCTGGTTTCGGCTTACTTATCTTCTACGTGGCGCTCGCCCTGGGCGTCTCTTTCCTCTGCTCCATCATGGAAGCTGTGCTGTTGAGCGTGACGCCGTCGTACATGGCCGCGCTCGAACAGGAGGACAATCCCATGGGCGAGAAGTTGAAGACGCTCAAGGAGGACATCGACCGTCCCCTCGCCGCGATCCTGAGCCTCAACACCATCGCCCACACGGTAGGCGCTGCTGGGGCGGGCGCGCAGGCGGCCGTCGTCTTCGGTGAGGCCTACATCGGTGTGATCTCGGCCGTACTCACGCTCCTCATCCTCGTCTTCTCCGAGATCATCCCCAAAACGCTGGGGGCCGTGTACTGGCGCAAGATGGGTCCGGCCATCACGCGCATTCTCGTGCCCACCATCTGGCTCATGTGGCCGCTCGTGAAGCTGTCGAAGATCATCACGCGCCTCTTGGCCTCGGACGAAGAGCGTATGCCCTTCAGCCGCGAGGAGTTTACTGCGCTTGCTGAGTTGGGCCAGGAAGAGGGTGTCTTCGAGGAAAAAGAGTCCCGCATCCTCACCAATCTTTTCCGCTTCAACTCGCTGCGCGTCAAGGACGTGATGACGCCACGCACCGTCATGTTCGACTTATCAGAAGAGAAAACCATTGGGGAGGTAGTGGGCGAGTACGACGAGTTTCGCTTCTCACGCATCCCCGTCTACAGCGAGAACCGGGACGACGTGACGGGCTACGTGCTGAAAGACGAGATGCTGCTCCGCGCCGCGCAGGAAGAGCATCAGGTGCAACTCAAGGAACTGGCCCGCGAGATGCTGGTGGTCCGCGACTCGCTGCCCCTGCCGGATCTGCTGGAGCGGCTGCTTGATCGCCTGGAGCACATCGCGCTCGTCGTGGACGAATACGGCGGCGTCGAAGGCATCGTGACGATGGAGGACGTCGTGGAAACGCTGCTCGGCATGGAGATCGTCGACGAGGCGGACTCGGTGGAAGACATGCAGGCGCTAGCGCGGCGGCAGTGGTTTAAGCGCGCCAAGCAACTCGGCATGGTACAGGAGGCCGTGGAAGAGTCCAGCTCGGAGCAGGAAGCGATCATTCGGCTTGGCATCACCGGCGGCGAGTTTCCGGGGCCCATTCCCCCAGAGGAGTCTGCCGAGGAGTCTGCCGAGGAGTCGTCGGCCTCGCGCGAGGAGTAGTTTTTGCTCCGGCCGCTGATGCATCCGTTTTCTTTTCTGTTGCTTCCCCTGCTGTACTCATGAAGGCCGCTTCGTCCCTGCCCGACGCTCACCTCCGCGTCTTTGACCGCCCGGCCCCACCCTCTCCCCATGAGGTGGACCATGTCTACCTGATTGGCATCTGCGGCACGGGGATGGGCGCGCTTGCGGGCCTCTTCCGCCAAGCCGGCTGCACGGTGCGCGGCTCGGACAAAGCCGCCTACCCGCCGATGAGCACGCATCTCGCCGACCTTGGCATTACGGTGCATGAGGGCTACGACCCGGCGCATCTCGATCCCGCGCCGGACCTGGTCATCGTCGGCAACGCCTGCACGCCAACCCACCCAGAGGCCGCGTACGCCCGTGAACAGGGCCTTACTCAGCTCTCATTCCCGGAGGCACTGGCTCACTATATGCTGCCCGAGCGGCGGAGCATTGTCGTGGCTGGCACGCACGGTAAAACGACGACGACGGGCCTGCTCGTTCATGTCTTCCGCGCGGCGGACGCCGATCCAGGCTTCCTTGTGGGTGGGATCCTGAAGAACACCGGCACGAGTTACGCGCTCGGCAGCAGCCAGCCGTTCGTCGTGGAAGGCGATGAGTACGACAGCGCCTACTTCGACAAGCAACCGAAATTCATGCACTACGCGCCGGACCGCGCGATCGTCACGTCGATGGAGTTTGACCACGCCGACATTTATGCCGACTGGGACGACTACCGCAAGGCGTTCGAACGGTTCGCCGGCACCCTGGACCGGCGCGACGGCATTCTCGCGCTCTGTGGCGACGATCCCGCCGTGGCCGCCCTCGCCGACCACACCGACGCGCGCGTGCGCACCTACGGCCTCGACCCGTCCAATGACGTCTCCGCCCTCAACGCTCGCACCGAAGACGGCGGCCAGCGCTTTACCCTGACGATGGGCGGCGCGCCGTTCGGCGAGATGTTTCTGCCCATGTTCGGCACGCACAACCTGCAGAACGCCCTCGGCGTGTGTCTCATCGCGCTTACGGAAGGATGCTCGCCCAGCCAGATCGCCGACGGGCTTGCAAGCTTCGAAGGCATGAAGCGCCGCCAGGAGACGCGCGGCACCGCCGGCGGCGTCACGATCATTGACGACTTTGCACACCACCCGACGGCCGTCCGCGCTACGCTTGATGCCATCCGCCAGCGGTTTCCCGACCGGCGCCTCGTCGCTATCTTCGAGCCGCGCTCCAACACGAGCCGCCGCAAAGCCTTCGAGGCGCCCTATAGCGAGGCGTTCGACGACGCCGATCGCGTGTTCATCAGCGCCCCGCCCGTCCGCCATAACGATGACGCCGACCGGATGCTTGACGCCGGCGCCGTCGTGCGCACTATCACCCATCGCGGCACGCCCGCCACCACCCATCCCGACGCCGACGCGCTCCTTCCTGAACTAATCGACGAGCTGCAGGACGGCGACGTGGCACTCATCATGAGCAACGGCGGCTTCGGCGGCCTGCACCAGCGACTGATAGACACGCTCGGCACCGCCACGGCGCGCACGTAAGTCGCATCGCCGCCGCAGGTATCACGCGAACAGTGTGTGGATGTCGAGCGCAAAACCGTCCAGCGGCCCCTCGCCATCTAGCGCGTCGTCCTCTGTCAGCGTGCGGACGGCGTCCCGCGCTCGGTAGACCTGCACGGCCCGGTTCGCGGGCTCGACGATCCACACCTGCCCGACGCCGATGGCGAAGTACTCCTCGATCTTTTGTCGCACCGCCTCCCAAGCATTGGAGGGCGACATGATTTCTACGACGAGCTCGGGAGCCACATCGAGAAAGCCTTCGGGCGATGCGTCCTTCAGCCGTTCATGGGAGATAAAGAGCACATCGGCTCCGCGCACCGTGTCCGGATCGCGCCCGGTGTAGATGCCCACTTCGCCGGACATAACTTTCCCGAGTTCATGCTCATCGACAAAGTCTGCGAGGCGACGTGCAAACTGTGCTTCGAGGTCTCCGTGCTTCCATCCGGTTGGGCTCATTCGTCTGATCTCTCCTTCCACCAGCTCACACTGATGGGTGCCGGGCATCTCGAAAAGCTCCTCCCCGGTGATCGGCTTCGTGGAGATCGATGTTTGCGTATCCATGACGAGGACCTTTTGCTGTGTGATGTGCGGTTTCGTTTTAATTCAACCGTGCGGAACGGGGTTTCGGTGATCTCTTCCTGAACGCTCGCCATGCCTTCTTTTCCCCTCACCACGACGGATGCCTTGGGCCGGACGGTGGCGCTGACGAAACCGCCGCAACGCATCGTCTCGCTAGTGCCGAGCCAGACGGAGCTGCTCGCCCACCTGGAGCTCGATGACCGCGTCGTCGGCATCACGCGCTTCTGCGTGCACCCCAGCGACTGGCACGACCGGAAGGCGATCGTGGGTGGGACGAAGGACGTGGACCCCGATCGGGTGGCCGCACTGGAGCCCGACTTCGTCCTCGCCAACCGGGAGGAGAACACGCGCGAGGACGTCGCCGCCCTCGCCGACCAAGCGCCCGCCTACGTGACCGACGTGCCAACCGTGGACGACGCTATCGCCATGATCCGCACCGTGGGGCGCCTCGTGGATTGCGTCGATGCGGCCGGTGCACTGGCCGATGCCATCGGGGAGCGGTTTGCCACTCTCA
>CAYFQN010000081.1:0-2553 GCA_964345285.1 uncultured Rhodothermales bacterium
CTAGCCACCCCGCCCCCCGGATCCCCGGCACCTCCCAGACCATATCAGAGGCTGTGTGCCGAATGCCACGTATCCAGGATAAACCCTGGATCAATGAAGACCTCTGCATTTTCCCATCGGAACGAGCCTATGCTTCAAACGCCCATGGAAGGGAAGGCTGCCACCGGTCATGACCACCGCTTCCTACGGGTTGTGCAGCAGTTTTTCGATGTGGATACCGTTGCGCTGGGGGTGGTAGACGGCCGCGGGATCCACTACGCTTCGGTCGCCGGTGAGCCGGTGCCCAAAGTGCCGCCTGGCGCCTCATTGGGCGCCAAGGTGCTGCGCGAGCAGCAGCCCGTTATTCTTCTCGACGCCCACGACGACGTCCCGCTCGAGGCACGGGCCCAGCCCGATGAGGCCGATGGGGTTCGGTTTATGGCCGGGGTGCCGCTTCATCCCGACGATCGAAATCCAACAGGGGTCTTGTTGCTGTTCGATGCGGCCCCGCGGACGCTATCGGACGGTGAGGTGGAGGCCTTGCACGAGTTTGCGTACCGCGCCTCGGTGCCGACCGAAGCGGTTCCCCAGGCTGCCATGCATTGCGAAGACGGGGCGACCTCCCCAGATGTCGTCGCTGCCATCAGTAACAACATCGCCGAGGGTATCTTCCGGAGCGTGCCGGGACAGGGGTTGGTATACGTCAATCAGGCGTGCGTACACATGTTTGGGTATGAAAGCGCGAAGGCGATGCTGCAGGTGTCGCCCGCGGCACTGTACGCTGACCCCGCCCGCCGGAGCGATGTCGTGAATCAGTTGGACGCAGAGGGTGTGTGCGAGCGCAACGAAGCGCTCTTCCACCGGAAGGACGGATCCACCTTTTGGGGACTTTTCAGCGGGCAGGCCACCTACGATGCCGAGGGCCGCGTTGTGCACCGCGACGGAGCGGTCATCGACATTACCGAGCGTAAGCGCGTTGAAAGAAAGCTACGAGAGAGTGAGGAGCGCTGGCAGCGCCTCGTAGAGAACCACCCCGAGGCGGTGTTCCTCAGCACAGACGGCCAGTTTCGCTATGCCAACCCGACCGGTGCCCAACTCCTGGGCGCCGAGGCGCCCCGTGACCTCATTGGGGCATCGCTATTCCAGTTTGTGCCAGAGCGCGAAATCGCAGAACACATTGTGGCGCGCGGCCAGGCGCTGGCGCGTGGCGAGGCCACGCCTCCATTCATCCACCGCATCCGTCGCCTAGACGGCGAGGAGCGCATCATCGAGGTCAACTCGGTGCCGATTACCTATGAGGGAGAGGCCGCCGTGCAGACCGTCGCACGGGACATCACCGAGCGACAGCAGGCCGAAGAGCAGTTGCGCGCCGCTGAAGCGCAGTTTCGCGGCCTCGTCGAGCAGTCGCTAGTCGGCATTTACATCATCCAGGACGGGCGCTTCGTCTACGCCAATCCGGCGCTGGCTGAGACGCTGGGCTACGAAACCGGGGCCCTCCTGGGCGACGTGCCGGTAGAGGCAGTAGTGCATGACGACGACTGGCCGCTCGTCCGCGATAATTTGCAGAAGCGCTATCGGGGCGACATCCATGAAATCAAGTACTCGTTTCGCATTCAGCGGCCCGATGGCACAGTACGAACTGTGGAGGTGCACGGCGCCCGCACCGAGCACGATGGCGCGCTGGCCGTGATCGGCACGTTACTCGACATTACCGACCGGAGGGAGCACGAGCGGCAGCTCGTTGCGGCCAAAGAGCAGGCCGAGGAGATGAACCGGCTGAAGTCGGCCTTCCTCGCCAACATGAGTCACGAGATCCGCACGCCGCTCACGTCCATTATCGGCTTCGCCGACTTGATCGGGACCTCGCCCGAGTCGGCAGCGGAGTTCGCCGGGCTCATCCAGCGCAGTGGCGAACGCCTTCTGTGGACGCTCAACTCGGTGCTTGACCTCGCACAGCTAGAGGCCGGCGCGCTGGAGCTTACCGCCGAGCGCGTCGATCTGCATGCCGAGGTGCGCGAGGTCATGGACCAATTCCGTCCGCAAGCCCAGAGAAAAGGCATCGCGCTCCGCCTGGATCTGCCCGGCGATCCCGTGTACGGCTGGGCCGACCGCGCTGCCGTCGCCCGTGTCACGACCAACCTCGTCTCCAACGCCGTCAAGTTTACCGACGATGGCTACGTCGCGGCTGCTCTTCGCCCCGACGGCGACGTCGTCGAGCTCCGCGTAACCGATACGGGGATTGGCATCGGGGCCGCCTTCCTCGAGAAGGTCTTCGACGAGTTCCGCCAGGAGTCGACCGGCGCGGGACGCACGCACGAGGGCAGCGGGCTGGGCCTCACGATCACGCGCCGCCTCGTCGAGCTGATGGACGGCAGCATCTCGGTAGAGAGCACACTTGGTGAGGGAACGACGTTTACCGTTCGCTTCCCCCGTGCACAGTCCGAGTAGGAAGCAAGGCAGGCAGGGAGCGGGCGATGACCCGTAGGCTTCCGAGCCCCCGCGTTCCCGCATGCACTTTCTCAAGTCAGTACCCATAGGGTCAGTGCCCACAGGGTCAGTGCCCACAGGGTCAGT
>CAYFQN010000081.1:2653-13189 GCA_964345285.1 uncultured Rhodothermales bacterium
AGGGTCAGTGCCCACAGGGTCAGTGCCCACAGGGTCAGTACCCAACGGCCGTATCGTTGCCACGCGGATCGGCGCCGCCGTGGAGGACGCGCTTCGTGGCGTTGGAGCGTGGGTTGACGGGCTCTTGCACCACCGTGATGCCGTCGGCGAGGCCCCACGTCATGCCGCCCCACTCGGAGCCTTCAATCACCGACCAGCCGCGGTCTTCAAGATTGCTGACGGCATCGGCCCCTAGGCCGAAGCGCTCGTACCACAGGGTGTTCGGCTTCCACTGATGGTGGATACGCGGCGCGGCCACGGCTTCCTGCATGTTCATGCCGTGGTCAATCACGTTCAGGATCACCTGGAAGACGGTCGTGATGATGGTCGATCCGCCCGGCGTCCCGATCACCATGAACAGCTCGCCATCCGGATCCTCAACGATGGTGGGCGACATGGACGAGAGCATGCGCTTCTCGGGCTCCACGGCGTTCGCCTCCGAGCCCACGAGGCCGTACATGTTGGGCACGCCCGGCTTCGCGCTGAAGTCGTCCATCTCGTTATTGAGGAAGAAGCCCGCGCCGTCCACGACCACTTTCGAGCCGTAGCTGCCGTTGATCGTCGTCGTTACGCTCACGGCATTTCCGTCGCCATCGACGACCGAGTAATGCGTGGTCTCGGTGGATTCGAAGGCCATCGGGTTGCCATGCTCAATGGTCTCGGTCGGGGTCGTGCTGTTTGGGTCGAAGCTCTGCATGCGCCGCTCCATGTACGCAGGATCAACGAGGCCATCGACAGGCACGTCGAAGAAGTCGGAGTCGCCGAGCCAGCGGGCCCGGTCGGCGTAGACGCGGCGCATCGCCTCGCCCATCAGATGCGCGGCCGCGCTCGACTGGTGGCCCATCGCGCCGATGTCGTACGGCTCGACGGCGTTGAAGAGCTGCGCCAGCGCGGCGCCGCCCGAGGAGGGCGGCCCCATCGAGATGACGTTGTAGCCCCGGTAGTTGGCCCGGACCGGTTCGCGCTCGACGGCCTCGTAATCCTGCAAATCAGCATGGCTGATGAGCCCGCCGCCGCGCTCCATCTCGCTGACGATTAGGTCAGCCGTTTCGCCCCCATAGAACCCGGCACGGCCCTGGTCGCGAACGCGCCTCAGCACCTCGGCGAGGTCCTGTTGGACGAAGACCTCGCCGGCCTCGTAGTATGCGTCGGAACTGCCCTTGGTGAAGTAGCGCTTCGTGCCGGGGTACTTGGCGAACGTCTCGTACCGCCGGTTGAAGTCGTTGGCTTGCCGCTGCGAGAGCGGGAAGCCCTCCTCCGCGAGGCGGATGGCCGGCGCCAGCACCTGCGCCCGCGACAGCGTGCCATGCTCCCCCAGCGCCTTCAGCAGACCCGCCACGGAGCCGGGCACGCCCGAGGCCAGGTAGCCCTCACGGCTGCGCTGCGGGACGACGTCGCCGTTCTCGTCCTGATACATGGTGCGCGTCGCCTCCATCGGCGCCTTCTCGCGGTAGTCGATCGTCGTCTCCGTGCCGTCGTCATTGCGGATGATCATGAAGCCGCCGCCTCCGATGTTGCCGGCGCGCGGATACACGACGGCCAGCGCGAAGCCCGTGGCTACGGCCGCGTCCACGGCGTTGCCGCCCTGCTTGAGCATGGCAACGCCGGCCTCCGACGCCTCGACGCGGGCGGAGACGACCATGCCGGTGTCGGCGCGGGTGGGCGCCATTTCGGGGGCCTGCGCCCATGCCGGCGCGGCTAGTACGGCGAGAAGGAGGAGCAGACTGCACGTGCGACGCACGAAACGAGACGAGGAAGTCATGATGACAGCTGGCATCAGGTGGGGAAAGTCGAAGTGGAGGGCTGAGTCTGTTACCTATCGCTCCCGGCGGAAAAAGTCAACGGACGATTGGGGCGCGCGTGCCCTGCCAATGCGAGAGGAAGCGGGCCATCTGCATGTGCTTTGCCTCTCCGCCTTGATATTAGCGCGCAAAAGCGGCTTTCTTTCCCTATCCCCGTCTACCCAACCAGCGCTGACGATCATGGCTCATCCACCGAACGAACGCCTTACCGAACCGGCCTCGCGCCGCCAGTTTGTGAAGCGCCTCTCGATGGGCCTCGGCAGCCTGACCCTGGCTGCATCCTCTGGGCCGCTCGTGGCGTGCTCGGCGCCGCAGCAGGATCCGCTGGGCGTCGCGCTCGTGGGGCTCGGCAACTACGCCACGGGGCAGCTCGCGCCCGCCCTGCAGGAGACGACGCGCTGTCGCCTCACCGGTATCGTCACCGGTACGCCATCGAAGGCCGAGACGTGGAAGCAAAAGTACGATATCCCCGAGGCGAATGTCTACAACTACGAGACCTTCGACGACATCGCAAATAATGACGCTATCGACATCGTCTACGTCGTGCTGCCGAACGGGCTGCACGCCGAGTACACGATCCGCGCGGCCGAGGCCGGCAAGCACGTCATCTGCGAGAAGCCGATGGCCACGTCCATCGCGGACGCCCGGCGCATGATCGAGGCCTGCGCGCGCCACAACCGGAAGCTGTCGATCGGGTACCGGCTGCACTTCGAGCCCCATCATCAGCGCGTGATGGAGCTCGGGCAGGACGCCGTCTACGGGCCCGTGAACATCATCCAGGCCGGCTTCGGCTTCCGGCTAGGCAATCCGCCGTACCCGCCGCACATCCAGTGGCGCCTCGACAGAGCGCTGTCGGGCGGCGGCGCGCTCATGGACGTGGGCATCTACGCCATCCAGGCCGGGCGGTACACGACCGGCGAGGAGCCCGTGGCCGTCACCGCGCAGGCGTACACCACGCGGCCCGACATTTTCACGGAAATCCACGAGACGATTTTCTTCCAGCTCGAATTTCCCGGCGGCGCCCGGATGAGCGGCAGCACGAGCTACAACGGCAATTTCAACCGGTTCTATGCGTCGGCCAACCGCGGCTGGTTCGAGGTGGAGCCCGCCTACAGTTATGGCGGCCTGCAAGGGCGCACCTCCGACGGGCCGATGAACCTCAATAACGTCAACCAGCAGGCCCGGCAGATGGATGCCTTCGCAGCGTGCGTCCAGGAGGATCGGCCGTCCCGCGTGTCCGGCGAGGAGGGACTCCGCGACATGCAGGTCATCGAAGCCATCTACGCGTCCATCGACGCCGGCGGGCAGCGCGTTGAGATTGGGTAACGCGGCCAGCCGCTTGGCGTGTGACACGCACGACGCAAGAAGCAACTGAGAATGGCAGACGACTCCATCATCAGCGTACAGAGGCTGACGAAAATCTTCGGCCCGGCGCCGAAGCGCGCCCTGGAGCGCCTCGATGCCGGCGCATCGCCCGAAGCGATGCGGGACGCAACGGGGCACACCGTTGCCGTGCGCGACGTGTCGTTCGACATCGATGCCGGCGAGACGTTCGTCATCATGGGCCTGTCCGGAAGCGGCAAGTCGACGCTGCTGCGGTGCCTCAACCGGCTCGTCGAGCCGACGCGCGGCACGGTGCGCGTCACCGGCGAAGACGTGACGCAAGCCTCCGCTGAGCGCCTGCGGGTCCTGCGGCGCACCACCATGTCGATGGTGTTTCAGCACTTCGGCCTGCTGCCGCATCGGACGGTGCGCGGCAACGTGGAGTACGGGCTGGAAGTCAGCGGAATGGACAAAGAGCCGCGGCGCGAAAAAGCGGCAGAGGCGCTGGACCTCGTGGGGCTGGCGGACTACGCCGAGCGCCGCATCCACACGCTGAGTGGCGGCATGCAGCAGCGCGTGGGGCTGGCGCGGGCGCTGGCCACCGACCCCGCCATCCTGCTCATGGATGAGCCCTTCAGCGCGCTCGACCCGCTCATCCGTGCCGAGATGCAGAAGGAGCTTATCGACCTGCAACGCCGCGTCGGATGCACGACCGTGTTCATCACGCACGACCTCGACGAAGCCCTTGTGCTGGGCGATCGGGTGGCCATCCTGCGAGATGGCGCCGTCGTGCAGGTCGGCACGCCGCAGGAGATCCTGCTCGATCCGGCGGACGAGTACGTCGAAGCCTTCGTCCAGACCGTCGACCGCACGAACGTCCTCACCGCGTCCGCGCTGATGCAGCCGCTGGCGTCCAATGCATCGACGACCGATGGAGCGCAGGAGGTCGACATCGACGCGGCGCCCGTTCTGCGTCCCGATGAGCGGCTGGGTGACTTTCTTCCACGCGTCCTCGATGCCGACGGGCCCGCTGTTGTCCTTGATACGGACGACCAGGTGCTCGGCGTGGTCGATCGGGAGGCCGTGCTGGAAGAACTCACGCGCAACGCCCACCGGCCGGCCACGCCTGACCCGTAGCCAGCCGGCCCTTCATTGTCTCCTCGGTTCATCCCCCAGTTCCATGATAGAGCTTGACATCGGCGGGGCGTTTGAGGCGCTCGTCAACTGGTTGCAGGTACACTTCAGCCCGTTCTTCGACGCGCTGCGGGCCGTCATTGGGGGCGTCATTAGCGGGCTGGAGACAGCGCTGCTGTTTTTTCCGAGCTACGTCGTGATCGGCGGCTTCGTGCTCCTGGCGGGGTGGTTCGTCTCGCGACGGACGGCGCTCTTCGCGCTGGTCGGCCTGGCGCTGCTCGAAGAGATCCGCGTCACGCTGTTCGGCACGACGGTCGTGGTGGGGATGGACCTGTGGACGGCCACGATGCAGACGCTGGCGCTTGTGCTCACGGCCACGCTGCTGGCGCTGCTGATCGGCATCCCGGTGGGCATCGCCGCCGCGAAGCGCGACGTGGTGGAGCGCGCCGTGCGCCCGATACTCGACTTCATGCAGACGATGCCGGCCTTCGTGTACCTCATCCCGGCCGTGCTCCTGTTCGGGCTCGGCGAGGTGCCGGGCGTCATCGCCACGTTCATCTTTGCCACGCCGCCGGCCGTGCGCCTCACGAACTTGGGCATCCGGCAGGTGGCGGATGACGTGGTCGAGGCCGCGCGGGCGTTCGGCTCCACACCGCGCCAGGTTCTCCTCAAGGTGGAACTGCCCCTTGCACTACCGACGATCCTCGCCGGCGTCAACCAAACCATCATGCTCGCCCTGTCGATGGTCGTCATCGCCGCACTCATCGGGGCGGGCGGCCTGGGCGACCCCGTGGTGATCGGCATCACACAGCTGCAGACCGACGTCGGCTTCGAGGGCGGGCTGGCCATCGTCATCCTCGCCATCGTGCTCGACCGGCTGACGCAAGGCATCGGCGCCGAAGCGGGTTCCGGCGAGACGACGGCACCGACGGCCTGAAGGGGCTTTGGCGCGAACAAGCGCGCACCCACGGGCATTGCAACGCTGACGTCTTTGCAAGCCCCCAAGTAATCCTGTCTATGTGCCGTTCGTCCTCCTGCACTCAACGTTTCGCGCGGTGGACCGCCGCGCTCGTCATCGGACTGAGCACGCTCGCGCTCGGATGCGGTAGGGCCTCCGACGAAGCATCGTCCAGCGGTGAGGCAAGCCGCCCGGCGATGCACTTCGTGTACGTCAACTGGGTGGAGGGCATCGCCATCACCCACCTGCTGCACGAGCTGCTGGAAGACAGCCTCAACGTCGACGTCGAGATGTCGCGCGTCAACGGCGGCGGGGTGGCCTTCTCGTCGGTCGCCTCCGGCAACGCCGATATCTTCGTGGAGGCCTGGCTGCCGACGACCCACCAGCAGCCGTGGGCAGAGTACCAGGACCGGCTCGACACGCTGGGCTACACGTACCGCGGCACGAGCGCCGGCCTCGTCGTGCCCGACTACGCGCCGCTCCAGTCGGTGGGCGACCTAGCCGATTACCGCGCCGAACTGGATGGAGAGATCAACGGCATCGAGCCGGGGGCGGCCATCAACGAGCAGACGCGCCGCATCCTCGACAACAACGGTATCGACGGATTCCAGGTCGTCGCGTCGAGCGGGCCGGCGATGGTGGCGGCGTTGCAACAGGCCATCAATCGCCGCGAGTCCATCGTCATCACGGGGTGGAAGCCGCACTGGATGTGGAGCCGGTTCAACCTCCGCTACTTGGAGGGCGCCCGCACGGACGATACGCCCGTCTTCGGCGCGCCCGAGGACATCTACACGGTGGTGCGATCGGGCTTTGCGGACGACTATCCCGACCGGGTCGTCCGGTTCTTGTGCGATTTCGAGATCAGTGACGCGCAGCTGAACAGCTTGATGACGGACTTCGAGCCGGACAGCGACAAGGAGCCGCTGCAGGCCGCGCGCGACTGGATCCAGGCTCACCCCGACACGGTCCGCCGCTGGCTCGCTGCAGCGGACGCATCCTGACCGGGCTTTACCTGGTCAGCATTGTGCAGGGGCGGTGCCTGCGCGGCTCTCGGATAAGACAATAGGTCCTCACCCAACGATGAAAACCCACGTCTCTTTTAAGCAAGCCCGCGCAGCCCTCCTCGGTAGCATAACGCCCGTCGATACCGAACGTGTCACTCTATCAGACGCCCGGGACCGCACGCTGCGCGAGGCGGTGGTCAGCGCGGCCGATGTGCCACCGTTCGACAACGCGGCCATGGACGGGTTCGCCGTGCGCGCGGCCGATGTGCCCGCGGCGGGGACAGTGCTCCCCCTCGCATTCTCCATCGTAGGGGGCAAGTCCGTGCCGGCCCTGCCCGACGGCCAGTGCGCGCGCATCACGACGGGGCATCCGCTCCCGGCCGGCGCTGATGCCGTCATCCGGAAGGAGCGCACGCAGGTGGCATCCGACCAGCAGGTTCGCTTCGGGACGGTACCAATGCCCGGGCAGAACGTGCGACCCGCGGGCGAGGACATTGCGACGGGCGATGCGGTGCTGGACCCCGGCACGGTCGTCGACGGGTCGGCGGCTGGCTTGCTGGCATCGATTGGCCACGTGCACCTCACGGTGGCACGGCGGCCGCAGGTGCACATCCTCGTTACGGGCAGCGAGCTCGTCGACGCCGCCGAAACGCCCGGCGTGGGGCAGATCCGCGACGCGAACGGTCCGTCGCTCGCGCTGCGGGTCGAGGCGGCCGGCGGCCGTGCGCACCGGCAGCGCGTCGCCGACGACGCATCGGCCATTCGTGATGCGCTGACCAACGCGCGATCCGCAGATCTGGTACTCGTCTCCGGCGGCATGTCCGTCGGGCACGACGACCGCGTGCTACAGGTGTTGAAGCAGATGGGGCTGGCGCTGGGGGTCCGCGGCGTCCGGCAGCGGCCCGGCAAGCCCGTCGCGTTCGGCGTGCTCGACGGTCAGCCCGTGCTGGGGGTGCCCGGCAACCCCGTTGCAGCGGCCGTCTGCTTCGAAGTGTACGGGCGCCCAGCGCTCGCGGCGTTACTCGGTCGAAGAACCGTGCTCCCGACGCTTAACACCGCCGTGCTCGATGAGGGCTACCGCGCCAAAGCCGGATATCACTACCTTACGCGCGGCATCGCCTGGGTGGATGACGACGCGCGGCTCCGCGTGCGCCCGACCGGCCCGCAGGGATCGGGCATCGCCACGTCCATGCGCGACGCGAACTGCCTGGTTCACCTCGACGAAGACGCGACCGACCCCAAACCCGGACAGCATGTGGCGATCCAGTGGCTCGAATGAGGCAGACGTGTAAGGCAGGCTACAACACGGTCAAGTCCATGTGTCGTCCTGAGCTTGACTCAGGATCTCTTGGCTGACGGCGTTCGGGGCAGTCGTCTGCGCTACCGTCGAAAGGCATCGCCGTTGTAGTAAGCCACCCCCCTCGTTACGCGTCACCGAGGTCGTGCGGGCGGTTCACGTTGTGCACGATGCGAGACGGGACAGTCACCTCGCGAACGGCGAGCCGGTCCAACAGCGCATGCAGCGCGTACGAGTTTTCCGCGACGCCACGCCGGATAGCGTCCAGCGCTCGTGTGCGCCGGTAGCAGGCGAAGAGGGGATGGCGCCGCCCGTCCGCCGAACGCGCTACGATCGCGTGGGCCGACGCGTCACGGGCACGGAGCAGTGTGCGAAAGCCATCGGGCGTGACGTGGGGCATGTCGCACGCCGCGACGAGCACCCAGGCCGACGACAGCGCCCGGAAGCCCGCGTCCAGGCCGGCGAGCGGTCCCGCATCGCTGTGTCGGTCGTGGACGTGCTGGATGCCTGCGGGCAGCACGTCCGCATAGGACGCATCGCCTAGGCCCACGCTTACGACGACGGGGTTTGCCACGGGGGCGAGCGCCGCATACACGCGGGCGATCATGGGCGCCCCGTTGACCGGGTGCCGAGCCTTGTCGCGCCCGAAGCGCCGGCTGGCTCCTCCGGCGACGATCAGGCCCGCGACCGGATCATGGTCTGACGAGTGCGTCGTGCTCATACCGATTCGGTGGTGGCCTCGGTGCCGGCCTCGGTGCCGGATGCGTCGCGGAGGTGGTCGAACATCTGCGGGTTTGCCGCTGCATCGGGGGCGTCGTCCGTGTGCCGGCAGCCCAGGTCCTTCTCGACGAGAATCCGGGTGGGTGTGGCATCCCCATCAATCTGGCCCTCTAGGCTGACGGCGTCGCTTGCGATCCAGCGGTGGGCCTGGTCAGCCGGGAGGGTCACCGTGATGGCGCCCTCTGCAAGCGATGCGCTGAGGGCATCGGCAGCGGAATCCACGCGCAGGATGCAGCGGAGCGTACCGTTCGACAGCGGGAGGCCAAACGCCACAGAGCCGGAGGATGACAACGCGTCGACATCGGGTTGGTCGAGCCGGAGGCGGAGCATGTCGGCTGTCAAGCGCACCTTCATGGCAGCTGGCTGGTGGTCGGAAAGATGGGCGATGGGGCACGTGCTCGGAGGACACAATACAACGGGATGCAAGAGGAAAGATTCCGCGTGGGAGAGAAGCGACACTCGGTCATGCCTTCACCTTAGTGCCGAAGCGGGATCCTGCCGCGCGGTGATCCGTGCAGGGGAGGCGACCGAACTGGCACTGTGCAATCTTCCGCCGCACATGGCGCGCTTCTCGCTGACGAGCCTGCACGACCGCGACATCCTGGCGCTGGCCGTACCAGCCCTGGCCGGTCTCGCCTCCGATCCGCTGGCCTCGCTCGTCGATACGGCGTTCGTCGGGCAGTTGGGGCGGGTGCCGCTGGGGGCGCTCGGCATCAATGCGTCCATCTTCTCGATGACGTTTGTCATCTTCAACTTCCTCGCATACGGCACGACGCCCCGCGTGGGGCGGCATGTGGGGACGGGCAACCGCACTGAGGCGGGCCGCGTCGTGATGCGGGCCATCACGCTGGCCGTGCTGGCGGGCGGCGTGGCGCTCACCGCGCTGCAACTGCTGGCCGAGCCCATCCTGCGGCTCATGGGGGCGCATGAATCCCTGATGGGGCCGGCGCTCAACTACCTGCGCATCCGGGCGTGTGCGGGGCCGGCGGTACTGCTCATCACGGCAGGGCACGGGGCGTTCCGCGGCTACCAGGACACCCGCACGCCGATGCTTATCACCATCGGGTTCAATATCATCAACGTGGCGCTCGACCCGCTCTTCATCTTTGGACTGGGGTGGGGACTGGCTGGGGCGGCGGCCGCGACGGCCATCGCGCAGTGGATCGGGGCGATTGTCTTCCTCGTGCTGCTGCTCAAGACGCGCCGCGAAGAATTGGGCATCGAACTCATGCTGCCCACGCTGCGCTCGCTGCTGCCGTTCCTGAAAGTGGGCCGCGACCTGCTCGTGCGCACGGCAGCGCTGGTGGGCACGATGACGCTGGCGACGGCCGTGGCGGCCCGCGTGGGCGTGACGGCGGTGGCGGCGCACCAGGTGGCTGCGCAGCTCTGGCTGTTTCTAGCGCTCGTGGTCGATGCGCTGGCCGTGGCGGCGCAGGCGCTCGTGTCCAAGCACCTCGGCCGGGATGACATGGCGACGGCGCGCGCCGTGTCGAACCGGCTGCTGCAATGGGGGCTGCTCGTGGGCGTGGCACTCGGCGCGGGCTTTTTCGCGTCGCAGCCCGTGCTGCCCGGCTTCTTCACTGACGACGCAGCCACCATCGCGGCGGTGCTCAGCGTCTTCCCGTTCGTGGCGCTGCTGCAGCCGCTCAACGGGCTCGTGTTTGTGTGGGATGGCATTTACATGGGCGCCGAGGACTTTGGCTACCTGGCGAAGGCGATGCTCGTCTCCGCCGTTGGGGCCGGCGTCATCCTCTTTCTCGTGCAGCCGATGGGCTGGGGGCTCGATGGCGTGTGGTGGGGCATCACCGCGCTGATGGGGCTTCGCGCCATCACGCTCGCCGTGCCGTACGCGCGGCACCGGTTGTTCCCGGAAGCCACCGCAGAACCCTCGTCGTCGGCCGAGGCGTAGCCCGTGTCGCCGGCCGAGGCCTGGCGAGGGAGCGGATTCGGCCGAAATTAACGGGCGGGGTTGGAGGAGGGTTGGGCCGGCCACTATTTTACTTTTCCCCTGCATTTTCGCCTGATCGTACCCCTCCATGACCTGGGCTCTTCTTCCGCTTCTTGCACAGGCTACCGCGGCGTCCGCGCCCACAATGAGCATGTTCGTGGTGCTGGGCATCATCCTGGTCGCGCTCCTCTTTTTTGTGACCGAGGTGGTGCCGCTGGACGTGACCGCCATCGGGCTGATGGTGCTCGTGA
>CAYFQN010000082.1:0-12955 GCA_964345285.1 uncultured Rhodothermales bacterium
CCCCGAAAGAGTCAGTCGTAAGAGAGCCGTGCAAGAGAGCCGTGCAAGAGAGCCGGTCCGCTGTAGAAGAATCGAGGAGTTGGTAGCT
Source organism: uncultured Rhodothermales bacterium (assembly GCA_964345285.1). Classification (GTDB taxonomy): domain Bacteria; phylum Bacteroidota; class Rhodothermia; order Rhodothermales; family Salinibacteraceae; genus JAAAPH01. The sequence goes on from CAYFQN010000082.1 coordinate 89, forward strand.
GGAACACGCCGGCACGAAATAAGGGGCGAGTTGCCTGGATGGCAACCCGCCCCTAGGATGGAGGCTAGGATGGAGGCGCAATGCATGACCGTGCGTCCCTAGTGGGCCGCATTGGTCACGCATGGGCAATCATTCCGTCCACAGGCCCGCCATGGTGTACGGGCTGCCGTCCATCGCCCAGAACGAGCCGTCGACGTAGCGGCGGCCGCGGTCAAGCTCGGCGATCGCATCCATATCCGCTTCCGTAAGAGACACCTCCGCAGCGGCCAGATTCTCTTCGATGCGATGCGGGGTTACCGACTTCGGGATGACCGCCGTTCCGCGGTGTATGGCCCAGCTAATAAGCACCTGCGCCGGCGTGGCCTCGTGTCGCTCCGCCATTGCGGCGATCGTAGGATCGTCTAGCAGGATGGGCTCGTCATCGGCTTTCATGCGATCCGGGCGGTCCTTCGAGCCGAGCGGCGAGTACGCCGTTAGGGGAACGCCTGCGGACGCGGCCGCGGCAAGCATCTCGGGCTGCTGCAAGTAGGGATGCAACTCGATCTGGTTCATCTCCGGCGTGTGCGTCGCCACGTCGACGAGCGACTGGAGCTTGGGGACGTTGAAGTTGGACACGCCAATGTGCTTGGCCAATCCTTCGCCGACGAGGTCTTCCATGGCCGCCCAGGTCACCGAGAGCGGGATCTGCTTGAGCGAGATGAACTCATCGGGCGTGCTCGGCATGTCGAGGCCGCGCTCGATCGCAACGGGCCAGTGCATCAGGTACAAGTCGATTGCATCGAGTTGCAGGTCACTCAAGGTCTCTTCCAGCGCTGGGCGCACATGCTCGGGGGCGTGCGCGTCGTTCCAGAGCTTCGACGTGACCCAGACCTCATCGCGTGTAACGATGCCTTCGTCGAACGCGTCGGAGAGCGCCTGCCCAACTTCAGCTTCGTTGCCGTAGATCGGTGCGCAGTCAATGTGACGGTATCCGGCCTGGAGCGCGGTCGTGACGGCGTCGTACACCTCACCGGGTGCCGACTTCCACGTTCCAAGGCCAAGCATGGGCATCTCGTCGCCGGTGCGAAAGGACAGCGTTTCCATGAGCAATAAGATGGGTAAATTCAGAAGGACGTAGCGAAAGCCGTGAGCCGTTGCAAAATGCGCTGCGCCGCCGAGTTCCTCCCGTCACAGGGTTATTTCGTGCGGGCGCATGGCAGCGCTTCCGAAATATACGGGGACCACGAGGCTGGCCGGGGGTGCAGCCCGAACCCTCGGCCATGCTGCACCTCACCCGACCGGTTATTATCTTTACGGCGCACTTGATGCATGCCGCTCCGCGGCCGCATTACGCTGTTGCCACAACGCTGCCCACCGCCTGAACACCCGCTATGACGCACAGTCCTTTCGCCGCTCGATGCGGTTTGTTCGCTGTCTTCGTCAGCCTTATGTTGGCTGGCCCCCATGGAGCCGGGGCCCAGGACGTGGATGGCCCCTCATTTCGCGAGGTCATCAATGTACGGTCGGTGGCCAATCCTCAGCTGGCCCCCGATGGCGGCGCCGTAATTTTTGAGGTGAGCGCGGCCGAGTGGGAGGCAAACCGCTTCGACACGGAGCTCTGGCTCACCCGCCCGGGAACGGCCCCGCAACCCCTTACCAATGCCCCAGCAGGAAGCAGCACACAGCCGCGCTGGTCCCCAGACGGCCGCTTTGTGGCGTTTACGTCCGACCGTGGGGAGCAGACGCAACTCTTCGTGCTGCCCATGGACGGCGGCGAGGTGCGCCAGGTTACCAACGTCGAAGAAGGGGTGCAGCAATTTCGCTGGGCGCCGGACGGCATGCGCATCGCCTTTCTCCGCACCGACCCCCAACCCGACTCGGTAGCCCAGCGGAACGAGCAGTATGGCGACTTTGCCATCGAAGACCAATACACGCGGCGCACCCATCTATGGATGGTGGATGCGGCGGAGGTGCTCGCTCCGTCCTTCACAGCAGAGTGCGACAGTGTTGGAGCAAGCTGCACGGCGATTCCAGACCCCCAGCGGCTCACGGGTGGAGACTCACTCACCGTGACGGATTTTGCGTGGTCGCCCGGTGGTGGGCGCATCGCCATCGAGCATAAAGACAGCCCCGCTATCACAGCTTGGAATACCGTAGACTTGTCGGTGCTGGACGTCAACACCCAGGTGCTCATCCCACTCGTCACGCGACCGGGCCGAGACGGAACGCCCGTCTGGTCGCCCGATGGCACGTCAATCTTCTTTGAAACGTCGGGGGGAGAGGAAGTCGTATTTTACGAAAACACACAGTATGCCCGCGTGCCCGCGACGGGAGGAGCGCCCACGCCGCTAGCTAACGACTTCGACGAAAACCTGTACGACGTGCACTGGACTCCTCGCGGCCTCTACGCCGTCGCATGGCAGACAACGACCCGCCCACTGGTCCAGATTGACCCGGCGACCGGCTCAGTGCGTATCGTAGCGACTCGCCCGCGCGTCATGGGGAGCTTGTCGTTTTCAGCCGATGGGTCGGAGCTCGCATTCGTTGGGCAAGCGCCATCGACACTCCAGGAAATCTACCGGACATCGCTCGACGCGTTGCGGCCTGTGCCCATTACGAGCGCCTCGGAACAGATTGCCGACTGGCGCCTGGGCACCAGCGAAGTGATCTCGTGGACGAGCCGCGACGGGACGGTCATCGAAGGCATCTTGTACAAGCCGGTTGATTTCGACCCGTCAGCCACGTATCCGCTGCTCGTGAATATCCATGGTGGCCCGGCGGGTATCGACTACCCACAGCCGTTTGAGGCGTATGTCTATCCGATCGCGCAGTGGATGGCTCAGGGCGCGCTCGTGTTACAGCCTAACTACCGTGGCTCCACCGGGTATGGCGAGGCATTTCGTTCGTTAAACGTGCGCAACCTAGGCGTGGGCGATATGCAAGACGTCATGTCTGGGGTCGACCACCTCATCGCGCAAGGATTGGTCGACACGACCCGTATGGGCGCCATGGGGTGGAGCCAAGGTGGCTACATCTCGGCATTTCTCACGACGCACACGGATCGGTTCGCCGCTATTTCCGTGGGGGCGGGCATCTCAGACTGGGAGACGTACTACGTAACCACCGACATCACGCCCTTCACGCGGCAGTACCTGCAGGCAACCCCCTGGCAGGAGCCAGGCATCTACGAAACTACATCACCGATGACCCGCATCCAGCAGGCGAACACGCCAACATTAATTCAGCACGGCGAGCGTGACGCCCGCGTGCCCATCCCGAATGCCTACAAGCTGTACCAGGGCTTGCTAGACCAGGGGGTGGAGACCGAACTCGTTGTGTATCAGGGCTTTGGCCACGGCATCACGAAGCCGAAAGAGCGCCTTGCAGCAACTTGGCACAACTGGCAGTGGTTTGAGCGGCACCTCTGGGGCGAAGAGATTGCGTTGCCCCTCGATGAGTAGTGGCACTCTTGCGTGGTATCATGGTCGATCGCGTTATCCTACGTTTGGGGTGGGGGCCTCCACGGATGATGGGTCCATTGCCCAGACCGATCGCGCTCCCGATCGGGTTGTGTCGCACAGCCGGTTTTATGCTCATGCTCTCGATCGTCCTGCTCGCTACCGGATGCACGCCCGACGCCGGCTCATCGTCTGCAACCATCAGAGCGCACGACCTGGCCCGCTCGCAGGCGGCGGACAGCGCGACGGCTGCCGCGTACGACCCGTCCGTCCGCGACGGTGCTGATGCGCCCTACGTCACGACGCCCACCGCGCTCATCGATTCCATGCTGTCGCTCGCTGGCGTGTCGGCTGAGGATGTGGTATTCGATCTCGGAAGCGGCGACGGCCGCATTCCGATTCGTGCTGCAGAAGCTTTCGGGGCACGCGGCGTGGGCATCGAGATGCGAGGCGACCTGGTTCGCGAGGCCCGACAGCGGGCACAAGCTGCGGGGGTAAGCAGCCGGGTCGCGTTCCGGCACAAAGATCTGTTTGACGCCGATATCGCAGCGGCCATCGTGGTGGCGCTGTACCTGCTGCCTTCGGCAAATCGTGCGCTGCGCCCTAAGCTGCTTCGGGAGCTACAACCGGGCGCGCGGGTGGTGTCACGCAACGTCGGAATGGGCACCTGGACGCCCGACCGGCAGGTCAACGTGGGGGCAACACGCTCTACCTGTGGCGCGTCCCCAGCGACTCGTCCGCTGTGCTGACCCCGACGGAGTAGCGCGGTCCTATCGGCAGTGCGCCTCAATCACGGCAAGCAGTTCGTCCGCGCGGAAGGGCTTGGCGAGGTACGCGTCGAACCCAGCCTCCAGGAATTTCTCCTCGTCGCCGGGCATGGCATACGCCGTGCAAGCCACCATGCCGGTGTTAGCGTGCGATGGGAGTTCGCGCAGCGCTTGCATAACATCGATGCCGGTCTCGGTCGCGCTCAAGTTGATATCGATCAGAAACAGGTCGTACTCCACCTCGCGAGCGGCGGAGAGTGCTTCGTCAGGGGTCATGGCCGTGTCCATCACGAACCGATCGTCGGCTTCGTTGAGTAGCATCGGGAGGACCTTCCGGGTCATCTCGTTGTCATCGAGGAGCAGTATCTTGGCTGACGCCGGATTGCGGGACGGGAACGCAGGAGGCGCCGAGGAGGAGGTAGGGCGCGGCTGGATTGGGGATTCAGGCGGAGCCGGACGCGCTACAGGCGGGGAAGCAGAGGAGGCCTTCTCGACGGGGAGCCGCACGGTAAACACCGTACCACTGCCTTTCTCGCTTTCGACATCGATGGAGCCTCCCAGTAGCTTGGTCAGGCGCCGGGTGATGGCGAGTCCAATACCGACGCCCTCGTAATCCCGCGTGTAGCCCTTGGACTCCTGTTCAAACTCGCTAAAGATCCGTTCGAGGTGGTCGGGGCCGATGCCCACGCCGGTGTCCTCCACCTGCAGAAGGACGGCCTCGTCGGCGCGCTGCAGCCGGACCTGCACAGCCCCCTCGTCGGTAAACTTGACCGCGTTCGACACGAGGTGCGACAGTATACGCTGCAGCGCCCGCGCGTCTAGCAGCATCTCGACCGGCTCGTCGGGGAGGTGTAGGACCACGTCAAGGCCTTTGGAGCGCGCCTTGGGGCGATGCCTGCCCACCGCAGAGTGCACGGCGTCCGAAAGGTTGACGGGTTCGGGGTCGACGTGAATGTCGTTGCTTTCGAGCTGGGCCAAGTCAAGGATGGCGGTGAGCGTTGCTTCCAACCGCTTTCCACTTTGTCGGATGAGTTGAATCAGCTCTTCCTCAGGCCCCTCGACCTGGCCACTGAGCACGTCGGCAAATCCGATGATCGACGTCAGTGGCGTGCGAATCTCGTGGCTCATGTTGGCCAGAAACGCATTCTTGAGCCGGTTCATCTCCTCGGCGCGCTCTTTAGCCGCCATGAGCTCGTGCTCGTGCTGCCGGCGTTCGGTGATGTCATTCATGATGAACACGGCGCCTTCCGGGTCGCCTTCTGGGCTGGTGAGGGGAGCGCCGCTCACCGACAGTAGGCGCGTGCTGCCATCGGGCCACTGAATGGTATGCTCGGCATCGTAGACGCGCTCGCCGGTTGCTATCACGCGGGCGAAAGGAAGCTCTTCATCGGGAATGGGGTGTCCATTCGCGTCAGTGATGCGCCACCGGGGGTCGTTGAAGGCGCGCTCCAACACGTCGACCGGGTCCAGGCCGAGGATGCCGCGCGCCCGAGCACTGGCCGTAAGGAATTGGCCCTCGGCGTCGAGGGTAACAATGGCGACTGGGCTGGCGTCGAAAATATTTTGCAGTACATCGCGCTCGCGGCGAAGCGCTTTCTCCCGCTCTTTCCGCTCGGTGATATCCTTGTGCGTACCGACCATACGGCGGGGGCTTCCGTCCTCGTTCCTCTCGAGAATCTTGCCCCGGTCCAGAACCCACCGCCAGGAGCCCTCCTTGTGCTTCATCCGGATCTCGGCATCTATGTGTGGAATCTCGCCTCGGATGTGCCGATCAAATTGGGTTCGCAGGGTCTGTAGGTCTTCCGGGTGGACCCGCGACTCGAAGAACTCTACCCTATGGTCCACCTCATCGAGGGTGTAGCCGAGCATGGCAGCCCAGCGTTCATCAAACACGCACTGGCCGGTGTCGAGATCGAGGTCCCACATCCCCAAATCTGCCCCGGTAAGCGCCATCGAGACGCGCTCACGCTCTTCTTCCAGTTGGGCCCGGTGCTCGTGGAGCGCCGTGATGTCGTCGAGATACACCGAAATGCCTCCCTTGAAGGGACATCCCGTGACCTGGAACCAGCGGTCGAGCTGGGGGATGTACGCCTCGAACTGCGTGATCTGCTCGGCGCGCACGGCGTTCTGCAGTTGGTCGTGCAGGCTGAGGTCTCGCACGGCTGGCAGCACGTCCCACACGACGGATCCGAGGAGTTCATCGCGGGGGTGCTGGATGAGCTCCTCGGCCCGCTGGTTGACGTATGTCAGGCGCCACTGGTCGTTGACCGTCAGGAAGGCGTTGGTGACGCTTTCGAGGATCTCCTCGCGGTAGCGGGGGTGGGCGCGGTACTCCAACTCGTCCATCGCCACCTGCGCCAGTTGAGCCAGCACCTGCGACTGAGACGGAGACAGACCCTCCGGGCGGGGGGCGGTGTCGATAACGCAGAGCGAGCCTAACACGTATCCGTCTGGCGTGACGAGCGGTGCTCCTGCATAAAAGCGGATCCCGGGCGGCCCGGTGACAAGCGGGTTATCGGCAAAGCGGGCGTCCTGTGTGGCGTCTTCAACAATCAGCACGTCATCGTCCAGCAGGCCGTGCACGCAAAACGACAGCTCAAGGTCGAGCGTCTGGGCCTCCATACCGACCTGCGCCTTGGCCCACTGACACGAGTCATCGATGAAGTGCAAACCCGCCATGGGCGCGTCAAGCAGATGCGCCGCAAGGTCGGTAATGCGATCGAAAGCCTGCTCCTGCAAGCTACCCAGGATGTCGTAACGATGCAGCGCCGCGAGGCGTTCTGGGACCGCGGGGTCGGGGAAGACTGGCTCCATAAGGACGGGGCGAAGAATACAAAAGCAAAGCCACGGGACTGATCGTCGTGCTGCCCCGCAATTAACACGCCGGGCCACCGTAGGGCAGGGCGCTCGGTTTATGCTTCAAGCAGGCGAGGCAGCAGGACGCACAAGAAACGTTGGTTTTACCGTGTCGAGGCCATCGTATCGCGATCGGTCGATAAGTTGGGTCTTATCGTGGCCCGCGCTGTTAGGTACTCCCGCAGCGCCTGCGCAACGTAGGAAACATAGTCGGATGACTTCGGTGGGAGGGTCCCGGCGCATCGGATGGTTGTCAAATGGTCAACGCAATGGAGTGATCCTTTATGGTCGACATCCGGCTGGTACGTGGTACTCAGTTCATCTATGTTGATCACGATGGGACGCTGGAACTCGAGTCCAGCCGCGACGCCCTATGCCAATTGCTGTCGGATGGGCCCAAGAGAGAGCGGTACGATCTGCTGTTTGACGTCCGGGATGCGGATGTAGACCTTACCATGCCCGACGTGTGGACACTGGTCCAAGATCTTGAAACATGCGCCCCCGGGTTTGACCAGCGGCTGGCCATCCTGGACGACTGGGATGAGACGTTCGACCGTATGCAGTTCATGGAAGCCAGCGCACACGAGGTCGGATTTCAGGTCCGGGCCTTTATCGACTTCGAGAGTACCGTCAATTGGCTATGGCAAAGCCACGGCGTGAATAATCTTGATGTCGAAGACTCCTGAACGGTGGAAACTCCCAAACCCTGATAAGCGGTGAGGCGGATCCCCCGGCCATATATCCCGTAGCCATTCATCGGTGGGGGCAGGGCGCCGACTCTTGCTTCCTATCTTGGCACGGCGCTTGTGCGCTTGTGGATAGGTCGAGCAATACCGTAGGTCGAGCAGTTACCGCACGTCGTCCACACCATCCATGGCTCGTTTATCCACTGCCGGCACGGCATACTTCATTACCCTCTCGGAAGCCATCGATCACTTTGCGGCCGACCTGTTCGGTCCGGAGCACCCCGACAGGGCTGCCGTTGTCCGTACGATCAAGGCAGGCTTCACGCGCCGGCAGCTCACGTCCACGAGTCGCGAGTTCGTGCTGAGCACGATGTTGGACCTGATGCAGACGGCACTTGCTGCGGTCGTCCGCAAAGGGGAGATTGACACGCGGCGCTTCAGCCCTGAGGTGCGCGCATTGATCAATGGCCATGGCGACCGTCGGCAGGTCGAGCAGTACCTGCGCAACGCCCAGCGAACGGCGTAAGCCTCCGTGGCCGAGGTCGAAGCGCGCCCCAGCGGGCAGGATGCCGGGGCCGGACCTCTCGTCGTGACTGCAAGTACGTTGCGCCTGACCGCCTTGCGACGCATGATGCAATCGTCGCGCCGCGGTTAGCCCATTCGGATCAGGACGCTGCATTGCTAGCGCCTGGTTGGCCCTCACTTGTTTTCACTATCCGCTCGTTATGTCTGCTTCTGAACCTGCTCGCATTCTCGTTACGGGCTTGGGCGCCCTCACGCCCATTGGCCTGACGCCCGACACCTTCTGGGAGGGGCTCATGAACGGTGCCAGTGGGGCGGGTCCCATCACCCGGTTCGACACTACCGACTTCAAGACGAAGATTGCCTGTGAGCTGGAGGACTTTGACCCGTCGGAGTACATGGACCGCAAGCAGGTGTCTCGGCTCGATCCGTATGGTCAATACGCGGTGGCCTCGGCCCGGCAGGCGGCTGAGGACGCGGGCCTGGACCTGGCTGCGCTGCCGCAGGAGCGAAAAGATCGCATCGGCGTGATCGTTGGCACAGGCATGGGCGGCGTGGAGCTGTTCGAGGAGCAGGCCCGAACGCTCGTCGAGCGCGGCCCGAACCGCATTTCGCCCTTCCTCGTTCCAATGATGATCCCCAACATGGCGGCCGGGCTCGTGGCCATGGAGTTCGGGATACGTGGGCCCAACCACTGCGTCGTGTCGGCCTGCGCGTCTGGCAACCACGCCATCGGCGATGGGATGGATGCGCTGCGCAGTGGCCAAGCCGATGTGGTGATCTGCGGCGGCACCGAGGCGCCCATCACGCCGCTCACTGTGGGCGGGTTTGCTGCGATGCGCGCCCTTTCTACCCGGAATGACAACCCCACCGCCGCCAGTCGTCCGTTCGACGCTGATCGAGACGGGTTCGTCCCGGCAGAAGGAGCGGGTATGTTGGTGCTGGAGACGTACGAGCACGCGATGGAGCGCGGCGCCGACGTGTATGCTGAAATCGTTGGGTTTGGCGCCTCGGCGGATGCATACCACTACGCCGCTCCTGACCCCGAGGGCGACGGCATTGCGCTGGCCATGCAGCGCGCCCTGGAGGATGCCGGTATCGCGCCCGATGCGGTAGACTACGTGAACGCCCACGCCACCAGCACGCCAACCGGCGACCCCATCGAATCCAAGGCCGTGAAGACTGTGTTCGGCCCGCATGCCGAGCGCCTCAAGATCTCGTCCACCAAGAGCATGACCGGCCACTTGCTCGGAGCAGCGGGGGCCGTCGAGGCCATCGCTAGCGTGTTGGTCATTGCGCACGACGCTGTGCCTCCTACGATCAACCTGGAGACGCCGGACGCGGCGTGCGAGCTGGACTACACGCCCAACGAGGCTGTGGAACTGCCTGTCACCGTCGCGGCGAACAATGCCTTCGGCTTCGGCGGGCACAACACCACGTCTATCTTCCGCGCCTTCACGGCGTAAGGGCCAAGCGGGTGCAGGCATTATCCTGTCACACAGCCATTCGTTATCATCGGTCACGCAACGGGCAGGGATCGGGTCACCGATCTCCAGTGGCACGGTTCGCTCGTGCGAATGGGGTAGGGGTCAGGCCGCATCGAAGTCGACGTCAGCATGGCTCCCGTCGCAAAACGGCTTGGTGTGGGACGCTCCGCAGCGGCACAGGGCGCCTTTACTCCCCGAACAGGATGTGCCGTCCGCCCCTTCAAGGGTGAGTGGGCCCTGGAGCAGTAGCGGGCCGCCGTGGGCGACCTGTACGCGGAGCGTTGCCTCTTCAGTCTCACCATCCGATAACCGAGTTGCCTTCAAGGCACCGTCGTCCTGGAAGGCCTCGTCGTGGCTCCCGTCGCAGAGCGGTTTGTTTTGAGACAACCCGCACCGGCACAGCGCCACCCGTGTGTCGCGAAGCAGCGTCTCGCCGTCTGGCGTGCAGACCTCAATCCGCCCGCGGAGCAGAAGCGGGCCGTTGGGGAAGACCGTCATGTGGTTCGAAGAAGGCGGCGTCTCGGGGTTGGTGTCCCCGCGTCGAACGTGCAGCGCCCCCGTTGGGCAGCGCGTCACGACGTCCTCAATGGCATCCGCATCCGCCTGGTCAGGATCAATCCAAGGCCGTCGGTTGGGATCGAACACGTCGGGCAAGCCATCAACGCAGGCTTCTGCGTGAATGCAGCGCTTCTGGTCCCAAGTGATGGTGACGTCGTCGCCTTCGTATGTGAACTCGTTCGACTCCATGCCGGGAGAGGGTTGGTCGGGAGGGAGGACGCGGGTGCCGTCATGGGAGCACCATAGGCAATTTCGACATACAGACTGCCAGATGCAACCGATAGCGAATGGACACGAAAGGGGCCATTGCGCTTGGCCGATGTGGGGTTTATCATCCACCCCGATAGCACGTGCGTCCTTTTGACTCAACCCGCCCCCTTGATGAAAGGCATCATACTGGCCGGCGGTGCTGGAACGCGGCTCTACCCAGTGACTCGGGCCGTGAGCAAGCAGCTGCTGCCTGTGTACGACAAGCCGATGGTTTACTACCCGCTGTCGACCTTAATGCTGGCCGGCATCCGCGACATCCTGGTGATCTCCACCCCCCGCGACCTGCCGCGTTTTGAGGAGCTTCTGGGCGATGGGGCGCAGTGGGGCCTCCAGCTTTCGTATGCCGAGCAGCCGGAGCCCCGCGGTATCGCCGAGGCCTTCCTCATCGGCGAATCGTTCATCGCGGGTGAGCCGACGGCCCTCGTCTTGGGCGATAACATCTTCTACGGGCAGGGGCTAACCCCGCTGCTCAAACGCGCCGTCCATCACGCTGAGGCCGACGATACCACCGGTGCAACGGTCTTCGGCTATTACGTGAAGGATCCGGAGCGGTACGGCGTTGTGGCGTTCGATGCGGCTGGGAAGGCGACGAGCATCGAGGAGAAACCCGGCCGCCCCCAATCGTCATACGCAGTCACCGGACTTTACTTCTACGACCGAACCGTCGTAGAGAAGGCGCGGCAGCTGTCGCCCTCCGGGCGCGGCGAATTGGAGATCACCGATCTGAACCGGATGTACATGGAGACTGGCACCTTGCGGGTGGAGCGCCTCGGGCGCGGCATTGCGTGGTTGGATACCGGCACACACAGCTCGCTCATGCAAGCCGGTACCTTCGTGCAGACCATTGAAGAGCGGCAGGGGCTGAAGATCTCATGCCCAGAGGAAATCGCGTACCGACAAGGCTGGATAGCGGCCGAGCAGGTTGAGTCGCTAGCGGCTCCACTGCGCAAGACGGGCTACGGCCAGTATCTCCTGCAACTGGTTGAGACGGATGCCCATCGCACTGGCAAGAACGGGGGGCGGTAGGTCGTATGGAAGTGCACGAGACGGATGTACCAGGCGTCCTGATCATTGAGCCGCAACGATACGCCGATGAACGGGGAACGTTTGAGGAGGTATGGCACCAGGCCCGCTATGCGGAGGTTGGCATCCCTGAAGCCTTTGTGCAGGACAACGTGTCGCGCTCGAAGCGCGGTGTGCTCCGGGGGCTGCACTTTCAGGTCGGGGCGGACGCACAGGGAAAGTTGGTGACCGTGCTAGAGGGAACGGTGTGGGACGTGGCGGTTGATCTGCGCCGCAGCCAGCCTTCATTTGGTGCATGGACTGGCGTGGAACTGAGCGCTGAGTCGGGGCGGCAGCTATACGTGCCGGAAGGGTGCGCGCACGGGTTCTTGGCCCTAATCGATCAGGCCATCGTGCACTACAAGTGCACAACATACTGGGCGCCCGACGCGGAGCGAACGATCCGATGGGATGACCCAGAGATTGCTATCGATTGGCCTCTGGATGCTCTCGGAGAAACTGCTGAACGCAGGCCCATCCTGTCGGAAAAAGACGGCGCCGCGCCGTTCCTTCAGGAGCTAGATTCCAGTGATTTAGAGTGGTGAGGGGTCGCGTGTACGCGGGGCCCAGTTTGTGCCACCCCATCACCGGGCGGCTTGTGAAGGCACGCTGAGCTGCAAGGAGTCCACCACGTACATGCCATCGGGCACGAAGCGGTTTTGCGTGGTGTAAAAGGCCTCGCGAGCGCTAAACGAAACAGTGAAAGCCGATTGGCCGCCCACTTCGTGCTCGCTCGACGCATCCCAGGCGCGGAAGATCATCGGATCGCCGGGCGACAGCGCCCTCCCCGCCTCGGTAAATGTATCCTGCCCCCACACCGTCAAGGCGCGACTGGAACCCGTCCATACAATTGACCCCGCGCAGTGCCCTTTGAGCGTAAAGACTGCGATTTCGTCGCCCACGGCAATGGGGGCGCCACCCAGGGAGAATGAAGCATCTGCCGGGATAATGAGGGTCGCGTTCGTACCCGTCCCCGTAGCGCACGTCGAGACATGAGCGACAGGCTGAGCAAGGGCGGCGGACGTGCAGGGTACAGAAAGCATGAGGAGAACAGCGCACGTGCGTTGGAGGAGCACCCTAAATCGATGGAGCCTGCCGGTCGCCGGGCGGTGCGTCTGACAAGCGAGTGACGAGAGCGGCCAAGCGGTCATGCCGAGTGTATTGTATCCATCTGAAGAATGCTACAGGGCATCGGGTCTGGGGGCGATTCGGTCTAGATTAG
>CAYFQN010000083.1:0-3978 GCA_964345285.1 uncultured Rhodothermales bacterium
CGGTGACGGCCAGCATCTCGGCGTGGGCCGTCGGGTCGTCGAGCGTCTCGACCATGTTGTACCCGCGCCCGATCACGCTGCCCTCGTGCACAACGACGGCGCCTACGGGCACCTCGTCCTGCTCAAACGCGCGCTCGGCCTCGCGGAGGGCCTTCTGCATCCAGCGGCGGTCGGAATCCATCAGCGAAGAAAGGCTCATGATCCGTTGGGTAAGGCATGGCGGGCAATCGGGAGGGTCATGCAACGGGGGCCACCGCGTCCGCGCGACAGCTCGGTGCCGGCGAGCTGGATGGCGACCTTCTCGCCGGGCGTGAACGTACTATTTTCATAGAACGAGAGGAAGCTCTCGGCGGAGACGACGCGGTAGCCGTGGTCGCGCAGCTGCTCGAAGGTGCGCGCGTTCCGCTCGTAGCCGACGACCGCGCCAGGCGACGGCGCGAACAGGTTGGCGCCGTCCGTCCACTGCTCGCGCTTCTGGCTGAGCAGATCCGCGCCGCCGCACGGGATGAACGTGAGGTTGGGATCGAGCAGGTCGTGGAGGGCCTCCTTGAAGCTGGGGCGCATATCGCTCACGAATGTCCCCGGCTCAGGGCCTGGCTGCAGGTGGACAGCGTAGCCGAAGCTAGGCGCGTCGAGCATTGGCGGGAAGGCCACGCACTCGCCTGGGGCAGCGAACGTAAACACCGTGTCGAGGTGCATGCTGGCGCGCTGCTTCGGCAAGTCCACGGCCAGCACGTGCTCGACGGGCGTACGCTTGAACAACTCGTGCGCTACCGCCATCACGCCGCCGAACGACGTACGCTCCGAGTGGCCGATGAGCACGACCTCGGGACTGGCCACGAGCAGGTCGCCCCCCTCGAATGTGACGCCCGGCGGCAGCGTGACGAGCTTGTCGCGATATGCCTCGAACGACGGGTGGTGATTAAGCACGATATTGATCAGGATGCTCTCGCGCGTGCGGGCTGCCGTCGCCGCGTAGCTCATGATGACGTGATCGTGCACCACGGCCGCGAGGTCGCGCGTGAACATCAGGTTTGGGACGGGCCGCATCTGGATGGGCAGGGGCGACTCGCCGGTGAGGGCGAACTGGTGCAGCTCCTCTGGCGAGAGATGCTTCAAGTCGCGGTCCACCGTCTGCAGGTTTTTCTCCGGCAGGCTGCGGCACAGCTGCTCGATGAAGTCGAGCCGGGCGTCGTCGTCGCGAAAGGCATCGAGCAGCAGTTCGCTGAGCTGTACCACGGCGTCGTCGCGGCCCACAATCTTCCGAAAGAGGTCGCACATTAACTGATGCTCTTTACGCGCCTGGCCGAGGAAGAGGATGTCGTCGAACAGCAGGTCGACCCGGTTCTCGGGCGAGACCAACTCCATCTCATGGCCCGGTGTATGCACGATCACCTGCTGGAGCAGGTTGGCCTCAGAGGTGATGTTGAATCGAGAGGTGGACGTTTGCGGTGGAGCCGGTGTGTCAACAGCAGGCATGTGGGCAGACGATTGTGAGAGGAGACGCGGACAAGGGCAATCACCGATCAGCCAGTGGGGCGCGTGCGCCGTCCTTCGATGAGGCGCGCTGCGACGGCCACAACGAGCACGATCACGAGCACCTTGAGCGCGAAGGATAGCAGGGCCGTGCCGATGTCAATCAGCACGCCAAGCAGGCTGGCCCCGATAAGCACGAGCACACCGATGATGATCCAGCGAAGTATGGCACGGATGTCAAGGTTCATGGGTGGGCATTTTTGAGCGGTAGCAGCGCAAAAGAAAACGGGCAAGTACGATCATCTCGCAGTCACGTCGCATTCAGTGCGAGTTAGGTATTTTTTTCGTCATCAAATAGGTACGAGATGTCCACCGGGTACGATCCCTGCCAGGCGAGGGACGATCCCAAACGAGTGCCGTCAGAAGAATCGTTCGCTGCGTCGACTCTACCTTCATCAAGTATTAACTTCACCAAAACGTAACGAGTTAAATCATCGCAGTTTGCGTTTCCAACTTCTGGATTTCTCTGAAAAGCTTACATGACGCGGGCGCCCTATCAAAACGGTCTCACCATCCTGACGGCCATCCGTGAGGGGCATGAAGACCCGCTCGTCGCGGTCTTAAAGGAGGTCAACGAGGCGATCCCGGCGCATCCCGACATAGCGTTCGACGATCTTGAGCGGGTCCATTTCATCCGGTGGTAGTGCCCGCCATGACCGATGAGCACGGGCGCTACTCGCCCGGACAGCTCATTCTGTCAACGAACTACGATGAACCTCTCAAGGCCTACTTAAACGAGTTGTACGACGTAGGCCAGGACGCGCTGCATCGCATCTACGAGCACTGCGTGGGCTATCCCGAGCCCGCACACCGTTCGCGTGAAGCGGTGACAGCGTATCTGCGAGCGCACGACGTCGGTTACGACACATTGTATGTTGGCACGCGGGGACGGACCGTCACGCAGATCCGCCGTGAGGACAGTTTGCGTGCAGCGATCCAGGAGTTTCTGGACGACCAGAGGGGGGGCTCGTCCTTCAGGGAGCAGTCGCCCCGTGCCATCCGGTCCGCCATCTAGTCTTTCGTGCGTTCCACGCCGGAGCTCACCTGGGCGGAGGAGGTCCCCGCCACCGTGCCGCCGCGATGGCCGTGGCCGTGGGACGGCCTCGTGGCCGCCGGGGGTATCACGTTCTTGATCCTCGTCCCTGCCATCGGCGGGGCCATCGGGGGTGGGGTGGATGGCAGGTCCTGGCTGCAGAGCTGGGACTGATCCTGCTGGTTGCCCTCGCCTACCTCGCGGGGCTTCGCAGGCGCGAGGCGCGCGACGAGCAAGATCCACCGGTTACGGACTACGACCACGTTGCACAGCTAGCCAGCAAGGAGGACCGCATCGTCCAGAACCAGATGAGCAGCGATTCAAGGCGTACGCGCGGAATGGCCAGGTCCTGACCGACGTCTGGTACAGCGCCTACCGGGATTTGACCGTCCAGAACATCAACAACAACTCGGCCATCCGCGCCGGTCTCTTCCGCGAACAGACCCCCGCGGAGACCGAAACCTGGTTGCAGCGATTGTAACTCCTCTCACTCGACGGGCATCCGCGATGGCAAATCTCGAACTGACGGATAGGCAGGGCTTTTTGGCGCGCGGCTACGGCGGGCTGCCGGAGGCCGCGTACCTCCTTCTGCAGGTGGAAGACCCCGCCGACGTTCAGGCATGGCTCCGGTCGGTCGCGGATGAGGTGACGCCTGCCGAACCCAAACCGAGTGACAAGGCGATTCAAGTCGCTCTTACGTGCGACGGATTGCGCGCACTTGGTCTTGACGAGGATGCGCTGCGCACGTTCGATCGGGCCTTTTGGGATGGGATGGATGCCCCGTACCGCCAGCGGATCCTGGGGGATGACGGCGAGAGCGCCCCGGAGCACTGGCGCTGGGGACATCAGGAGGTGCCGGTGCACGTGCTCGTGATGCTATTCGCACAGGACGAACTGGCCCTCAGCGCGTTAGCCCAGCGGATCCAAGGCGGACTTCGCGGCCTCACCGTCGTAGCGCACCTCGATACGCACCCATTCGATCCACCAAGGGAGCATTTCGGGTTCCTGGACGGCATCAGCCAGCCCATTGTGGAAGGGCTAAGCAAGACCGGCCCGCCTGAAAACACCGTCCCAGCCGGCGAGTTTTTTCTCGGGTACCCCAACGCGTACGACAAGCTGCCCGTGCGCCCGTCTGTGGACCCCATCCACGACCCGGACCGTCTGCTTCCGCGCACTGAGACGGAGCGGCACGGAGCACGGGGCGACCTGGGCCGCAACGGCACCTACGTGGTCTTCCGCCAGCTCAGCCAGGACGTTCAGCGATTTTGGGAATTCGTGACGGCGGCCAGTGCCGAGATGTATGGCTCGCCCGAGGGGCGGGAGCGGCTGGCCGCCAAACTGATGGGGCGGTGGCGCAACGGAGCGCCCATCACGCTGTACCCCGACGATCCGGACGGAGCCCCCCGCGA
>CAYFQN010000083.1:4078-12843 GCA_964345285.1 uncultured Rhodothermales bacterium
CAAGCCCATCGGCGCTCCGCTTCCTGGGCCACGCGCCACTGCCCGTTTGAGCCGTCCCACCCGTCTAACCTCCCTGCATCCGATGAACCTCGATCGCCTCGACTTCAGTACCGACGCCTTGCCCTTCATCGTTGCCACCGCGGGCGAGTTCGCCGCGCTCTACTTCTGGCTCCACTTCCTGGACGCGGGCCAGTTCGTTCTCGCCAATGGGCTGTTGTGGGGCGGCTTTGCCGTCGAGCGGATCGCTGTATACCTCTGGATCCGCTACATCTATTGGGTGCGTGAGGGCCGGGTGGCCGATCAGTCCCTGGCGGTGACGATAGCCGGTCTCTTTGTGATCACGCTGAGCGAGGTGCTGATATAGATTTTTTGGCTCGCTCTTGCCGACGGAGAGGTATTCGGACTGGCTGCCGTCGCGCCGGCTACGGCGATGGCCATTGCCGGAGTCATCCTCATGGTGCTTATGACCATCGAGCACAGCGTTGAGATGGGCGCCCTGAAGCGCACCAATCCATTGGCGTACATGACCAGCCCGAGCACGCTGCTGTTCACGTTCATGGAGGTTGCTGGAGCGGTGGCGTGGCTCGCCTTGGTCCGCGCCGATCGGCCGCTCCTTGGAGCGGTGTGCCTGCTCGTGGGCCTGTCCATCGAGCACGTGCTGCAGGGCAGCGACCTTCGGCCGGAAGAAGCGGTTGGTGGGGCCGCCGCTGCGCCCGCATAGGTGGAGAGAAGGCTAGCGGCTAATCGCGAATTGACGACGTCGCCGGCACGAGGGGCGAACCGCCGTCCACTTCGAAAAGAGGCGTTTCGTACTGCACGGCCTCGAGGACCAGTCCCTCCGGGGGCATCGACGGGCCGGCCTCGCGCCGGTCGCGCACGTCCAAGAGCCGAGGAATATCGGTCAGGGGGCGCTGCGCTCTCCCGATTTCGACGAGCGTCCCCACAATGGCCCGCACCATGCCGTGCAGGAAGCGGTCGCCGGCAATCTCGAAGCACCAGAAGCCCCACGGCTCCTCGCCGATCCAGCGCGCTACGTCAATGGTGCAAACACGATTCGTGGTGGCGGATTGCGTGATGCAGAACGACCCGAAGTGGTGCTGGCCAAGTAAGTCCTCCGCAGCTCTCTGCATCCGGTCGACATCCGGGGCGGGGCGGAGGAAGGTGCGCGTGTGCCGCTCGAGCGCACAGGGCTGGGTGTGAACGCGGTATCGATAGGTGCGCCGGCGAGCATCGTAGCGCGCGTGAAAGTCAGCCGGAGCGGCTTCCACGGCCCGCACGGCAATGCCATCGGGCGTCAGGCCGTTCAGCGAGCGGCGCAGGGGGAATGGGTCCAGCACCCTGTCTACGTCGACGTGCGCGACTTGACCGCGCGCGTGCACGCCGGCATCCGTCCGGCCCGAGCCC
Organism: uncultured Rhodothermales bacterium; assembly: GCA_964345285.1. GTDB lineage: Bacteria > Bacteroidota > Rhodothermia > Rhodothermales > Salinibacteraceae > JAAAPH01. The sequence goes on from CAYFQN010000083.1 coordinate 5,483, forward strand.
GTGACGCGCGGCGTATCCGGCAGGGCATCTTCCCCGAGCACCGTCGCTAGCGCCTCCTCCAAGGCGCCCTGCACGGTGGACACGTCGGGCTGAACCTGCCAGCCGTGGAAACCGGTTCCATCGTATTCAATGAGAAGACGATAGCGGGGCATAGGGAGACGAATGGAGCATGTCGCGTGTTGAGCAGTACCTTCAGCAAGAAATCAATTCGACGCCCCAAAATCGACAACGGACCACCGATGCGCGTGTACCTGGCGGGGTTTATGGGCAGTGGCAAGAGCACGGTGGGGCCACTCGTAGCCGATGCACTCGGCGTCAACTTCGTGGATCTGGATGCTATCGTTGAGGATCGGGCCGGTCAGTCCATCCCAGCCATCTTTGCTGAACAAGGGGAGGCTGCCTTCCGGCAGTTGGAAACCGACGCGCTGCACGCCACCGCCGATTGCCCGGATGCGGTGGTCGCCCTCGGTGGGGGTACCATCGTGAACGACGCCAATCGCAGGTTCGCCCAGTCAACAGGGCTGCTCATCTACTTGAAGGTCTCTGCCGACGTGATCGTCGGGCGCGTCGCGGAGGGCGCGGCGCATCGCCCCCTGCTGCAAGACGATACGGGCACGCCGCTCCCCATCGATCGCATGCGCGCACGGATCGATCGGATGCTGCATGCTCGTCGCCCAGCCTATGAAGCGGCGCCCGTCACGATCGACGCCAATCGGCCGCCGGACGCCGTGGCACAGGCGATTGTGGAGGCCGTGCAGGCGACCAGGCAGGCATGAGGGCTTGCTAATCGCGAAAGAGCGTAAACGACTGCCGATGGTAAGCCGTGGCGCCGTGCTCGGCCAAGGCGGCATAGTGTGCCTTCGTCGGGTAGCCGACGTTTGAGTCCCAGCTATACGCCGGGTGCTCCTCATGGAGCTGACGCATCATCGCATCGCGCTCCGTCTTCGCAATGATCGACGCGGCAGCGATGGATTGGCTGGTCGCGTCGCCTTTTACGATGGTCTCATACGGCCACGGCGAGTTCTTGAAACACTGATTGCCATCGACGAGCAGAAAGTCGGGACCCGGCACGCAATCCGAGGCGGCGCGGCGCATGGCCTCCATGGCGGCCCACAGAATGTTGAGCTTGTCAATCTCCTGTGGCGAGCAGATGCCCACGCTTACGCTGAGCGCTGCTGCCTCGATTTCCGCGCGTGCTTCGAGCCGTTGCGTCTCGGAGAGCGACTTGCTATCGCGGATGGAGGCGATCGAGGTACCGCGCGGAAGAACGACCGCAGCGGCCACGACGGGGCCGGCGAGGCATCCGCGGCCGGCTTCATCGAGTCCGGCGATGTGCTGATACCCGCGGTTCCAGAGGCGGCGTTCGGCGGCGAGCAGGGATGACATGTGAGCAGAAGATTGGGCAGAAAACATAGCGCTCGCACACGATAACGCCTGTGCCCGATGACGTCAACCCGCCCGTGACGTGTACCCCACGCGTGATGTGGGAGCGGGGCCTGGCGATACTGTATGCCGATCACCATGCATCACCGACAGAGCGCCACGTATCACGTCTCGTACTGGTCGGGCAAGTCGTTCTCGTAGAGCACGACGTCGCCGGGGCGCAGGTAGCTCTTCAGGAAATCCTGTGCGTCGAATAGCGTAGGGAAGACTTTCATCCGGTCGTCGGGAAACTGGTGCGACCGCAACCCCTCTTGGATGGCCTCGGTTTGCTCTTCGCCGACAAGAACAGCAAGGTCGACGTCTTGCTGGGCGATGTGTGCGCCGAATGCCTTGTTTGCATCCCACTGCGCCTCACCTAATTCCACCATGCCGGGCGTTACGACCACGCGGCGCCCGGCGTCCATCTGACTTAGGATGTCGACCGCATTGCGCGCCCCGACCGGGTTCGAGTTGAAGGCATCGTCGATGACGGTTACCGGGCCATCCTGGCGAAGGGCGAGGCGGTGCTCGACGGGCTCCACGCGGCGGACGGCGTGGGCCATCTGGCGGAGGCGAAGCCCCATCGAGCGACCCACGGCCACGGCGAGCAGGATGTTGAGCACGTTGTGTTCGCCGAGCAACTGTGTCTGAAATGTCGCTTCAGTACCCGTGTCGTCGCGGACCGTGAAGGAGGCGCCACTGGCGTCGTAGCGGATGTTGTGCGCGGTGATATCGGCGTCCGGGTTGTTGTGCGCGGATACGCGCCAGACGTCGCCCGAGGTGCGCTCGGTCATGGCGGCGACGTGTTCATTGTCAATGTTGAGAATTGCCGGGCCGCCCGTGCGCATGTGTTCGACCAAGTCGCCCTTCTCTCGGGCGATGTTCTCGATAGATCCCATCGTTTCGAGGTGGGCGGGGCCGACCGTCGTCACCACGCCGATGTCGGGCGGGGCGATGCGGCATAGCTCCTCGATGTCGCCCCGATAGCGCATGCCCATCTCCAGGACGAGCACTTGGTGATCCGGCTTCAGCTTCTCGTTCACCACAAGGCAGATCCCCATCGGGGTGTTGTACGAGCTGGGTGTGGCGAGCACATTGTACTTCTGCTTGAGGAGCTCGGCGATGATAAACTTGGTGCTCGTCTTGCCATACGAGCCGGTGATGCCGATCACGGTGAGGTTGCGCCGCGCGTCGAGGGCAGCACGGGCCTGCTGCTTAAAGCCGTTCTGGATGGCGCGCTCGACCGGTGCCATCGCGTAGGCGCCGAGCAGTACCCACAGCGGCGCACCGAGGTCGGCCACAAGAACCCCGAGCAGGTACCAGCCGAATCCGTGCAGCCCCCCTGTCTGCCCACCGGCCAGCCCGCCCGCCACGACAGGAACCAGTGCGATGACGCCCGTCGCACTGGCAAGGCGCTTCATGCGGTTCGTGAGGGCGAACGGTTTCTTCTCGCGGCCCCGGTAGCGACGCGACGAGACGAACGCGAACGTCCAGCCGATCAGCAGCGTGAGGGCCACCCAAAATGGAGGCAGTGCCGTGAACGCAAGGGCCGCCACGACCAACAATCCACCGCCAACGAGGTGCGACGGCGTGACGAGCAGCTGGTCAGCGCGCTCACGAAGCCACGACCGGTAGCGGTCTGGCTTGTACGTTTCGAGCTGGAAGACGTGCAGGAAGAAGCGCGTCCGGCGTGCTGCTCGCCAACCGGCAAACAGCGTAGCCAACACAGCGAAAAGATAGATCACAGCCATGGCACAGCGAGGCGAGAAGGAAAAGAATCATGTGTTGTCGAGGACGTGACGCGTGGCGCTGATCACCGTCGTCGGGTCGTCGAGGTGGCCGTAGTGGCCAGCTCCTTCGAGGATGACCAGGCCTGCGTCGGGAATGGCGGCTTCGAGCGTTTCCATCTGCCGGCGCGACACAGCCGTGTCTTGATCGCCCCAGAACAGAAGCGTGGGCACGTCGATCCGGTGCACGCGGTCGTCCACGTGATGATGCACCGTCTTCACGAAGGTGGCTCGCATCACGCCCTGGAGCGCATTGTAGTCCGATGAGCCGAGGGCGCGCCAGACGAGCGAGTGCCGCAGCCAGTCCATGGCCGGATCGCGGAGCGCGTCGGGTAGCGGCTCAAATGGCGCCTTTAACGTCTTGGCCAGTCCCGACTTCAAGCGCGTGCGCCACGACCGCTCTGGCGTGATGCCGGACGGGCTGATCAGCACGAGCCGGTCGATGAGCGACGCATATTCCGGATCGCTGGCCATGTAGAGTGCGATGCGCCCGCCGTTTGAGTGGCCGATGACGGTGACGGGTCCGCCGTCCAGTTTCGTCTCGATGAGCTCAGCGACGAGGGCCGCGTGCTCGGGGACGCCCCACGGCTCGGGTGGGGGCGGCGAGTGGCCGTGGCCGGGCAGATCCACCGTGCAGACACGATGCGTGCGTGAAAAGGCAGACGCGATGGGGCGCATGAGCTGGGCGTTGCTGCCCCAGCCGTGTAGCACAAGCAGCGGGTCGCCGGTGGCTGGTCCATCGGTTTCCATGTGGAGCGTGTCAGCGCCAAACGCAGTTGCGGGCATACAGCAGCATCAACAATCAATAAAGGGTATAGCTAGTTCGGAAACCCTACCTCCAAGCCAGCGTTATGTACACCGATCAGCCGACTTTTCTTCTGGCACTTGCCGGCAGGCTTCACACGTGCGCTGGCCGCTCGCGGCCGCGCCGGTCCGAAGTGAAGGCGTATGTCAAAAACGCCCATTCGATGATCGAGTTTATGGCACGGGGCGCTTCCCGTAGCCAATCACCCACTGTGACGACCCCTTCAAGAACAATTCTTGAATATGTCAGCCCCGGCTTGTGGGTTGGCATGCATCTCGGTGATTTATCTAATGCGACGCCGAGCATGCTCATCCGCCGGGCTCTCCCAGCGTGATTCGTCGCGGCACTTCGGCAGTCGGTCCATTACAATCGTGCAGGGCCTCATCGTGGCCCGCCTTCATGTGTTCGTGGTTGGCTATACCGTTTCGCATACTCTGTGCCAGCCCCAAATCACTACTCATCTTTTGAAGAATTATGTCTGACAAACCGTTTCGCCGTCTTTTAGAGCTCATTGGAGACAAAAAGTACGGCTTCATGCGGGAAATCCGTCCGGATCTGCCGAAAGACGACGACGACCCGTTTATGCCGCCGCCGTTGATCCGCAAGTTCAATCTGCGCGATGGCGTTATCATCGAGGGGTCGCTCAAACCCGGCCGGAAGGGCGGCATGCAGGTGGGCTGGATCGACGACGTCATGGGCATCTCGCCCCAGGAGTGGTCGCAGCTCAAAGAGTTCGATTCGGGCCAGATCATCTATCCGGAGGAGAAGCTCAACCTGATTACCGGGCCGGATGACATCTCGATGCGCGTCGTCGACCTGGCTGCCCCGCTGGGCAAAGGGCAGCGCGCGCTCATTGTGTCGCCGCCCCGCGCCGGGAAGACGGTGATGCTGAAGAACATCGCGGCCGGCATCTCGCAGAACCACCCGGAGGTCGAACTCGTCTCGCTGCTTGTCGATGAGCGGCCCGAGGAGGTTACCGACTTCCGCCGCACGACCGACGCGATGGTGTTTGCCTCCTCAAACGACCGCGGTGAGGACAACCACGTGCGCGTCTCGACGCTCGCGCTCGAATACTCGAAGCGCCTCGTTGAGATGGGCAAGGATGTGGTCATGCTGCTCGACTCGCTCACGCGCCTCGGTCGCACGTTCAACCTGTTCGTGAACGGAAGCGGTAAGACCCTCTCGGGCGGCCTGGACGCCGAAGCGCTCAAGGTACCGCGCCAAATCTTCGGCGCCGCCCGCAACGTCGAGAACGGCGGCTCGCTCACCATCATCGCCACGGCGCTCGTCGAAACGGGCAGCCGCATGGACGATGTCATCTTCGAAGAGTTCAAGGGCACCGGTAACGCCGAGATCGTGCTTGACCGCGAGATGGCCGATAAGCGCATCTATCCGGCGGTTAATCTCCGGGAGAGTGGCACGCGCAACGAAGAACGGCTCATCGGTGGCAGCATACAGAAGCACCACCAGCTATTCCGTGCGCTAAACTCGCGCCCGCCGATCGAGGCGATGCAGGCGCTGCTCAAGCATCTGCGCAACAGTCCCACCAACGCGCATCTGCTGAACGAACTGGTGCCGGAGTGAGGGTTTCGGGTTCAGGGTCGTGGGTTTGGGTTTCAGGATTAGGAACCGCTGTTGCCCCGAAGCATCAACGCTGAGCCCAGGCGACGTTACGACAGGGGCGGCGGCGTGTCTGAGGGATCCACACCCAACGCATTGTCCGCCTGCTCCCATGGCCACACCACCGTTCTTGCCCGGTCGCCCGTCCGATGCCGAGGCGTCGGAGGAGCCGCCGATTCGCTATCACACGCCCATCCACCAGTGGGACCCGTCGGATCAGCCGCGCGAGAAGCTGCAGCAGCACGGTCCGGATGTCCTCTCGGACGCGGAATGCGTCGCGCTCATCCTGGGCACCGGCACGCGCACGAGCGACGGCCCCGTCTCGGCCGTTGAACTAGGGCGAGCCCTGACGCGGGCATACGGCTCGCTGCACGCCATCTCGCAGCGTGATCGCAAGGAGCTGATGCGCGTCGATGGCATCGGGCCAGCTAAGGCTGCGAAGCTGATGGCGGCCTTCGAGATCGGGCGGCGCGTGGAGTCGCACCAGGGCGGCCAGCGTGTTCAGGTCTGTTCGCCCGCTGATGTGGCGGCCGTCTATGGACCGCTCATGCGCGACCTGAAGCAGGAAATCTTCAAGGTCGTGATGCTCAACACGGCCAACGTCATTATCGGTGATTACACGACGAGCGAGGGCGGGCTGGCGGCGAGCATCGTGGAGCCGCGGGCCGTGTTCAAGCAGGCCATCCTCGATAATGCCGCGGCGGTCATCTGCCTGCACAACCATCCGTCCGGCAACCCCGAGCCGAGCCGCGAGGACATCCGCATCACCCGGCAACTCATCGAGGCGGGCCAGCTCATGGGCATTCCCGTGCACGACCACCTCATCATCGCGGGCCGCCAGCACACCTCCCTCGCCGAGCGCGGCGTGATGGGGTGAGGCGATTGCAAAGTGAGGATTGCAGATTGGGAATTGAGAAATGGGGGAGGTGCAGCCGCGAGAATTGGCGGAGCGATCGATCGGTTTTGCAGTGCGGATGGGTCGGGTGGTGGATGCGCTGCCGCGTTCGCGCCTTGGATGGCATGTGGCGGGGCAACTGGTGCGGCCGGGTACATCGGCAGCGCCAAATTATGCCGAGGGCTGCGCGGCCGAAAGCCGGCGCGACTTTATCCACAAGCTCAGCATCAGCCTGAAGGAGTTGCGCAAAACGCTGATCGGGCTGCGCATCATCCAGAACACAGAGCTTCTTCCATCGGCGCGTTTGGACGATCTGCTCGATGAAACCGATCAGCTCTGTCGCATCATCGCGGCGTCCATCCTAACGGCCCGCCGCAATGGGGATGATTGAAAATTGTCCATTTGCAAGCCGTAAGATCCACTTGCTCTTCAAGCCGCGGCGTTGAGGCCAATGCGCACGGACGCTAACTTCTGATGCTGATAGCACACGCGCCGTTGGCTGGGGTACGTCACTACCGCGGTGCATCCCCCAGCCGCTCCACGCCGACCCCTGAATCCTGATCCCGAAACCGATGAGCGATCTGTTCGACAAAATCGTGTCCCTCTGCAAGCAACGCGGCTTCATCTTTCAGTCGTCGGAGATCTACGGGGGGCTCAGCGCGACGTACGACTATGGGCCGCTCGGCGTGGAGCTGAAGCGCAACGTCAAAGACCGCTGGTGGGAAGCGATGGTCTACCAGCACGACGACATCGTCGGGCTCGATGCCGCTATCTTCATGCACCCGACCACGTGGGAAGCGTCCGGCCACACGGAGGCCTTCAACGATCCGCT
>CAYFQN010000084.1:0-12788 GCA_964345285.1 uncultured Rhodothermales bacterium
TGCGGGTACGAATGTGGAGTCGGTGCCCGCTGTTGAACGTCGGTTCGACGTGCACCCGGAGGTTGCCGTTGGACCGTCGGCGCGCACACACCTTGCCAAGCGTGTTGGACGTATGGCGCAGGTCCTGCACCGGCACGTCTCAGTCGTCGGTAAACGGCCCGGGCAACTCCACCGTGTGCGCGACCCTGATCGTTTGTCCCAAAGCCACCCGCGGCGGTGGGGTCAGGGCCGCTGCGTCCGCCGCGGCAAGCTGCTTGAAAACTTCTGCGAAGTACCTGAGGGGCCGGGACTAGATCCCCGAGGCGATGAGCAGTTCGATGTCGCGGTACGTCATGCCGAACATCGTGGCGAGGCTTTTCTTCGTGAGGTGATGGCGGTACACGTATGTGCCGCTGCGCAGCCCCTCGTCCTGCCACAAGGCCTCGTTGATCGACCCCATGTCGCCGATGCGGATGAGGTAGGGCACCAGCACGTGCGTCAGCGCATACGTCGCCGTGCGCGCCGCGTTGGACGGCATATTGGGCACGCAGTAGTGGACGACGTCGTGCTCGCGGAACGTGGGCTTGGAGTGCGTCGTGGGCCGGCTCGTTTCGATGCAACCGCCCTGATCCATCACGGCGTCCACAATTACGGCGCCGGGCGTCATGCTCGCCACGGCGTCTTCGGTGACGAGCACGGGCGAGCGCTGGCCATCGGACATCATCGCACCGATGACGACGTCGGCCGAGCGGACGGCCTGGCGGATGTATTGCTCGCTCGCCATCACGGTGGTGATGCGCCGCTCTAAGTAGTGCTCCAGCACGCGTAGCGGGCCCAGGTCGGTATCCAGGACGATGACGTGCGCGCCGTAGCCGAGGGCCGTGCGCGCTGCCCACTCGCCCACCACGCCCGCGCCAAGAATCACGACCGTGGCCGGCGGCACGCCGGAGATGCCGCCCAGGATGACGCCGCGGCCCCCTTCGTTGCTCTCCAGGTAGCGCCCCGCGATCTGAACGGCCATGGTGCCCGTAATCTCGTGCATCATCCGCACGAGCGGAAATGTGCCGTCCGGGTCGCGAATGAACTCGAAGCCGATGCCTGTCACCCGCAATTCCATCAAGTGGCGGAGATAGTTGGGTGTCATCCCCCCGAGGTTGAGCGCAGAAATGAGAATCTGCTTCTCCTTCAGCAGGTCGAGCTCGTCCTCGTTAGGCGGGCCGACCTTAACAATCAGGTCGGCATGCGCGTAGAGGTCGGCGGGTTCGTCGATAAGGTCGGCGCCGGCGTCGGCGTACGCGGTGTCAGGGAAGTGGGCCTGCTCGCCTGCGCCGTTTTCCACGTAGACCTCGTGCCCATTGGCCACCAGCGTGCTCACGCCGGTCGGCGCTAGCGCTACGCGTCGTTCTTCGTTGGCCACCTCTCGCGGCACCCCGATCCGCAACGACTCATGGTTTTCGCGCTTCTTCAGCGGCTTCTCCATGGTCATCAGACTCGGATCCACCGTCAGGCCTTGCAACGCCGGGATTTCCATGCGAATGCGGGTGTACTCGGACGTGAACAGATGAGGGATACGCCGCTGAGCCCATAGGGACTTAGGAGCGGCGTGCAAGTAGCTTGTTTATAATAGGAAAGAGCAGGCGCTTAAGACAGTGTCGCGCCCGTGGGCCGCCGAATTTTGACAAACGACGGATTAGCCCGTCCACTCGTAGATGAGAATACCGGCCGCTACGGCGACATTGAGCGACTCGGCGCCGGCCCGGCGGGGCGCCCCAGGGATAGCGACCGGTTCGTCAATAGCGCTCTGGACGCCCGCACTGAGGCCATGGGCTTCGCTGCCCAGCACGAGCCCCGACGGCCGAGCGGGCTGCCAGTCGGTCGACCGCGTGCCGTACAGGTCCGCGCCATAGAGGCGGACCCCCGTGCGCCGGAGCCGCGTGAGCAGCGCGCCGAGGTCGGCACTGCGTGTGAGCTGGAGGTCCCACTGCCCGCCCATCGCAGCACGCATCACCTTAGGGCCGTACAACCCCGCCGTGCCCGGTCCAGCGACAACGTGGTCGGCACCGAACCATGCGGCTGTGCGCAAGATGGTGCCCACGTTGCCGGGGTCCTGCACGCCATCAAGCGCTAGGACGGTGGCCGTCGGCGTCAGCGCCTCAACCAGAGCAGCCTCACGCACGTACTGGGTTTCCACCACCGCCAGGATGCCCTGGCTCGTCTGCACGTCCGACAGCTTCGCCAGCGCCGCATCGGGCACGACATACACCGGCACCGGGGCCCGGTCGCACAGGGCCTGGACGGTCGGATCAGTGCATGTCGTCTCGGCCACGACAAGGTCGATAAGCGGCGCCCCCGCCTCCAACGCGGCCTCGACGGATCGCACGCCCTCGACGAACGTTTGGCCTTTTTCCTTCCGCGCCGACCGACGCGTGAGGCTATTGATCTCTTTGCGGCGCCGGTTAGAAAGCGATGTGTTCATTCGATGTAAGCTTGCGCGTTGTCGAGGGAGTTGTTCGATTGTATGTTAAAGCGGAACGTCGTTCGCACCGCGCTGTCCATGCATGCGGCGCGGCATCAGGGCGTGGCCAACGCCACGGCGCCGTCACCGCTCGCCCTGTTCGTCTTTGCCCACGAATTACGTATTTCCCATGCCCTTCAAACGCAACGTATACGACACGGCTGTCTATCGCGAGCCGACACCGATCCAAGATCGCGAGAACCCTTTCCAGTCGATGGTGGAGCGGTTCGACGTGGCGGCCGAGGTGCTCGAGCTTAATCCGGGCTTTTACGAGTACCTCTCCCGGCCCACTCGCATCCATGTGACCTCCGTCCCCGTGATGATGGATGACGGGCGGCTGCGCGTCTTTGAGGGCTACCGGGTGATCCATAACAACGTGCTGGGGCCGAGCAAGGGCGGTATCCGCTACGCGCCGGACGTCAACCTGAACGAGGTGAAGGCGCTCGCGGCGTGGATGACGTGGAAGTGCGCCGTGGTGGACGTGCCGTTTGGCGGCGCAAAGGGCGGGGTCGTTTGCGACCCCAAGGCGATGAGCCCGGATGAGTTGGAGCGCCTCACCCGCCGCTACACGGCCAACCTGATTGACGTGTTCGGGCCAGACCGGGACATCCCCGCGCCGGATATGAACACGAATGAGCAGATCATGGCATGGATCCTGGATACGTACTCGATGCACGCGCGCCGCACGGAAAACGCGGTGGTGACGGGCAAGCCCGTGGAGCTGGGCGGCTCGAAAGGGCGCCGCGAAGCAACGGGCCACGGCGTGATGACTGTGACGCTTGCCGCCATGGAGCGGCTCGGCCTCTCGCCGTCAGAGTGCAGCGTCGCGGTGCAGGGCTTTGGCAATGTGGGCTCCATCGGAGCGCGCCTCCTCTCCGAACAGGGCTGCACCGTGACGGCCGTCAGTGACATAACCGGCGGCTACTACAACGCAAACGGCCTCAACATCAACGAGATGATGGAGTACGTGCGGGCCAACGACGGCACGCTAGAGGGCTACCCCCATGCAGAGGCACTCACCAATGAGGAGCTGCTCACACTCGACGTGGACGTGCTCGTGCCAGCCGCAAAGGAAGACCAGATCACGGAGGCCATTGCGCGCGACGTCAAGGCGAGCATCATCGCGGAGGGCGCAAACGGCCCCACCACACCCGGTGCGGATCCGATTCTGAACGAGAAGGGCGTCCTCGTCATTCCCGATATCCTGGCCAACGCAGGCGGGGTTACGGTCTCGTACTTCGAGTGGGTACAGGACCGGCAGGGCTACTTTTGGACACTCGACCGAGTCAACCGACGGCTCGACCGCATCATGCGCCGCGCCTTCGACCAGGTGTACGACGCAGCCCAGCAGCACGACGTGTCGCTCCGCATCGGCGCGTACGTCATGGCTATCCGTAAAGTCGCCGATGCGCTCCAGATGCGCGGCATCTACGCATGATCTCCACTGGCTCGTGCGTGCGCCGCATGCCTTCTCCGCAGCCGACTGCTCTCTCGCCCGTGCCAGACGTTGTTGCATCGATTACCGGTCGCAGGAGTGCGCTCGCCCCCGCTGGCTGGCTCGCCCTGACCGCGCTGCTCGTTTGCGTGGGCTGTGCGAATCCGCTGCCTCCGGGCGGTGGACCGCGTGACACGACGCCGCCTTCCATCGTAGAGGCGCGTCCGGCTGAAGGGGCCGTAAACGTTGAGCAGGACGTGACCGTGGAGATCGCGTTTTCGGAGTACATCGAGCGTGGCTCGTTCAGCCAGGCACTTTCCATCGCCCCGGCCCTGGACGGCCAGGCGCCAGAGGTCGACCACGATGGACGCTCGGTGACAATCACGTTTCCCGAGCCGTTGCGGGACAACACAACGTACATCCTGACGCTGGATACGAGCTTGCGGGATGCGCGAGGTGTGGAGCTGAACGCCCCCATCACGCTCGCCTTCTCGACAGGCCCCACCATCAACCGCGGACGCCTCAGTGGGCGCGTACTGCAGGCCGACACCGGCGCTCCCCAGGAAGGCATCGACATCTACGCCTATGCCCTGGGCGACGATGCCATCGCTCTACCCGACAGCCTGACTGCCGATACGGCCGGGGCAGCCCGCACGACAGCCAACACCCTGCGCGCCCCCCGGCCGGCCTCCGTCGTGCCCCCGCCGGACACCCTGCCGGAGCGCCCGGCCTACCGCACGCAGACGGACAACGACGGTCGGTTTCAGTTCGACTACCTGCGCGAGCAGCCGTACTACGTGATCGCGCTGGCCGATGTCAACCGGAACCGTCAGCCAGACGCGTCCGAGACGTACGCCGCTCCGCCTGATCCTGCGCTGGTCGCCGACAGCACAGGCACCGCGCCGGCTCGAGCCTGGATCGCCACCCTGCGCGATACCATCCCGCCCAAGCCGGTGCGCGTGCAGTCGCGGTCGGAGCAGCGGCACGCCGTGCGCTTCGACACCCCCGTCCGGCTGCTGGATCGGGTGCCAGCGCGCTGGGCGCTGCGCGACTCGGTGAAAGGCAGCGCGGTCGCTGTGGATGCGGTGTACCAGCGCGCGAACGAGCCACGCCTCGTGCTGCTGCGCACTCCTCCGATCAACCCAACACCGCACCGGCTGATTCTGCCCGATCAGGCTGTTGCCGATTCGGTTGGGAATGTGGTCGGCCCCGATACCATCCGCTTCACGCCCGCTGACGTGGCGGACACGCTACAAACCCGCTTCGTCCGGTTCACGCCTGCCAGCCTCGCGCCCGACACGAACGACGTGTACACGCTGCTGCCGGGCGAGCCGCCAGGCGTACGGCTGAATGAGCCGGTCGATAGCATGGCGCTGCGTGCTACCATCACGGCGCGCGACTCGGTTGGCGCTGCCCGCCCGTTCACGCTCACCACGCGCGATGGGACGACGCACCGCCTGCAATTCACCCCGCCACTCGCCCCCGCTGAGCGCGTTGACGTGCAGGTGGGCGGCGCCCCACTCCCCCGGACCGACACGACCTTCACGCGGCCGTTTCGGCGCATCCCCAACCGCCAGCTTGGCTCGGTGGGAGGCACTGTCGCCCTCACCGCCTCACCGGCCGACTCGGCAGCCGGCCGCTCCTCGCCAGCAGACTCGCTTCGGGCCCGTCCTGCCCCGCCGGACACCGCATCGACAGCCTCGGCGCCCTCACTGCCCGGTCCCATCGTCGTCGAACTGTGGATGGAAGGCGACCCGCCACGCGTGGCCCCACGCCAGACCGTGGCCGACAGCACCGGCCTTTTTCTCTTCGCCCAGCTTCCCGAGGGGACGTACCGCTTTCGCGCGTTCCTCGACCTGAACCGGAACGGCCGCTGGGACGGCGGCCAACTGACCCCGTACACGCCGGCTGAACCCATCACCTGGAGCGAGGGCACGGTCGACAATCGTCCGCGTTGGGAAAACATACTGGAATCGCCACTCCAATTGAACCGACCCGCTGTGCAATGAGCACCGTCCTCACGTTTCATTCGATGACGCCCCCGCTTCTTCCTCCTGTGCTCACGGCCGACGCCATGCGCGAAGCTGACCGAGCGACGATCGAGGATTTCGGCATACCCGGTTTCACGCTGATGGAGTCGGCTGGACGGGGCGCAGCAAATGTCATCGCCGAGGCGTACGGCCCGCTGGCCAACCGGCCCGTGCTCGTGCTCTGCGGCAAAGGCAACAACGGCGGCGATGGGTTGGTGGTCGCGCGCCAACTGCTGGCTCGGAACGCCATCGTACACGTCGTCCTGACCGCAGAGCCGGACGCTCTCCGCGACGATCCGGCACAGAACCTCGCTCTGCTACAGCAGCTGAGCGACACGGAGCGGGACCGACTGCGCATCCACTCGTTCGATTCCATTGACGATCTCAACGCGCTGGCCGCTCGCATCCGGCCCGCGTTGCTCGTCGATGCGCTGCTCGGCACGGGGCTGACGAGCGCGCTCCGCGAGCCGATCCGCAGCATCGTGACGTGGATGAATGAACGACCCGTGCCCACCGTGGCCCTCGATGTGCCCACGGGGCTGCACAGCGACACCGGCGCCGTGCTCGGTACCGCCGTCATCGCCGACCGGACAATCACCATGGCGGCCTTAAAGGCCGGACTGCTCGTCGGCGACGGGCCGCGTATGACTGGCATGCTTGACGTGCTCGAAATCGGCATCCCACGGTACGCACTGGCGCAGACCGCCCAAGCTGATGGGTGCGCCCACCTACTGACGGACGCTGCCATCCACCCGTGGCTGCCGCGCCGCGCGCACGATGCCCACAAGTACACGGCCGGCATGGCGCTCGTGGTGGGTGGAGCTCCCGAATACACCGGGGCGCCCGTCATGGCTAGCCGGGCCGCCGCCCGCGCCGGCGCCGGATACGTAGCGTGTGCGGCTCCCTCCAGCGTGCAGCCCGTGCTCGCCGGCCGCACGGCAGAAATACCAATCCGCGCCCTGCCTGACGATGCCGAGGGCATCCGGCCCGACGCGGCGCTCGATGCCTTAGACGACTTGCTGGACAAAGCCCGTGCATTGCTCGTTGGACCTGGGCTCGGCCGTGCCGCGAACACGGCGCAGTTTGCTCGCCACCTGCTACGCATCAGTGATCTTCCAGCAGTGATTGACGCGGACGGGCTTAATGCCCTCGCCGGGCATATGGATGACGCCGCCGACCACGCCGCGAAGCCGTGGATCTTGACCCCCCACGCGGGCGAGTTTCGGCGCCTGGCCGATGGTGACGTCGACCTCGACGACCCCATCCGCGCGGCGCAGACGTACGCAGCACGGTGGAACTGCGTCCTCGTCCTGAAGGGGATGCCAAGCGTGGTGGCCAGCCCCGACGGTGCGGTATTTGTGAACCGTACGGGTAACCCAGCGCTCGCCACGGCCGGCACGGGCGACGTACTGGCGGGCCTCTGCGTCAGCTTCCTCGCCCAGGGCGTCCCGCCCACGCAAGCGGCATGCTGCGCGCTCCACCTAGGCGGTGCGGCGGCCGACCGCTACGCCGCTCACGCCGATGCGCGAACCATGATGGCCCTCGACCTCCTCGATCATCTCCCCGCCGTTCTTTCCGAACGCTTCGCGCAATGACGATAACCATCTACCGCATACTGGCTGCGGGATGGACGCTGGCGATTCTCGTCGCATATTCCATCCCAACCACGGGCCTCACCCCGGAGACGGCGCTCCAGGTTGACAAGGCGGCCCACTTCGTCATGTTCTTGGGCTTTGGCTTCCTCTGGATGCACGCCCTCCATCGTCGCCCGCCCGACCAGCCGCGCAAGGCGACCTCTCCAGCACGCGCGTGGTCCCTCATTGGGCTTGGAGTTGCCCTATCGGTGCTGGCCGAGGTGTACCAGGCCCAGCTGCCGTACCGAGCTGCCGAGCCCTACGACGCCGCGGCGAACGTGTTGGGGCTGGCCACAGCCGTGGGCGGCTTCTGGTGGTGGTATCCATCGCGTCCCACCCGCCCCTCATAGGGAATTCATCATTAGACGATTGTGATAAAGGCTGCACAGAGCCGCTAGGAACTTGTCGCCCTTGAAACTCATGTTCTCCCTTCTTAGTAGTTACTTCATACGATAGTGATAGCCGGATCCTACCGGCAGCGCGACCAGCGGAGTAATGCTACCAGCAACCTAACCAATACCACGAAATTATGGGTGTTCGCAAGACAGACAAAGCCGACCTGCGCAAGCAGTACCCGATATATGTCCAGGTCGGCATGATCGGCGCGCTCCTTCTGCTCATTCTGGCGTTCCGAGTCGATCTCCGTCAGGAGTCTGACTTCCAGGTCGTCATGGAGGAGCAGGAAGTCGTCCAGATGGAAGAGATCCAGCAGACCGAGCAAGAGACGCAACCGCCGCCCCCGCCGCGTCCGCCGGTCCCGGTTGAGGTACCGAATGATGAGATCATTGAAGATGAGGCCATCGACCTGGATGCCTCTCTCGACCTAAATGAGTCGCTCAACACGTCGGCGCCTCCGCCCGCCCCCGAAGAGGAAGAAGAGGAGGAAGAGCGTGAGGTCTTTATTGTCGTCGAGGATCGCCCCGAGCTGATTGGTGGTATGGCGGCGCTTCAGGGTGCCGTTGAGTACCCCGAGTTCGCCAAGAAGGCCGGCATCGAAGGTCGCGTCTTCGTCCAGTTCGTGGTGGACGAGCAGGGCAACGTGCAGAACCCGCAAGTGACGCGCGGCGTGCACAAGCTCCTCGACCAGGCCGCTGTTGAGGCCGTCGAGGAAATGAAGTTCAAGCCGGGCAAGCAGCGCGGTCAGCCGGTGAAGGTGCAGATGTCGCTGCCGGTGACGTTCCGTCTCCGCTAGGCCTGCGCCCTGTCGCACCCTTGCGACCACAAACCAACGCGCGCACCTCTCTGACTCAGGGGTGTGCGCTTTTTCTTTTTTGCCTGTCTTTTCGCATCCCGTTCGGCTGTACGCGCCCCTCTCACGTAAGGTGGTCGACCGAGCCATCGGGCGTACCGATAAGCACATCCGTCGCGAGCCCGAGGAAGAGCCCATGGTCGAGTACGCCGGGCGTCTCTAACAGTGCGCGGTTGAGCGCGGCCAGGTCGTCGATGCCGCCGTTGAACCAGGCGTCGATCACCCAGAACCCCTGATCGGTGATGACAGGGCCGTCTTTCCGCTCGGCCATTCGCAGTTCGGGATCGGCGCCCAACGTGCGGAGCGTGCGCAGTACAGGCTCAGCCGCCATGGGCAGCACCTCGACCGGGAGCGGCATGGCCGTCCCGAGCTGATCCACCCGCTTCGACGGATCGGCCAGCACGACGAATCGCTCGGCCTGTGCGGCGACGACCTTCTCTCGCGTGTGCGCCGCGCCACGCCCCTTGATCAGGTTCAGCGCGTCGTCAATTTCATCGGCACCGTCCAGTGCTATATCGAGGCGTCCCCCGTCTGCCAGCGTGACGAGCGGAATGCCGACCTGCCGCGCCAGCCGCTCAGCCGCAAAGGACGTGGGCACGCCGCGAATGGCGAGTCCACCTTCACGTACGCGGCGTCCGAGGGCCTTCAAGGC
This sequence comes from uncultured Rhodothermales bacterium, assembly GCA_964345285.1. GTDB lineage: Bacteria > Bacteroidota > Rhodothermia > Rhodothermales > Salinibacteraceae > JAAAPH01. Next base: position 9,495 of record CAYFQN010000084.1, read on the forward strand.
GTACGCTGTAGTGGAACCGGTACCCAAGCCTACACGCATGCCATCATCGATGAAGGTGGCAGCCTGCGCGCCGGCCGCTTTCTTGGCAGCGTCGGTGGAAGTCATGGAAGCTGTTCGGCAACGTGGTGGAGCGGGTCAATGATGCTCGTACAAACAAACCCGCGCTGCCCACACTCACAACCGCCCCACCATTTATTCGTACCGGAGCGACTCGATGGGGTCCAGCCGCGCGGCCTTGTACGCCGGATACCCGCCGAACACCATCGCGATGCCGATCATGGCGCCCACGCCGGCCAGCGCCCAAGCCCACGGGAAGGCCGCGCTAATGTCGAAGTAGATAGCCACAATATTGCCGAACGCCGCACCCAGCCCGATGCCGATGAGGCCACCGAGCTGGCACATAAACACGGCCTCCAACAAAAACTGCCGCAGGATGTCGCGCTTCTTGGCGCCCACCGACTTGCGAATGCCGATCTCACGCGTGCGCTCCGTGACAGAAACGAGCATGATGTTCATGATGCCGATGCCTGCGGCCAGTAGCGCAATTAGCCCGATGCCCGCCCCGCCGGCCGTCAGCGTACCCGTGAAGTTTTCGAAGGTGCTCTGCACGGAGTCATTCGTGTCGATTTCGAAGTTGTTCTCCTCACCCGGCGGCACGTCGCGGATGACGCGCAGCCGGCCGATCACGTCATCCATGGCGTTGGGCACGGCGCGCACACTCGGGGCGCGGACGCTGACCAGTTCGATGTCGCGCTGCGGCTGGCCATAGATGTTGAATAGCCGCGTGATGGGCGCGAACATCCGCTGGTCGAAACTATTGCCGAGGAAGCTCCCTTTCGACTCCAGCACGCCGACGACCTCGTAGCGCTGGCCCTCGATCTGCACCGTCTTGCCGAGCGGCGTCTCATTGGGAAACAGCACCTCCGCCACGTCGGGCGAGATGACGGTGACCGGCCGGGCATACTGCACGTCGGACTCGATCAGCCCACGCCCCGACTGGATCTCGTAGCTGAAGTTGCCCATGAAGTGCTGATTCGTGCCGATGATGCGCACGTTGGGCTCGGTCTCGCGGTCCTGATACTGCATCACATCGATGCCGAAAAATTCCTGCGGGCTCACTGGGTACGACACCTCACGGGCCAACCGCCGCGCCTGGTCGTATGTGATGTTAGGCCGGCTTCGCCCGCGCCACTGCCCCGTGCGCACAACCGGATCTTTGGACACGGTGAACGTCGTGGAGCTGAACAGCTGCAGCGACTCTTGGAAGTACACATCGATCACCTTCACCGCCGTCACCGAGGCAATGATAGCGAACACGCCGATCACCATCCCGAGCAACGTCAACGACGAGCGCAGCTTGTTCGCGCGTAGTGCGTTCCACGCCATCCGAAAGGCTTCAAGAATGTTCATGGGCGACCTCTTGCTTGGCTACCGAACACAGAGTGATAGATTCAAAATCCTGATCGCGTTGCTCACTCGTATCGCAGCGCCGCGATCGGCTCGGCCTGAGCGGCCTGCCACGCTGGCGCGAGCCCGAAGATGATGCCGACGCCCGTACAAATGCCAAACGCCAGCATCACGGTCTGCAGCGGTAGGAAGGCCTGTACGCCGAGGAGGCTCGTGAGCAGCGTCGTCAGCCCCGCCGAGATGCCAATGCCCAGCGCACCGCCGATCAGGCAGATGATGATCGACTCGATGAGGAACTGCGTCAGGATCGTTCGTCGCTTTGCCCCCACGGCTTTCCGGATGCCGATTTCTTTCGTCCGCTCCTTCACGGAGACGAACATGATATTCATCACGCCGATGCCCCCGACGAGCAGCGCCAGTGCCGTTAGAAAGATACCGATGCCGTAGATCGCAAACTTGACCGGCGCAAACTGCTGGCGCACGTCTTCCTGGCTGGCGACCTCGAAGTTGTTCTCTTCCATCGCATCCAGCTTGCGGGCCACGCGGACGATGCCCGTCACCTCGTCCGCCGCGCGATCCATCGACGCTACATTCGCCACCTTCACCTCAATGTCGATGCTGCGCTGGCGGGCGCCGAATAGCTTGTTGAACGTCTCGAACGGAATTTTGACTTGATTATCGGCCGAGGAGCCGCCTTCCGCGCCGCTGCCCTGTTGCACCTGTGTCCCGATCACGCGGAAACGCCGCCCGGCGATGCCGATCGTTTTTCCTAGCGGCTGCTCCACAGGGAACAGCTCCGCGGCCACCGTCGCGCCGATAACAACCACGTTGTCTGCGCTACGCGCTTCGACGGCGCTGAAAAAACGCCCGGTCGCTAGGTTGGGATCGCGCACCCGGGGATAGTCGGCCCCGACGCCGTTAACGGTCACTCCCGTCAGCGTCGTGCTGCGGTAGCTGATGGTGCGGCGCGTGGTGGTGGACGGGATGGCGGCGACGGCGTACCGCGAGCGCTGCATGATCTCGTCGGCCAGGTCGGGCTGGATGCGCGGGCGATTGATGTACTCCCACCACTTCGTGCCCGGCCCGCCCGCAAGGGGCCAGCGGCGGACGTACAACACGTCGGTGCCGAACTCGGACAGCGCGCTTTCAAACTCCCGGTCGATCCCGTTGATGACCGTCGCCATGCCCGTCACCGATGCAATGCCGATGATGATGCCTAGCGTCGTCAACACCGACCGCATCTTGTTCACCCAGATGGCCCGTCCGGCGATGCGGAGGCCTTCAACGATTTCATAGAGGAGCCGTGACACGATGACGTCGGGTGGGTTGATGTGTGGGACTGGGCTTCATCTATGCATAACGCACGAGGCGCGACCATCGTTACACCGGCGCTACCACGCTTTCTCGAAGCGCAGCCGGTAGTCTTGGTACTGTGGGCTGTACCCGGCTTTGACGACGCGGAAGCCTTCGGAGAGGCCCAGCACCGTCATCCCTGGGTGCTTATTCGGAAAGGTGTCGAACAAGAACGACGTGTACCCCCAGTCGCGCACCCGGCCAATCATGGCGTACAGGAGCGCCCGCGCGATGCCTTGTCGTCGGAAGGCGGGCAGCACGCCGCCCTTCGCGCTGTAATACGTCTTTGCCTTGAACCGGTAGCCAATTTTGAATCCGACGGGTTGGCTCTCCACCTGGGCGAGCAGGATGAGCACATCATCCCGGTCGAACGTGTTGATGATGCGCTGCTCGTCAAAGATGGCCGTGTTGAGCCGCCGAACCACGTCTAGGGCGTCCATGCCCACGCGCCGGATGCGCGCGGGACGCTCCATGTCGGCCGGACGCGATGTGCTCGCCGGGTCGTGATTCGTGGAGGGCGGTGTGCTCATAGCA